>JANRIZ010000089.1:0-34823 GCA_033764445.1 Verrucomicrobiia bacterium | reverse complement strand
GGATTTGATATGGTGGGAGGGGAAAAGGCCGCCCTGCAGGTCATTCAGGAAAAAATCCATTTCACGGCGATTTTTGCCGTGAACGATCTGGTGGCCATCGGGGCCAGCGAGGTTTTGATCCGCCAGGGACTTCGGGTTCCGGAGGATGTCTCGGTTGTCGGATATGGGGATTTGTCCGTGGGCCGTTATTATCGTGTGCCGCTGACGACCGTGCATCAGCCGACGGCCGACCTTGGGGTGGGAGCGGTGCGTGCCGTGTGGGAGCTGCTGGAGAAGATCCGTCCGGAAACCCGCCGTCTGCCCGTGGACCTGGTCATTCGCCGCAGCAGCGTCGCGCCCGGCGGGAAGTGAGTGTGTGGGGGGATCAGCTTTTCAGGAAAAGCTCGACCAGCACCGTGTTGGAACCGTCGCCGTAGGCAAAATGATGGAGGTGGGAATGCCGGGTGGACTCGACCTCGATTTTGTTTCCACGAAAGATCGAGGGAATGGAAAGAAGACAGGGATACCCCTCGTCGGAGAATTTTGATTTGATGTTGCCCGTGACAACATTGGCCAGTTCCCCCATGGCGTCATTGACCATCTCATGGCCGGAGACCTCCGGGCAGGGCATTCCGAGCAGCGCGGCCGTCAGCTCCACGGCGTAGGATTCGCTGATGTGCAGGCAGACCACCCCATTGATTTTCTCGCCGGTGAAACTGACCGAGGACACCACGCGGGATTCGGACAACAGGGAGAGGGGGACCGGTTCCTGGGGCTGCACCTCCAGTTGCATCATCGTTCTGAAAACGCCCGTGACAGTTGAATCGACAAACCCCTGCACCTTTTCAAATGTAAAATGATTCACGCCATCAAGGATGGACTTTTCTGATTCGATGACAAGCCGATTTCCTCACTCGGGGCAATCCTTCCCGCATTGATCCCCGTGCCCGTATCGGGGAAGTTCCTGATGGGGGCGTGAGGGAAATGATTGTCGGGGATTCCAGAAGTCCGACCGATATGAGGGTGTGTTTTTCGGTGATACTCTCGGAGCCGCACGATGGAATCCAATCAAACCGAGTTCCGACTTTTTTTCATGCTGGATTCAGCCAGCCGGGAAGAGCGGGCCGGCTAACCCTCCGGGGAGCATGCCATGGAAGACAATCAGGACATCATACAGGAGTTTGTGGCCGAATCGCTTGATGGGCTGACGGCGGTGGACCACAGTCTGCTGGAGCTGGAGAGGAACGCCGACCAGCCCGAGCACATCAAGAATGTGTTCCGGGTCATCCACACCATCAAGGGCAGCTGCGGATTCCTGGGGTTGGGCAAACTGGAAAGGATCACGCATGCGGCCGAGGAACTGCTCAGCCAGGCGCGGGACGGGCAGCGGGCCATGAGTGGGGAGACGGTGGCTTTGATGCTGGAGACCGTGGACGTGCTGCGGTCCCTGTTCCAGTCGTTGCAGACCTCCGGCCGTGAAAATCTGATTTCCGTCGATGACCTGATCGCGCGGATCGTGCGGCTGCAAAAAACGGCCCCCGGCGAGACACCCGTGCCGACCGCGGCGGCGGTGACACCCGGGCCCGCGGTGGTCAGTCACGGCGCGGGCGATGATTTTGTGCGCGTGCATGTGTCCCTGCTCGACAATCTGATGACACTTGTCGGCGAGCTGGTCCTGGCACGGAACCAGATTGTCCAGTCGAGTTTGCTGGCCGGGGAGGCCGGGGCCAGCAATGCCGCACAGCGGATCAATCTGATCACCAGCGAGCTTCAGGAGAGTGTGATGAAAACGCGTCTGCAATCCATCAGCGTGATCTGGGGGAATTTTCCGCGCATGGTCCGGGACCTGTCGCTGGCCTGTCACAAAAAGGTGCAGGTGGAGATGGAGGGGGCGGAAACGGAAATGGACCGGGCGCTCATCGAGGCGATCCGGGACCCGCTCACCCACCTGATCCGCAACGCGGTGGATCATGGCATAGAAAGCGCGGAGGTCCGGCGTGAGCGGGGCAAGCCTGAGACAGGGCTGGTTCTTTTGCGTGCCTTTCATGAGGGCGGCCAGGTGATCATTGAGATCAGTGATGACGGCAACGGGATTGACGGGGCGCGTCTGCGCAAGAAAGCCGGGGACCTGGGGCTGGTGGGGGTGGAGGAGCTTTCACGCATGACCGATGCGGAGGCGTTGAGTCTGGTGTTTCTGCCCGGCCTGAGCACCGCCCAGGCCGTGACCAACATTTCGGGGCGGGGAGTGGGTATGGATGTCGTGCGGACAAACATCGAAAAGATCGGCGGGACCATCGACATTTCCAGTGCGGCGGGCCGGGGGACGGTTTTCAAGGTCAAAATCCCCCTGACTCTCGCGATCATCCCGGCCCTGATCGTCAGTACGGGAGGGGATCAGTATGCCATTCCGCAGATCAGTCTTTTGGAGCTGGTGCGACTGAGCGGGGAGCAGGCGGTGCAGGCGGTGGAAATGATCCATCACGCGCCCGTGTACCGGCTGCGAGGACGGCTGTTGCCACTGGTGTACCTGAACCGGGAACTGGCCCTGGAGACGGTTCCCGGGGCGGAATCGTTGCAGGATCCGGAGGTCCAGATCGTCGTTTTGCAGGGGGAGAACGGACAATTTGGGCTGGTTGTTGATGAGATCAACGACACCCAGGAGATCGTGGTCAAACCCCTTGGGTCGCATTTCAAGGGACTGCATGCCTTTGCCGGGACGACCATCATGGGGGACGGACGGGTGGCGTTGATTCTGGATGTGCCCGGACTGGCGCAAAAGGCGGGCCTTTCCGCGGGACTTTCGGATACGCTCCGGCGGAGCCAGTCCAAGGGGGAGACGGCGGAGCCGGTGCGCCACTCGCGCTCCCTGCTGCTCTTTGAGGTGGGCCGCCAGCGGCGGATGGCCGTTCCGCTGTCGATGGTGGCGCGTCTGGAGGAGATCGCCGTGGAGTCTCTGGAAACCTCCGCCAGCCGGACCGTGGTCCAATACCGCGGACGGATCATGCCATTGGTGCGGCTGTCGGAAATTTACGGGGGGGAAACCGTGGCGCGCGACGGCGGGGCGTTGCCGGTGGTGGTGTATCAGGCACTGGGCGGAAATATCGGACTGGTCGTCGACCGGATCCTCGACATCATCGAGGACGGGTGGTCCGCCGAGGAGGAAACCCCCCATGATCCGACCCTGCATACGGCCGTCATTGACGGACATGTGACCGATCTGCTGGATCTTTCAAAATTCACCGAGCGGCACTGCCAGGGTCTGGTGGGGCAGAGCCGGGAACGCAGTCCGCTCAAACAGGAGGTCGCATGAGCAGCCAGCAACCGTATTGCACGTTTTATCTCGGACCCTATCTCTTTGGCGTGGGGGTCGGAGAGGTGCAGGAAATCATCCGCCACCAGCCCATCACCCGGGTGCCGCTCTCGCACCCCGTCTTCAGCGGCCTGATCAATTTGCGGGGGGCGATTGTGACCACCATCGATTTGCGGCGGCGCTTTGAGCTGGAGGACCGTCCGGCGGGAGCGTTGCCGATGAATGTCATCGTCCGGTATGGCGAGATGCCCGTGAGTCTGCTCGTGGACCGGATCGGCGATGTCGTCGAGGCCGGGGCGGAAACCTTTGAGCCGCCGCCGGACACCCTCACCGGGGAGGCGCGGGCATTGATCCGCGGCACGTACAAATTGCGGGAATCCCTGCTGCTGGTCCTCGACATCAACAAAACCTGCGGATTGGGTGCCGCCGTGGGGGTCTGAGACCAACCAATTCAAAAAACAAAACGGAAAAACCGGAAAAATGGGAAAAAATATGAACATATCAATCAGAGCAAAGCTGTTTACAGCCTTCGGGTTTGTCATCCTTGCCATGGTCTGCATCGGCTACATGGGGGTCCAGGGGATGCGGGAAGAAAGTGAGACACTCAGGCGGGTGAGTGAAATACAGGTGGACTCGGCCTTGAAAATGAGACTGATCAACGAGGATCTGGCCAAAACACAACAGGCGATTGTGACGCACATCGCCGCCACGGATGCCGCCCTGATGCAATCTGAAAACAAGGAGATCGAGGAGCTGATCGCCCGGCGGGAGAGCCTCATGCTGGAAATGATCAATATGAAGGGAAGGAGCGATGAGGCCCGGGGGAAACTGGAGGATTTGCTTGCCTTTAACAAGGCGGAGATCGCCCCGGCCCGCATCCAGGTCCTATCCCTTTCCAGCCAGGGCAAGAAGAAGGAAGCCCTCGACTATTACATGGGCACACTCTATCCCAAGGCGAAAAAATTCGATGACATGATGGAGGAGGTCACAAAATTTTTTCATGACCAGCTTGATGAGGCGGTGAAGCATGCCGCCCTCGAATATGAGAAGTCGCGTACAATCATCATCGGAATCATCATTGGAAGCATTGTCATTTCCCTGACCATTGCCATGCTCATATCCCAGGGCATCATTTCATCCCTGTCGGAGGTGATGCGGGTTGTCGGAAAGGTGGCCAGCGGGGACCTGACCCAGCGGACGAATGTCAGGAGTCGTGATGAAATGGGCACACTGGGCGCCAACATCAACAAGATGATCGAGGACCTGTCGGAGGCTTTCAGCCAGATCCGCAAGAGTTCGGAGGCCCTGGCGAGTTCCTCCGAGGAGCTGGCGGCCATCAGCCAGCAACTTTCCTCCAATGCCGAGGAAACATCGACACAGGCCAACGTCGTATCGGCGGCCTCCGAACAGGTCAGCCACAACGTCGCCACCGTGGCCACCAGTTCCGAGCAGATGGGGGCGAGCGTCAAGGAAATCGCCAAGAATGCCAATGATGCCGCCCGGGTGGCCGCCGCCGCGGTGCGTCAGGCCGACAGCACCAACAAGATCGTCGAGACCCTCGGGGTCAGCAGTGCCGAGATCGGCAACATCATCAAGGTGATCACCAACATCGCCGAGCAGACCAATCTGCTGGCGCTCAACGCCACCATCGAGGCAGCGCGGGCCGGGGAGGCGGGCAAGGGATTTGCCGTGGTCGCCAACGAGGTGAAGGAACTGGCCAAGGAGACGGCCAAGGCCACCGAGGATATCCGCCGGAAAATCGAGGGCATCCAGAGCGATACCGGCCAGGCCGTCAAGGCCATCGGCGAGATCAGCACCATCATCAGCCAGATCAATGACATCCAGAACACCATTGCCAGCTCCGTCGAGGAACAGACCTCCACAACCAGCGAGATCAACCGAAATGTCAACGAGGCTGCCAAGGGGACGAGCCAGATCGCCCAGAACATCAACAGCGTCGCCGAGGCCGCCAAGAACACCAGCGCGGGTTCCAACAACATCCAGCAGGCCAGCGGGGAACTCTCGCAGATGGCCACCGAACTGCAGCGACTGATGTCCGCATTCCGGTTTGATCATCAGGACGAGGCAGGCCTCACGGGAGGGTCCCGCCTGGGCAAATCCGTGGGCGCCCTGGTTCCACAGGTCAAATCCGCCCGTGTGAATGGACTCGGGCACCGGAACGGTGTTTCCGATGTGTCGGAACTCGTTTCCATTGACCGGCATTAGGCGGCTGGGTGTCAGGACCGGTCCCGTGGGCGCGGGCCCGGCCCGGTTCCCGCCCCCATCCGACAGCCGGTGACAATTGACCTTGGTGATGCCTATGGGAAAAATCCGTATTCTGGTGGTGGATGATTCGGTGGTGGTGCGGCGGATGGTTTCCGACGTGCTTTCCTCCGACCCCCACATGGAGGTGGCCGGTGTGGCGGCCAACGGGAGGATTGCCCTGGCCAAGATCGAGCAGAGCAATCCGGACATCGCCACGCTGGATCTGGAGATGCCCGACATGCACGGACTGGAGGTTTTGCGTGAGATTCGTCGCCGCCGGCCCGATCTGCCCGTCATCATCTTCAGCACCCTCAGTGAACGGGGCGCGGCCATCACGCTGGAGGCCCTGGCACTGGGCGCCAATGATTATGTGACCAAACCCGCGAATGTGGGCGGGGTCGTCCAGGCCATTGAGTGCCTGAAAACAGAGCTGATTCCCAGAATCAGGGCCCTGTGCCAGCCGCATCGGGCCGCCGTCCTCCCCGTTGAACCGAGTCCTTCCGGGCGGATGGCAGCGCCCCGCCCCGTTTTTTTCGAGGGCAAGCCCAAGGCCGTGGTCATCGGAGTTTCCACCGGGGGACCCGGGGCACTGACCCAGGTGCTTCCGCAGTTGGAGGAGACCCTGCCCGTGCCCATCCTGATCGTCCAACACATGCCCGAACTTTTCACCCGGTTTTTGTCCGAACGCCTCAACCACATCTGCCGGATGAACGTGCATGAGGCTCTGGATGGCATGATTGCCGAATCCGGCAACATTTTCATTGCCCCGGGCGGATGGCACATGCTCATCAACTGGGAACCCCCGCATTTTGTGCTCAGAATCAACCGGGAGGCCCCGCGCAATTCGTGCCGACCCTCCGTGGACCTGCTTTTTGAGTCCGCCGCAGAAGCCTACGGCTCCGGATTGCTGGGGGTGGTTCTGACCGGGATGGGATACGACGGTTTGAAAGGAGCCGAAAAAATCCGCGAAAAGGGCGGGTACATCCTCACGCAGGACCGGGAAAGTTCGGTTGTGTGGGGGATGCCCGGGGTGGTCACCGAGGCGGGACTGGCCAACAAGGTTGTCCCCCTGGACCAGGTGGCCACGGAAATCAAACGACTCGTGACCATGGGTTTTCGCAGTCCCATGCCGGTGGGAACCCCATGAATGCCGGATTCCACACCTCCTCAACCGGGGATGAGGTCAATCCGGAGGACTTTGCCTATTTGCAGGAGCTCATCTACCGCGAATCCCTGGTGGTCATTGAAGCCAGCAAGGCCTATCTGATCCATTGCCGTCTGAGCCACCTCGCCCGGGTCGAGGGATTCAAGGATATCACCGAAATGGTCCGGAGCCTTCGAGGCAACCGGATCAACGGGTTGCATTACCGGGTTGTCGATGCCATGACGACCAATGAAACGTATTTTTTCCGGGACGTGCATCCCTTCGAGGTCCTCCGTCAGGAGGTCCTTCCCGAGTTGATCCGTCGCCGACAGGATTCCCGGCGGCTGGTGATCTGGTCGGCGGCCTGCGCCACGGGGCAGGAACCCTATTCGCTGGCGATGCTCATCCGGGAACATTTTCCCGGTTTGCTCGATTGGAATCTGCGGATTCTGGCCAGCGACCTGTCCCGGCGGGTTCTCGGACAGGCCCGGGAGGGGGTCTACAACCAGATCGAGATCAACCGGGGCCTGCCCGTGGCGCATCTGATCAAGTATTTCAAAAAGGAGAGCAATCTCTGGCGACTCCGGGATGAGATCCGCCGCATGGTCGAGTTTTTTGAATGCAATCTCAGCGCCCCCTTTTACGACGTCCCCCGTGCGGACCTGATTCTCATCCGCAACGTGCTGATTTATTTTGATGTCCAGGACAAACGCAAGGTTCTGGGCAAAATGCGCCGTCATATGGCCCCGGATGGGGTTCTGCTGATGGGGGCGACGGAGACCACCCTCAATGTGGATGAAGAGTTTGAACGGGTCCCCGCCCCCAAATGCTCCTATTACCGGATCCGACAGAGATGATGAGGAAAATACAGTCCTTGGGACCCGCGGAGGGACATCAGGAGGAATCCCGATGGGTGCATGGGTCAATTCCCCTGATTGAAACTTCCGTGAAGTGACAGTACTGTGTCTGACCATTGCACATGAATCCCAGGGGCACCTCCTGCCGGTTTATTTGCAACATTCATTCCGAACCACATATGCCCCCGACTTCCGAAGAAAAAAGCAAGACTGGCTGGCCCGTGCGGAAGGTGGCGGCGATCCTTTTGGATGCCCGGGGGACAATCAAAAAGGTCAATGCGAAAGCTGTTGAATCGCTGGGGATTTCCAGAGGAAAGATGGTGGACCGAAAAATCCAGGCGCTTTTCGTTTTTGCACAGGGCGGGGGCGAAAAATTTTCCCTGACGGGAAAGAAGGTGATTCGGCGGCGAGTGAGGATTGAAAGGGGTGGGAGAGGCGCCCTCACGAAAGGGGACATGATGTTGGAAATCCGGCGTCTCCACGCTCCGGGCGGTCCTCCACGGTATGTGTGTCGCTGGGCGCCCGTCAGGAAACGGAAGGAACCTGTGAACCGTCAGTCCAACCTGGAGTTGGATGAAATCGCCAGTATGGCGGGAATCGGTTTTTGGGAGATGGATGTCCTGACCCGGAAAATTTTCTGGAGCAAGGAAACCCGGCGAATCCATGAGGTGGACGATTCCTATGTGCCGACCTACGAGAAGGCCCTTGATTTTTACACCCCCGAGTCACGGGTGCTGATCCGGCAGGCGGTCGACCATGCGATCCAGACCGGGACCCGTTGGAGCCAGGAACTCCCGTTTGTCACAGGCCGGGGCAGGCACATCTGGGTCCGCACCATCGGGCGGCCGGAATATGAGCATGAAAAGATCATCCGTCTTTTTGGGACATTCCAGGATGTGACCGAGGAGCATACCCTGCGGAGCCAGCAGGAGCTGTTTTTCAGGTATTCCATTGATATGATGTGTCTGGCGGGAACGGACGGATATTTCAAGAAAGTCAACATGGCCTTTGAAAAGGTGCTGGGATATTCCGCCGAGGAGCTTTGTTCCAGGTCATTTTTTGAGTTCATCCACCCCGAGGACCAGGAAAAAACCGTCAAAGTCCTTCAGTCCTTGATGTCGGGCGAGCCCGCCGTCGATTTTGAAAACAGGTATCGGGCCGCCGACGGGACCTACCGGTGGCTGAGTTGGTCCGCCCCGGCGGCGGAACCGGGATCAACCCTGATCTATGCCGCGGCGCGGGACGTCACCCAGTACCGGGAGATCCAGGACAAACTCCTTCGGAGTGAAAAAAGTTTTAGGGAAATGGCCGACTCCCTGGACGTCATGATCTGGAAAACCGATGACAAGCAGAAATTTACCTATTTTAACAGGCGTTGGACGGAGTTTACCGGGCTGACCTTTGACAGTCTGCTGGGGGAGGGATGGCTTGATCCCATCCATCCGGAGGACCGGGAGCGGGTGGTGCATGTTTGCGGAACGAGCTTCAAGAGCCGGGAGTCCTTTGATATGGATTATCGGATGAGGCGTCAGGACGGGCAGTTTCGGCTGATTCGGGACCATGGTGCGCCCCGTTTTGATGCGGAGGGGATGTTTGCCGGATTTGTGGGGACCTGTCTGGACATCACCGATGAGACCATGGCCCGGGAGGAGATACAGAAGCTGGCATTGATCGCCCGGAAAACCGTCAATGCGGTTCTGCTGACCGGGCCGGAGGGGTTGATCGAGTGGGTCAATGAAGGGTTCACCCGGATCACCGGCTACACGATGGAGGAGGCAGTCGGCAAAAAGCCCGGATTACTGTTGCAGGGGCCTGAAACGGATCCGCGGACAGTTGAAACACTCCGTCGGCATATCCGGCGGCGTGAGCCGGTGCGCGTGGAAATCGTCAACTACGGAAAATCCGGACGGCCCTACTGGCTGGACATTGAAATCCAGCCCATTTTCAACGAGGCGGGGGCCCTGACCCATTTTATGGCCATTGAGCAGGATATCACGGTGCGAAAGGACATGGAAGCCATGCTCCGGGAGAGTGAAAAACATTTCAAAAAACTCTCCCTGATGGCCCGTCATACGAACAATGCCGTGGTATTGACCGATCCGAGCGGCGTCATTGAGTGGGTCAATGAGGGATTTACGCGGATCACCGGGTACGGGTTGCGGGAGGTCATCGGTCGAAAACCCGGAGCTTTTCTGCAGGGTCCCGAAAGTGATCGGCATGCCGTTGAAACATTAAGACAGGCCATCCGGTCTGAGGAGGCTGTCAAACTGGAGATTCTGAATTATACAAAATCGGGAAACCCCTTCTGGTTTGAAATTGAGATTCAGCCCATCCGGAACGAGACCGGGGAACTGCTTCATTTCATGGCCGTGCAACAGGAGATCACGGAGCGGAAACTGCTTCAAAAGAGGCTTCGGGAGGGGGAGGAAAAAATTGAAAGAATTCTCGAGGCATCGAGGATGGGGGTGTGGGAGTGGAATATCGACACCCACGAGGTCCAGTGGAGCGAAGGAACGTACCGTATTTTTGGCCGGGACCCGAAACAGTTTGTTCCCGATTTCAATCTGATCCTGGAGACCATTGTCGAGGAGGATCGGGATGTCTTTTTGCAGGCCACCAACCGGGCAGTCAAGGAGGCGGGGGTGATGAATGTCGAGTATCGGATTCTGCATGTCGGGGGGGGCATCCGATGGGTTTCCGCCTACGGCAAGGTCTTCTGCGATGCGCTGGGCAAGCCGGTGAGCATGAGCGGCATCCTCTCGGACATCACCGAGCGCAAGGAGATGGAGCGGAAACTCGTCCAGGAGGAACGCCTGTCCCTGGTCGGTTCCCTCGCGGGGAGTGTGGCGCATGATTTCAACAATTTCATGACCGGTTTGAACATGTTGTTGAACATGATGGAGATGGAAAAGGATCCTGCGGGTCTTGAGCAACTCATGAAACTGGCCCGGACCGCCGTGGAGGAGGCGTCGAAGCTGCCCCGGCAGTTGTTGTCCTTTTCAAAGGGCGGAAATCCGGTGGTCACACGGGTCCATCCCTCCATGCTGCGTGAACAGGCGGATCTCTGCCTGGTCGGCTCCAGCATCCGTCTGGAGTGGCGGGAGACCCCCGGGACCAAACATCTTCTGGCGGATCCGGGCCAGATGAGCCAGGTGATCAGCAATCTGGTCATCAATGCGCGTCAGGCCATGCCTTTGGGAGGAAAAGTGACCATCCAGTGCGAGAATGTCTCGCTGACAGGCCCCGCAAGGATGCATCCCCTCCGTGAAGGGGAATATGTGCAGGTTTCCATCGGGGACCAGGGCAGTGGGATCCGCCCGGAGGAACTGACACGGATTTTTGAACCCTTTTACACGACCAAAAAGGATGGAACCGGGCTGGGTCTGGCGACCTGCCGGAGAATCATGCAGGCACATGGCGGGGAGATCATCTGTGAGTCTCGTCTGGGGATCGGAACAGTTTTCAAACTCTGGATTCCCGTGGCAGACCGGATCATGGACGACCAGGCGGACACTGGTTTGCTCAAGCCCCTCAAACCCTTTGAGGGATTGGTCATCATCATGGACGATGACGCGATCATTGCCACCACCGTTTCCAAGGCCTTGGAGAAGATGGGTGTTCATGCGCTGACCGTCGCCTCCGGGGAGGAATGTCTGGAGGCGTACGCCCACTGTCTCCAGATTGGAAACACGGTGTCTCTGCTGATCCTGGACATCACGATCCGCGGTGGCATGGGCGGGGTGGAGACCCTTCGCAGACTGCTGGAAAAGTATCCAGACATCCAGGCCGTGGCCCACAGTGGATATTCGGAAAGCGATGCCATGAACCGTTATGGGGAGTTTGGATTTGTCGCCGCCCTGCGAAAGCCGACCAGCTTCCGGGATATCCAGCAGCTGTGTGAGCGTTTTCTCAAGCCCGTACCGGATGGGGAGGAAGTGGTTTCCCGGCATCCATGATGGCCCTGTGCGGGGACGAAACACTTGCGAAAAAGAGGCCCTGCTGGCATAGAAAGAGACAGACATGAACCAGAAAAAATCCCACGGCAAATCCAACACTGTCCCGAAAGCCACTGCTCAGACCGTGTCCAGGACTGCGGACAACAAATTGAAGGTGCTGATCATTGACGATCATTCGATCGTCCGCATGGGCATCCGAAGCCTGATTGACCGGGAGGAGGACCTGGCCGTGTGTGGGGAGGGGGAATCCGTTCCCCATGCCATCGAACTTTTTGAAAAACACAAACCCGAACTGGTCACGGTGGACATCTCCATCCCGGGGAACGGACTGGAGCTGATCAAGGACCTGATCGTGAGGAATCCCAAGGTTCTGGTATTGGTGCTGTCGATGCACGATGAAAACATTTACGCGGAGCGGGCCTTGAAGGCCGGGGCCAAGGGATATCTGTCGAAAGACCTTGCCGGGGAACTCCTGATCACGGCCCTCCGCAAAGTGCTGGCCGGACAGGTGTATCTGAGTGAATCCATGACCAGCCGCCTTTTGAGCCGCATGGCCGGGGGTCAGCCGGAGGTGGAGGAATCCCCCATCCATGATCTTTCCGACCGGGAATTGCAGGTTTTTAATCTGATCGGACGCGGATTCCCCACACGCCGGATCGCCCAGGAGCTGAACCTGAGTGTGAAGACCGTGGAAACCTACCGGGAACACATCAAGCACAAACTTGCGCTGCCCGATTCCTCCGCCCTGATGACCATGGCCATCGACTGGGCCCAAAGCCAGAAGAGCGGATGAAGTCTCCGGGAGAGGTCCGGAGTTCCCCAAAAAAATCAGAACCCTAATTTTTTGGTTTTTTGGCCTCGGGCCTGATGATCTGGGGATTGCGGGAGGCGGGAATGGGGTCGTTTTTTTCCTTGGGCAGCAGGGTTCCGCCCTCCACGAGCACCTCGCGGTTTTCGGTCACCTTCAGGGACGGGTTTGAGTTTGTGTTGGTATAGAGGTCCAGTGCGATGGGACGGCCCTGGCAGTCGAAGGCCACGTAACCGAAGGCCCGGGGCCCGGTTCGGAAAAGAATGTGGAGGTTCGACTCCCCATCGACCTGGGTTTGGATGGTTTCCTTCATGAGCAGGGGCATCAGGGAAATGTTGCAGAGAACGGCATTCCGGGTGTCGGATTCCATCCGCAGATAGAGCCTCGGTTCGCCGGTCTTGGGGTATTCGATCAACGTCACATCCGTGACATCGTTTTTGCCTGTTTCCGTGTCCTTGTAGTGGAGCTTGAGCCGACGCAGGGGGATGCCCTCCTCGATGAAGATGAACTTGGAGGGGGAGACGGTTGTGTTGTTGGCCGTGACCTCCGCGCGGACACTGTAGCGTCCGGGTCGTCGCAGGCCGTACAGACGGGTCAGATTGATGATGCGGGCGGCCTGCTGGCCGGGTTCCAGAACCAGATCCTTGTCCTCCCTGAAGTCGCCGGCCCGGGCGATGATGTTGTCGTGGTTGTCCCGGATCCGAAAATTCAGCCATCGGTTCATCTCCGTGCCCCTGAGAGTGACCGTCTCGGCGGAGTTGTTGTGGAGGGTCACCTCCGCGGGGATGGTTTCGTAGGTGAGAAATTCATTTCTGGGAAACTCCAGTCTGACCCCCACCTGGGCGTGGAGGAGGGGAAAGACGCCCGTCAGCAGCAGCAAAAATCCCAAAAAAAGTATCCGTCTCATGTCAGTTGGACGACGATACGGAACTTTTATTGAAGGGAAACACTTTTCTTTTTCACGGGGAACTGAGCGCCGGGCCCGGGTGGGCGGGTATCGGGGCCGGGTGAGGCACGTGAGAGGCTTCCAGAGCCTTTGACCAGCTCCCGAAGAAGGCCGTTTTACAGGCCGCCGAGTACAGAGAAGGGTAGCGGGAGCGGACCATGCGGCTTGAGACACACTGGCCTTCCGTGTGGAGGCGGCGGATTTCCTGCAGAACCTTGTCCTTGGTCCAGCGGCGGCGTTTGCGGATGGATTCGTATTCGATCCCCGCCCGGGCCAGGGCCGAGGACCAGCTCCCGAAGCGACGGCGGGCGGTGGAAATCAGGGAATTGGCCGTTTCGTCCATTTTTTTGGAGCTCAAATCCGTCCCCATGCGGTGCAGACGGCGGATTTCATCGATGATCGAGTCGTCGTCCCAGGAGCGGTACCGGTAGATTTCCACCGAGGCCAGACCCGCCATCGCCAGCGCCCGCCGCCAGCTGCCAAAGCGTTTGGGACGGATGGCGGCATAGACCAGCGAGGCATTTTGCGAAAGCATCATTGACCGGAAGGACAAATCCATGCCCTCCGCATTGAGACGTTGGATTTCCCGGATGATGGTGTCCGGGGTCCAGGTCTTGTACTTGCGGACATCGTGATAGGCCAGACCCGCCGCCGCCACCGCCTCCTTCCATCCGCCAAACTGTCGGAGGGCCGAAACCATCAGTTCCGGAAGGTTTTTGCGGATGAAGTGGGAATAGAGCGGTTCACCGGTGGCTCGCCGACGTTCGATTTCCTTGAGGATATCGGTTTTGTTCCAGTTCATGGAGGTCTCCTGTGGGTGTGTGTGACAGTCAAAGTAGCAATAGTCGTGCTAGAAAATGTGTCAGCTGTGTTAAAATCATGAAAATTATCATTTTCGACGGCGATGATGGCATTTTGAAGGAATAAAAAATCGGTTTTCGCCCTTGTCATTCCCGGGCGGGGGAGCCTTAATGGCGCGTCCGTTTCCTATGAAAACAGAGCGTCAATTAAGCATTCAGGTTCCCGCCACCACCGCCAATCTGGGGCCGGGTTTTGATACTTTGGGAGTGGCGCTGCAACTGCATAATTTTTTCAGGCTCACTCTCAATGCCGACAACACCGTTGCCCTCATGTCGGAGAAAGGCCAGGACAAACAGGACGGCGCCCTGAAGCTGGTGAAGTCTGCGGCGGACCTCTTTTACAAATTTTCAAAGGTCCGTCGCCGGGGGTTTCTCCTGGAAATCACCAGCGATGTGCCCATCGCCCGCGGTCTGGGCAGCAGCTCAACCCTGATCGTGGCCGTACTGGCCGGGTTGAACAAGCTGCACGGGAAACCCCTCAAAAAAAAGGATCTCGTGACCCTGGCCGCCGGGATTGAGGGGCATCCGGACAATGTGGCTCCGGCGATACTGGGAGGGTTTGTGGCCGCCAGCCTGAGGGAGGGGCAGGTGCATTTCCTGCAGTCGCCGCTCCCGCGCCGGCTCAAATTTGTCCTGCTTGTGCCGCCCTTTGAGATTGAAACGCGCAAGGCCCGCTCCATTCTGCCGGACCTCTACGACCGGGGTGACGTTGTCAATAATATCAGCCAGACCTCCCTGCTGACCGGGGCATTTCTGACCGGTGAATACGAACTGCTGGCCCACTGTCTGCAGGACCGGATTCACCAACCCTACCGGGCGCAGCTGCTGCCCCCTCTTTTTGACGTGATCGAGGCCGGAAAAAAAGCCGGGGCCCTGGGCGGGTGGCTGAGCGGGTCGGGGTCGACCATCTGTTGTGTCACCCTCCAGCAGTCGGCAAAGGTGGCATTGGCCATGCTCAGAACCTTCAACAAAACACATCCGGGCGGACAGGTCAAAATCCTGGCGGCGGACAATGAGGGAGTGCAGTTTTCCTGACGCCGGGTGAAAACAATTCCTGGAAGAGGATTCACCTTGACAGAACTGATCGGACATTTTTTGAAGGCGAGCCCGCTGATGGCCCTGTTTCTGGTCATCGGTGTGGGGTACCTTGGGGGTGTGATCCGTTTCCCGGGGGAATTCCGATTGGGGACGGTTGCCGTATTGTTTGTCGGACTCGCCTTTGGGGCCATGTATCCCTGGCTGACACTTCCCGCGGAGATCATGCAGATCGGACTGGTCCTTTTTGTGTACGGGATGGGGTTGGAGGCCGGTCCGGGATTTTTCCGGTGCCTGCGCCATGAGGGATTGCGGTACAACGTCATTGTGGCGTTTGTTTTGACATTTGTTTTTGGCGTGTGTTGGTTGCTGATCCTCTGGGGGGGGATGCCCGCGTCCTTGGTGGCGGGAATGTATTGCGGGTCCCTGACGCATACCCCCTCGCTCGGTGGTGTGACCGAAACCTATCTTGTCCTGGGAGAGCAGAGTCAGGCCGATCAGGCCGTGGCCGGATATGGGATCACCTATCCCGTTGCCATCGTCACCGCCCTTTTTTTTTACCAGATTGCCAGTTGGATCAAAACGCGGGCCGGGTACGTCCCTGTGCCGCCCTATGTGCCACAGCCGCCCCGCACGATCGAGGTGCTGACCGAACGGGAGCCGGGCATGCGCTGGACGGTGGCCCGCATCGAAAAGGATTTTGGCATCGTGGTGACACGCTGTTTGATGCCCGACGGACGGATGCTCATTGCCCATCCGGAAATGCAACTGCCCGTAAAGACCTGGGTCGTGGTGGTGGGCGCCCACGAAAAGCTGGAGCAGGCCGCCGGCAAACTGGGGATATTCGCCCCGGTGTCCCTGGAAACAAGTCTCATCGGTTTTGAGGTGCACCGGTATCTCATTTCCAACCATGCCCTGGCCGGTCGGCCCATCTCCGGACTGGACCTTGAAAAACTTGGGGCGGTCATCAGCCGTGTCCGTCGCGGGGATGTCGATCTTCCGGTCAGCGAATCCCTGGTCCTGTATCTGGGGGACCAGGTCCGGGTGGTCTGTTACAAGGATAACGAACCCGAGGTGCGGGCCTTTTTTGGCAACTCCCTCCAAATTCAGACCGAGGGCGGTTACCTGAGTTTCGGGCTGGGCATCGTCCTGGGCATTTTGCTGGGGCTCGTGCCTTTCCCGGTGCCGGGCCTTTCCACCCCTGTCCGCATGGGGTTGGCCGGAGGGGTGCTTTTGGTGGGTCTGGTTTTGGGCGCCCTGGGGCGCACGGGGGGGATCGTCTGGCAAATCCCGCCCACGGTCAATCTGACGCTGCGACAACTGGGACTTCTGTTGTTTTTTGCGGGGGTCGGACTCGGGGCTGGCCGGACCATTGTGCCGACCTTGCAGGCGCAGGGGCCGATGTTGATTTTTCTGGCGGTGGTCCTCTGTGTGGGCGGATACGCGCTGATCTGGGGGTTGCTGATCCTGTGCCGTGAGGGGGACCTGTCCCGTTTTTTCGGTACGGCTTCCGGTTACCAGACGCAGCCGGCGACCTTGGAGTTTGGGTCCGCCCGCGCCGATCGATCCGCCGTGGTCCAGGCCTACGCAATGGTCTTTCCCCTGGCCTCGATCCTGAAGATCGTGTTGTCAGGATTGCTGATCCGCTGAGTGTCGGGGATTTTCAACCGCGGATGACGCGGACGGAAGAATTCACAAAGCGGAAAAGGAGAATGAGGGGAGAATGCCTTATGCCTGATGAGGAATCCGAAGGTTTTTCTTTCCCGATCAAAAACTGTAGGGCGAATGGCCTCGTCGCCATATATCGATAAATTGGCAATTCATATGAGCCACGGATGCACACAGATCAAACACGGACCGGAGACGGCAAGGAAGTTGAAAACACTGCCAATCTTGGATTTGAACAAAAGCGGTGGTTGACGGCGGACAAGTTGCACAACAACATGGAACGCGAACCGCGCCTTTCACCGGATGCTACGGAGCCTGTTCCTGTTCGAGCTTTTCTTTCCGTTTCTCGATGTTCTGGAAGGATTGGGCGCCGTCCCGGATGGCATTAAATCCGTAGCTGAGACAGAAAATGATCAGAATGGCCACCACGCCACCAATGACCCAGGTCAGAAGGGCGCTGAGATAGCCGCCGCGGAAAAAGAACATGGTCAGCGGAATTCCCAATGCCAACAGCGCCACCAACGCGGTTCCACCCGCCACGGTCAGCTGGATTGTCGTGCCCTTGCCGACCATGGGCGCGAGATAGGCCAACCCGGCGGCTGCCGCCGCGATGAGAATGACCCCCACCAGCAGTGTTGTCATAAACCCCGTGCCGACAGAACTGACCTTGGCGCCGCAGGTCGAGGCGATGACCCCCAGCAGAAAGCCGACGATCAACACCGTGCCCCCGGCCACCACCACCATTTTGATGTCGGACTCCGGATTGAGGAAAACGGTCTTGATCACCGTCATGGCGGCATCCAGAAAGGGGTTCATGCGGGCATGTTTCGACAAACGGTCTCCGTTGGCAATGGAATTTTTTATTGAATCGAAGAACGGAGTCCGAAATACCGGACTTGCGCATTGCCCTGCTCGGGGTAGGATTTTGAGTATGTGAAATAATTCACAAGCGAACCCCCTGATACGAATCCCCCCCATGTCCGTCTGCTGCCCCACCAAAAAGACCCAGGAGCCCGTTGAAACCCGCGGGGGATCGGTGCGTGGAAGTGAGTGGTTCAAGGTGGGGCTGGCCGCGTTGGTGGCCAGCCAGGTCATGATTTTCAGCCTGGCGGTCAGTCTTTCCCCTCCCACAGGCCGGGCCCGACTGATCATTCATGGCGTGTTGGCGGTTTCCACCCTCATGGTTTTTCTGCTGCTGGGTTTGCCACTGGTACGCGAGTCGTGGCGGCATTTGCGGGGGGGACGGATCGTTTTTGAGCAGCTTTTCCTGGTCGGGATCGCCGGGGCATTTTTTGCCTCCCTTCAGGCGACACTCACCGGTGCGGGCAGCGTCTATTACGAGGTGGTGGCCATCCTGGTGGGCATCTACACACTTGGACGCATGATTGCCGAGAGCCGTCAGCGTGCCACCCTGGACTCGGCACAGGCCCTGCGACGGGAGTTTGATGCCTGCATCCGGCTCACCTGCTGCGGTCAGGAGGAGCGCGTGCCCGTGCGTGACATTGTCCCCGGGGACCGGATCCGGGTGGTGCCGGGGGAGGGGATTCCCGTCGATGGAGACATTCTCACCGGCGTGGCCTTTCTGCGCGAAACCCCCCTGACCGGGGAACCGTTTCCCGTCGTCAAACGGGCCGGGGATCCGGTGTGGGCCGGCAGCCAGTGTCTGGATGAGGCGCTGGAAATCCGTGCCACCGTCCCCGGAACGCTCCGCAAACTGGACCGGCTTCTGGCTTCCCTGGAATCCGCCCGGCGGAATCCGGCGCATTTGGAGCGGGAAGCCGACCGGATTGTCGGATGGTTTCTGCCCGCCGTGCTGGCGATCGCCGTGGTGACCTTTGCCGGGTGGACCTGGGCGGAGCACTGGCAGCGGGGCCTGTTGTACGGACTTTCCGTCCTCCTGGTGGCCTGTCCCTGCGCCATGGGTCTGGCCACGCCCATTGGATTGTGGAGTGCGCTCAGTGCGCTGGCCCGGCGCGGTTTGGTGGCCGCCTCCGGGGATTTCATCGAACGACTCGGGAGGGTGGATGCCGTTGTTTTTGACAAGACCGGCACCCTCAGCGAGGAATCCATGCGGGTGGTGGATTTTGTCTGTGCCGGGACCCTGTCGCGATCCACGCTCAAATCCCTCATTGCCGCCGTGCAAAGCCGGAGCCACCATCCCGTGGCAAGGGCCCTGACCTTTGACACGGCATTCCAAGGTCCGGATGCCGCAGGGAAAGGCGGGCAGGATTTTGAGGTCCTGAAGCCATTGACCCTCCTTTCCGGCGTGGGTGTGGCGGCCGAGGTGGCGGCGTCCGATGGGACCCGATACCAGGTTCAGATTGGCAATTCCGGATTGCTTGGCACTGATGATGAGCCCCAGACCCTGCGTCAACAACTGCGGGTCACGGATACCGCCTCGCATGAAATTTTCATCAAAGTCGGGGGACGGCTTGAGGGACTGGCCACGCTCCGTGAGGCCTTCCGCCAGTCCACCCCCAGGGTTTTGGGCCGATTCCGTCAGGCCGGTCTGCAGGTCTTTGTGATGACCGGTGATCGCGAGCAAAATGCCCGGGCGCTGAACATTCCGGGAGTCATGGCCGGACTGACCCCGGAACAGAAGGGGGAGGAGGTCCGAAAACTCCAGGCCGCCGGACACAGGGTTCTTTTTGTGGGCGATGGCATCAATGACACCCTGGCGCTGTCCGCCGCCCATGCCGGCATTGCCATGGGTGGTGGGGCCGGCCTCGCCCGGGAGTCCGCCCAGGCCGTTTTGTACGGGGAGGACCTGGAGACCGTTTCCCAGGCGGTTTTTTTGAGCCGCCGTGTCCTGGCCGCCATCCACAACAACATGCTTTTTGCGGTCTTTTACAACTGCCTGGGCATTTTGCTGGCCGCCTCGGGACACCTTCACCCCGTGGCCGCCGCCGTCCTGATGCTGGGGTCGAGCGTCCTGGTCAGTTGGCGTGCCTTCCGACTCGGGGAAAAAATCACCGCCCCGGAGGGTCCGGTTGTGGACCTCCAGAAGACCCGGTCCCTGGGCGAAAAATGGCATCAGTGGCGAGACACCCTCCGGACCTGGGATCGGGCGACCCTGTTTTTTGCTGTTGCCTTTGCCCTGCAGGGACCGTTTCTGGCCTACCTGGCAGGTTTGGAGGCCCCGGGATACGGATGGCTGACGCTGGTCAGTCTGACCCTCGCCCTGGTGATTCCCGGCGTGCTGGTGCATCAGCCCCGTGCGTACGCGGCCCGCATGTGTTTTGGGATGCTTTCGGTGGGAACCCTCGCCATGCTGGCCGGATGGTGGATGGATGCCGGGTTTGGCGCGGTCATTCGTGAGGGTGTCTGTCTGTGCGGCTGTTCCAAGTCCGCCATGGGCTGGGGGGTGGTGAGCCGGATTAATTTCATGCAGGTGGGCATGATGGCGGGCGGACTGTGGGCCATGATGCTCGTGGCCGACACACTGCCTGTGGCCTTGCGGGAGGGCCCTCGCCGACTGGCCCATTTGCTGACGTGCGGACTTGGGATGCTGGCGGGCATGGAGCTGGGGGCGCTGTTGATGACCCCCTTTCCCGTGATGAACCCGCAGGGGTACTTTTTCCTTTCGTTCGGGGCGATGACCGGAGGCATGATCCTGGGCATGCTCCTGACCTGTTTTCTGTGGGTGCGTTTGACGCACGGTTCCCGCGTGTCCGGGGCATGGATCGGTCCGGGGTTTGGCAAAAATGAAATCGGGTACGGATCATGAATGCCCCCTCCGAGGAACGGCAGCGGACCGAGGTCATTGCCCGGCGCCAGAAGGAGTCCCTCTTCTGGCAGGTGGTCCACGGGTTGGGTTCGCTCCGGCTGGCCGTGTTTCTGCTGATCACCATCGCCCTGGCCGTTGCGGTGGCAACCCTGTGCGAGAGCAGCTTTAATTCCAAGGTCGCGCACGCCTACATTTATGCCGCCCCCTGGTTCATGGCGTGGCTGGTCATGCTGTGTGTGAATCTTCTGTGCGCCGCCCTGACCCGCTGGCCCTGGCAGAAAAAACACACGGGGTTTGTCATCACCCATGCCGGGATCATCATTCTGCTGATCGGTGCGATGATTGGACGCCTGACGGGTTTTGAGGCCAACATCACCCTCCGCAAGGGCGAACCTTCCGGGCGACTGATCCTGAATGAAACCATCCTGCAGATGGACAGTCCCGCCGATGGAGACACGTACATGACCCCCTTCGATGTCTCCGTGCGTGTCCCCTCCGAAGCCCGTCCACGTCAGCTGACTCTTCCCGGCAGCCCGATCCGACTGGTGGTCACACAGTACACCGAAAATCTGCGTCTGGTCCCCGCCATCCAGCCTGCCCCCGAGGGATTTGCCGGGGTGCCCGGGGTCGAACTGAAATTTTCCAGCGGCATGATGCGGCAGGAGATCGATGTGAGCCTGATCCGGGAGCCCGCCGCCGGACGTTCCTTCAATTTTTTTGGCATGGCCAAAATTGAGATGGTTGAGAAATTCACCCCGGAACAGAAAAAGATCACCGATCTTTCCAAGGGCCTTCCGTATCGGGAGGTCCAGATGCTTTTTGCCCGGAATCCCACCGAGCCGGTGGTCAGCAACACCCTCGACGTTCCCAGCGGTCACCGGTTGGAACTCCTGGAAAACCCCGGACAACGCGGACGATTTTTCATCCGTTCGGTCACCTCCGGCGGGATTGAAAAAATCTTTCCCGTTGATGCCAAAGGGTCCGTTGACATCGGGGCGGGTCCGGGTGTGAAGGTGTTTGTGGACGGTTACTGGCCGGATTTCCGGATGGTCAATGGCAAGCCGGCCACGGTTTCCCGGGAGCCCCACAACCCTGTTGCCATCGTGCGTCTGGAGGGCACTCTCGTGCCCACCGGGCGCCTGTCCGAGAGTATGCCGCGTCCGGTGATGAAAATCGCCCCCTTGCCGGGGGGCCGCATCGAGTATCTCATCACCCGGGCCGGGTACACGACCTCGGCGGGGACCGTCAAGGAGGGCGATTCCTTTGCCGTGGGTTGGGCGGATTGGCAGGCGCGTGTGGTCCGTGTTCTGCCGGAGGCGATCATGGCCACCGTGGTCCGGGAAATCGATGAATCCAGTGCCAGGATGATGGACCCGAAGGAAATGATTTCCGGGCTCCGCGCACATCTGCGCGATCCTGACGGCACCGTCGGTGAGGCCCGCTGGATCGCCTCGGGAAGCGTGGAGCCCCTCCCGCTCAAGGGCCAAAGCCATCGTGTCGGTTTCGGACTCAAAACCCTTCCGCTCCCGTTTCTGATGACCCTCGAGGAGTTTGAGGTCCCGCGTTTTGAGGGGACCACCGACCCCTCGGATTTCATCAGCCGGGTCCGTTTTGAGGAGATGAAGACCGGGGAGACAAAAACATCGGTCATCCGGATGAATCAACCGGCCAGTTTTCCCGCCGATTGGTGGCGTCCGTGGACCGGGATCAACTACAAGTTTTCCCAGGCGCAGTGGAACCCCTCGGATGTGGATCGGACGACCTACCAGGTCCTGTACGATCCCGGCTGGCTCTGCAAATGGATCGGGTCCCTGCTCATTTCCGTGGGGATATTCACCATGTTCTACCTCAAGCCCCGCCTCCGGGGCCGGACCCAAACACCACAGGACCTGTCGCAATGAATGGAACAATATGAAAATGATCTGGATCATGACAGTTTGGATGGCGCTGACCGTGACACTCCGGGCGGAAATCCCCGCCGGGGCCGACCTCTCCGACCTGGAGCGGATTCCCATCCAGAATGGCGGACGCATCAAGCCCCTGTATTCCTTTGCGGAGGAGTCCTTCCAGATGCTGACCGGAGGGACAACCTTCAAACCCGGTTTTGCCGACTACCGACAGGGGGCCCTCCGCAACCTGCTGCTCATCTGGGCCAATCCCGACCGGTGGTCCGCCGAGGAGATCATTCTCGTCGACCATGCCCCGCTGCGCGAGGAGATGGGACTGGACCCCACCCGCAAAATGTTTGCCATTCACGAGATCGCCGGCAACGAGGTGTTCCGGAAAAAGTTCGCGGAAAACCAGAAGCTGCGTGCCCGGGAACGCAATCCGCGATTCGACAAAATGCAGCGCGAGGTCAACAATGTCGCCAACCGGCTGCACCTGTGGGAAAGCCTCCTGCAGGGCGACGTCTTCACCATCGTCCCGCCGCAAAATGCGGAATCCAACCGGTGGCTGACCCTGCCGCAATTTGCGAAATCCGGGGCCGACCCCGCGCGGAAACAGGCCCTCTTCAAACCCTTCCTGGAACTGGTCGGTCAGGTCAACGCCGCCCCGGAGACCGGCATCGACCCCCGGTCCTTTGAGCAGAATGCGCAGACTTTTGCGCGGGAGATGCGGGGTCTGACCGTTGGGACAAAGGTTTCGCACGGGTTGATCGGGCTGGAAGTCCTGTACCAGAAGCTCCATCCCTTCCGCCTCGCCTGGGTCCTGTATCTGCTGGCCGGGATCGTGTTGTTGGCGACGACCGTCTGGCAGCGGCGGGGCGGGTATGGCCTGGCCTGGGGACTGGTGGGGGTGGGATTGCTCGCACAAGGTTTCGGTTTTGTGTGCCGGGTGCTCATTTCGGGGCGGCCCCCGGTCAGCAACATGTATGAGACGGTCATCTGGATGGCCTTCATCTCCTCGGTTTTTGCCATCGTCCTGGAGGCCATCTACCGGAAACGGTATTATTTCATCGCCTCGATCCCCATCACCGTCGTCATGCTGTATCTGGCGGATTCGCTGCCCGCGATCCTGGACGGGTCCATCCAGCCCCTGGTCCCCGTGTTGCAGAGCCAGTTCTGGCTGATCATCCATGTTTTGCCGATTGTATCCAGTTACGGGGCCTTTGCCCTTGCGGCGATGCTGGCCAATATCGTGTTTGGATATCTGATTTTTTCCAAGGGACACCGGGTCCCTTCCGAGTTGTACACATTCATCTATCGGACCATCCAGATCGGCGTGTTTCTCCTCGCCTCCGGCACCATTCTGGGCGGCGTCTGGGCCAACTATTCGTGGGGACGGTTCTGGGACTGGGACCCCAAGGAAACCTGGGCCCTGGTCACCCTGCTTGTGTTTTTGGCCGTCCTGCACGGGCGGATTGCCGGGGCGTGGTCGGGTTTCGGCCTGGCCGTCGGGTCCGTGGCCGGATTCATGTCCGTGGTGATGGCCTGGTACGGCGTGAATTTTCTTCTCGGCGTGGGATTGCACAGTTATGGAGTCGGGGCGGGCGGACTGGAGTATGTGATCACCTACGTGGTCGTGCAGCTGGCATTCATGACCTGGGGAATCCAGGTGTATCGCACAGGCCCTTCTCCCGCCGACCCCGTCCGGGACTGAGAGAAAATCCCATGGAAAGCTGCGACCTCCACCTTCATTCCGTCTTTTCGGATGGCACCCACACCCCCGAGGAGATTGTGGCGCTGGGCCGGAGCAAAAACTTTTCCCTGCTGGCCCTCACCGATCACGATACCGTGGACGGACTGCCGCGTTTCCACGAGGCCGCGCGGAAGGCCGGGCTGCGGAGCCTCTCGGGCATCGAGATCACCGCCCAGATCGGCAATCGCGAAGTGCATGTGCTCGGGTATGATTTTGATCCCCGGAACGACAACCTGTGCCGGGAGATGGTCCTGCAAAGGAAAAACCGCAAGGACCGCATCGGGCGGATGGTTTCGCGCCTTCAGAACCTGGGCATACGGATCACCGTCGAGGACGTGCTGGCCACCGGCGGGACCGGCAGCCTGGGCCGTCCGCATGTGGGGATGGCGCTGGTGGCCCTGAAGGTTGTGAACACCGTTGATGAGGCCTTTGCAAAGTATCTGGGAAATGACGGACCCGCGTATGTGGACAAACCCCGGCTGACCACGGCGCGGGCCATCGGACTGATCAATGATGCCGGCGGGGTGGCCGTATTGGCGCATCCGGCACTCGCCCGGGTGGATTCCTCCATTGGCAACATGGTCCGCGAGGGATTGGGCGGGATCGAGGTCGTCCATGTCAGCCACGACGAATCCGCCGTGCGCAAGTATCGGCGCATGGCGGCGGAACTGGGTCTGAGCCAGACCGGCGGGTCCGACTGTCATGGCATGACCAAGGGCCATGTGTTGCTCGGGCATGTGCGGTTTCCGCTGGAGGAGTGCGAGAGGATGCTGCGTCGCAGGAGGACTCCCGTGCCCCCCGCGGGTGGTGTGTGAGCCGGACAGGGACACATTGGGGTTGCGGGCCGGGCGTGAGCGTGTTTATTTAGGAAACGACTATGCTTTTGGAACACCTCCACCACCGTCCCGCCCCCCGGAATAAAAAGGTCAAGTTGATGGCCACCTGTCTGTGCGACTCGTTTTTTGACGAGGTTGCCAAGGCCACCGTGGAGGTGCTGGAATATCTCGGCTGCGAGATCGAGTTTCCCGAAGCCCAGACCTGCTGCGGGCAGCCCGCCTTCAACGGGGGAGACTGGCCCGCCTCGCGCAAGGTGGTCCGCCACACCATGGACGTGTTTGCCGGGGAGGAGTGCATTGTCGTTCCCTCCGGGTCCTGTGCCGCCATGCTCTTTCACGGGGCGCCCATGGAGTTTGAGGGCGAGCACGACCGGGAACGCGCCGAGCAGCTGGCCCTCAGATCGTGGGAACTGACCGACTACATCTACAACGGACTCGGGGTCCGGACCTGGCCCGGGAAGTTCGAGGCGCGGATCGCCTTTCACCGTTCCTGCCATTCCCGGGGGACCCTCAGCGGGCCCGCCGCCCGGGAGCTATTCAAAAGCATCGCGGGGTTGGAGGTGCTGCCCTTTGGTGAGGACGAACAGTGTTGCGGGTTTGGAGGGACCTTTTCGGTGACCTTTCCCTACATTTCCGGGCGCATGGGGGAGGCGAAGCTTGGAAACATCGGGGACCAAAGGCCCGACTACCTGGTTTCCGGCGACATGGGCTGCCTTCTCCACCTGGGCGGCATTGTGGACAAGGCCCGGCTGGGGATTCCGCGGCTGCACATTGCCGAGGTCCTGCGCAATGCGCTCAGGGGTGGGGGACTGATATGATCGACAGCGTCCAGAAAATCGACAATTTTGCCCAGGACCTGACCGACGAGGTGCGGCACTCCGTCCACAACGCCTCCGCCCTCAAGACAAAGTCGCGGGTGGACAGCCTGTGGCGGGATTTTGAGGATCCGGACCGCATGCGAAAGATTGCGGGGGACATCAAGCAGCATGTGGTTGAAAACCTCGACACCTATCTCCCGAAGGTGGAGGAGAAGCTGACGTCCAACGGTGTCCACGTCCATTGGGCCTCCGATGGGGAGACCGCCTGCAGGATGGTGCTCGACCTGATGGAAAAAATCGGTGCCACCAAAATGGTCAAGACCAAGACCATGGTCTCCGAGGAGATCGAACTGGTCAAATATCTGGAGGCCCACGGCAAGGAGGCCGTGGAGACGGATCTGGGCGAGTACATTGTCCAGATCGACCACGATCACCCCAGCCACATCGTCACTCCCATCATCCACAAAAACCGGCGCCAGGTCGCCCGGAGTTTTGAGAGGGAAGGTCTCGGGGACTACAACGATGATCCGCAGGTGATCACCGCCCGGGCCCGGAAATTCTTGCGTCAGAAATATCTGACCGCCGATGTGGGGCTGACCGGGGCCAATTTCATTTCCGCCGAAAGCGGACGGCTCGTGCTGGTGACCAACGAGGGCAATTCCCGGTTTTCACTGGCGGCCACGCGCATGCATATTGCGCTGGTGGGCATCGAAAAGATCATTCCCCGGGACCGTGACCTGGTGCTTTTTCTGAATCTGCTGGCCCGTTCCGCCACCGGGCAGAAACTGACCGTGTACACGGAGTTCATCAGCGGACCCAAGGGTCCCCGGCAGCCGGAGGGACCGGAGGAAATGCATGTGATCTTTCTGGATAACCGACGGACCGAGGTGTTGGACTCCCGTTGCCGGGAAATCCTCCGCTGCATCCGGTGCGGGGCGTGTCTGAACGTCTGCCCCGTGTATCGTCAGGCCTCCGGACACGGATACCGCAGTGTGTATCCCGGACCCGTCGGGGCCGTGTTGTCGCCGCTGCTGGCGGGAAAGGATTTTCCGGAGATGGCGGATTTGCCCAAGGCCTCGAGCCTGTGCGGGGCCTGCAACGAGGTTTGTCCCGTGAACATTCCCATTCCCGATCTCCTGCTCAAATTGCGGGACAAGGCCAAGCAGGAACATGTGGCCTCCCCCGGGTCGCCGCCGATGGCCCCCTGGGCGATCATGGCCAGTCAGCCGATGTTGTGGAAAACGGCGCTCACGGCGGGGAAGGCCTTGGATTACATTCCACCCGAACTGGTGCCCGTGCCGGAATTCCAACGTTGGAACAGCGCCCGGATTCTGCCCGAGTGGCGGGGCGGGGAATTCCGCAAATGGTTCAGGAGCCGCCGCCGCCGCCCTGAGGATGAAAAGGGAGCGTGCGACCATGCACACTGAGGATCGCCAGAAAATACTCGGGGCCGTCCGGTCCGCCCTGGCTCCGCTCAAAAACCGGGCGGCCTATCCGGAGTACGATCCCGTTTTTGCCCTTTCCAAAAGTTACCAGCCTGGAGCGGAGCGGTGGGAGGCCTTCGGGACGGAATTCCGGAAGGTGCATGGCATCCCGTTGGATCACCCCTCCGCCCTTGCGGAGGAGTTGATCGGACAGAAGGCCCTTTTCGGCTACTGCGATCCGCAAATTGCGGAGATCATTCGGAAGGTGCTGCCCGGGGACATCAGCTTTGAGACGGAATTTGACCGGGCGAAGGTCGATGTGTATCAGTTTGGGATTACACGGGCGGCCGGGGCCATTGCGGAAACCGGGTCGGTCATCCTCAACGAGCGCACCAGCGCCTCGCGGTTCGGAGCCCTGGCCCCCTGGGTGCATGTGGCCTGTGTTTCCAGCAGGGACCTGTTGGGGACTGTGGCGGAGGGTTTGGAAAAACTGGGGGATGACCCCAATATCATCTGGGTGACCGGTCCGTCCAAAACCGCCGATATCGAGGGGGTGCTGGTGGAGGGAGTCCATGGACCGGGAATTCAAATATGTCTTCTGATGGATTGAATTGTTCCGGCGGACAGGATAATATTTTTTTATGGACACAGAGGACATGGATATCAAGCGGGCGGTGGATGCCATCATGATCCGGTCCTACATCGACACGACCCGCCTTGAGATCGATGTGATCAACCATTCGGTCTATATCGACGGATTTTTCCATGTCTTTGACTACACCCACCGGCACCAGTCCGACCACGAGGGGCATGAGATTTTGGATTCCGGGACAACACAGGGCAATGCCCAGAAGCTGCTGCTTTCAATCGAACAGCAAATCCGCGGCATCAGCGGTGTGGCCGGGCTGACCTTCAAATTCACCAATTGGAAAAGGACCGCCGCCGGCTGGATGGAAGTCTCCACCAGCTAGTCCCGAGACATGAGTGTCATCACCAAAACCGGGGACCGCGGCAGCACCAGTCTTTTTAATGGAGACCGTGTTCTCAAGTCCGACCTGCGTGTGCAGACCTACGGCATGGTCGACCAGCTCAACAGCCAGATCGGGCTGCTCGTGTCCCAACCCTATCCGCATCCCTCGATCCGGGAGGAAAGCCACCGGCTGTTGCCTGTACTGGACCGGATGATCGAGCTGTTGAGCCTCAAGGTTCAGCCGGAACTCTTCAACATCGGGGCGATCCTGGCCACGCCGATGGATTCGGAGGCGTTCCGGAAACTCCCGCCCCTGAGCCCCGATGGTGCGGAGCAATTTGAGGAACTGGTCAAAGAGGCCGAAACCCATCTGCCCCGGCTCAAACATTTCATCATGCCCCGCGGGAATCTGATGGCCGCCCAGGCGCACGTGGCCCGGACCATTTGCCGTCAGGCCGAGTCCCATGTTGTGGGTTTTTTCAATTCACAGGGGACCCTTGAAAAAAGTGTCTGCGCGGAGGTGGTTGTCTTTCTCAACCGTCTGAGTGATTTCTGTTTTATCCTGGCCCGGGTGGCCTCAAACATCGAGCGGTACAACGAGGAACATCTTTGGGTGCCCAACCGGAGACCGGGAGCGGAGCCCTGAACCGGGCGGGGGCCGCCGATGATGGTCGGTTCTCCCTGAGCAACGCCGTGGGGACAGCCCGCGTGGCCTGAGTGCCCGTGAGCCGCCGGTTTTTTCGGGGAGGTCAGATATTGATTTTGGCCTGGGAGATCGCCTCGGAGATGTCTTCCTGGGTGAGCGTGAATTCCTCGTGTGGTTTTTCACGCAGGGACTGGAGAAGATCGTGCAGGAGCTGGGAGGCGTTGGTGGTGTAGAAACGCACCAGGCCGATGGTGGTTTTGTCGTTGAAGACGGTGACCATGATGGTTTCCGTATCCACCGAGTTGATGAAGATGTGCATGCCCTTGCCCTGATGATACAGGGCGTTGAACTCCACCTCGCCAATCCGTTTGGCCAGCTCCATGGTGGCGGCAAAGGAACCCGCTGCGAGGGCGGCGACGGTGGTGACATCGATGATCTCCATGTCCCCCTGCTGGGAGATGATGTTGCCGCCGCGGTCGATGACCACAGCCAGGTTGGATTCCGACTTTTGAAGGAAGTCCGAGAGGATTTTGTCAATCTGATTGACATCCTCCAATGTGAGAATGGGAATGGGTTGCATAATGGTTCCTCAGACTACCTGTGGTGTTGCTGCGGCTTTCTGGCCGCCGGTGTTTTCCTTCGTGAATTTCTGGAGCAAAAGCTGGGAGACGCAGTTGAGTGCGGCGAAGACATTCTGCCCCGTGGTGGAAATGACCTCGAATGTGGGGACCTTGACCTTGCCGTTATTGAGCGTGTAATCAAGAAGCTCGACCGGGGCCACGTTCGGGAGATCGCGCTTGTTGTACTGGATGACCCAGGGGATGTCATCAAGATTCATGTTCTGTTTGATGAGATTGTCCCGGAGGTTTTTGATGCTTTCGACATTTTCCTCCATTTTTTCCCATTGGGAATCCGCCACGAGAATGATCCCGTCGACACTGCGGAGCACCAGCTGGCGGGTGGCATTGTAGATGACCTGGCCGGGGACCGTATAGAGCTGGAATTTGGTCTTGAAACCCTTGATGACCATGGCGTTGAGGGGCAGAAAGTCGAAGAAGAGAGTGCGATCCGCCGCCGTGGCCAGAGAAACGAGATCGCCCTTGTTGTCGGGATTGATCTGGCTGTGGATGTACTGGAGATTGGTGGTCTTGCCACAGAGTGCAGGACCGTAATAGACGATCTTGAACTGGATTTCCTTGGTTGCGTAGTTGATGATCGACATGGTCGCGAGTGTCCTCTTTAGGCTTAGGCCGTCTGAGCCAGTTCCTGGGTTATTTTCAGGGTTTGCTCAAGCACGGACTTTGCCAGAAAACGTTTTTTGTGGGTTAAAAGCACGGAGACTTTGCCCACCTTGAATATGCTCAAGTTTTGCGCCTCACAGTCAAGGGTAATCCTTTTGGCTTCACCAAGTTGTAACGGTTCCAGATGCCGGGTGAGCTTGCTCTCGAGCATGGGAACCACCTGGCTGGTAAACTGTTGGGTCCGATTTTCCGCGAATGTTGCATAGATCCGCGGACCCTGTTGGGAGGGACTTGCCAGCAGACATCCGTCCACTCCGTGGAGAGAGGTCAGGTAGGCCGAGAGAGATTCCACGGTAAGGGCCTGACCGCTTTCGGCTCCGACCAATGCGGCCAGCGAGTCTGAGAAGGACCACTCGGACAAGGCAGTTGCAGGAGCCGGTGCGACAGGGGGCACCGGGGCCGGGGCCGCCGGAGTTGCCAGAATGGCTGGTTTGGGGGCGGGTTTGGCACCCAGGGACGGAGCCGGAGCCTTTGCCAAGGGAGGAATGACCGGGGCCGCCATGGAAGGAGAGGAGGGCGGGGAGAGGGGAGTGGAGATTGGAATCTGTTTCTTGGTCGCAGGCGGGGCGGGGATTTGAGGGGCCGCATCCTTGGAAATGGGGGCTGTCTGCGGTCTGGCCGCCTCTGCCGGGGTTGAAAGGGGTGAAGCCACGGCCTTGGAGGTGGGCGTAATCGGGGTTGTGACCGGGGCCAAAGGAATATTCGAAGCAGAAGGACCTTTCGGAGGTGGAGGAGCCGGGACCCGCGATGAGGAGGCCTCCTTGGGGGGAGCCGAGGCGGAAGAGGCGAGACGTTCGGCATCCGCCTTGGCCCTCTCACTGAAAGGAGTGGGGATTTCCTCACCTTCCAATTTTAATTCCTTCTGGCCCTCGCGACGCTGGAGCATTTCCTTGGGAATCAGGGGAAAGATGCTGGCCAGAGGGAGAATCACCTGTTGATCCAGGGAGGCGGCAGGGTCTGCCAACAAATCGGGGGCCTTTTCAGCGACCTCTCCCACCGTGAGCACAATTCTTCCCAGTTGCAGTTGACCCAGGATTTTTTGGGCGGGGATCGAAACATGACCCTGGGCCGTTGCTGCCGAGGGACTCACCAAGTCCTGTGGAATGGACTTGGCAATCAGCGATTTTGGAAGGGAGATTTCCCCCTCGATCTTGGGAATATCCTTCGTGGCAGGAGGTTCCGGGGCTTTTTGAGGACGGGGCGCCTGGGAGGCCGAGGGATTTGCCGTGGTGGGGGGTTTGGGAGTGCTCGAGGAGGACAGTGATTTTGGAGTCCCCGGTGATGCCGGGATACTGCTGGAGGAAAACGGATTTTTGGGCAGAACCTTGCTTCCGGCCCCCCCCGGAATATTGGAAGGAATGGGGATGGTGGGGGCGGGCATGGCCCCCAGGCTGCGGGGCTGCATTTTCTGATCCGCCGTGGGCGCCGTCGTCCCAAGAGGCTTTGGAGCCATCGGGGGCGGTGCCTTGATCGAGGAGGGAATCGGCGCAGGGGCCTTGCTCAGGGGCGGTGCCTGGTTATGAAGAGGGTTCGGAGTCGTGGGGGGCGGTTTTGGGATTTCGCCCGGTACGGGGGGTTTGACCATCGGAGCCGGGGCCTTGATCGCCGGTTTGCTCAAATTGGCCGTTTTGACGGCATCGGAGACAGGGTTGTTTTCTACCGGAGCCGGGGGTGGTTTTGGAAGAGCCGCCGGCGGGGCCACAATTTGTTGCGCGGGCCGTTGCTCCGTCGGGGGAGCATCAGGCATATCCTTTTTCTTAAAACGGTCAAAGAGTCCCATAATTTACGGCAATACTAGTATTTTTTTATGAAATGTAAAGACTCTGTTTGACTTCCATAAAATTAATGGTCATCAGAAGTGGCATTCAAGACCTCCTGGGGCGTGGTCACTCCCTCCTTTACCTTGTCCCATGCGACCATGCGGAGGGTTTTCATTCCCTCCTCGACAGCCACTTTTTTGACTTCGGCGGCGTTGGAACGTTTGATGACCATCTTGCGGATACGGTCCGAGACGGACATCACCTCGATGATCGCCTGACGTCCGGCCATTCCCTTGCCTTTGCAGCGGTCGCACCCGCGGCCCGCCAGGAAGGTGACCCCCTCGCAGTCCTCGGGGGTCAGATCGATTTTTGCCAGGAAATCCGGGGGTGGCGGTTCCGTTTCCTCCTTGCAGTTGGGGCAGATGCGGCGGACCAGACGTTGGGCGCAGGCCAGCACGACGGCGGAGGAAATCAGGAACGGGGCGATGCCCATGTCATCGAGACGGGCAATGGCCCCGGGGGCATCGTTGCAGTGAAGGGTGCTGAGCACCTGGTGACCTGTAAGAGCGGCCTTGACCGCGATATCGGCCGTTTCCCCGTCACGGATCTCACCAATCATGACAATGTCGGGGTCCTGACGCAGGATCGAGCGCAGGGCCGCGCCGAAGGTCAGACCGATATCCGCCCGGACGGGGGTTTGGTTGATGCCCGGGACGTTGAACTCCACAGGGTCTTCGACGGTGGTGATGTTGTATTCCGGTTTGTTGAGTTCGGCCAGGACCGAGTAAAGGGTGGTGGTTTTTCCCGAGCCTGTGGGCCCCGTGACCAGAATCATCCCGTGGGGGGCATCGACCGCCTTCATGAAACGGACCAGTGTCGCCTCGTCCATGCCCAGTTTTTCGATGCTCGCCGAAAGATTGCCCTTGTCGATGACGCGCAGACAGATTTTTTCCCCGTACAACATCGGGAGGATCGACACACGCATGTCGTAGTCCTTGCCGCCAACCTTGATCCGCATGCGTCCGTCCTGGGGCAGACGGCGTTCGGCGATATCCAGACCCGAGAGAATCTTGACGCGGGAGACAATGGCGTTGTACATGCCCTTCGGGGGGCCGGGAAATTCCGAGCAGGCCCCGTCGATCCGGTACCGGAGGACGATTTTCTTTTCAAAAGGCTCCAAATGGATGTCGCTGGCCCCCTCCTGAATGGCCTGAACCAGGATCAGGTTGGCCATTTTGATGACCGGGGCCTCCTGTCCGGAGCTCAGGGCACTGGCCAGATCCTGTTCCTCACCCTTCTCCTCGACAACCTGCACGTCCCCCTCGCTGGCCTCCTGGTCGGCGAGTTCCTCCATGCTGACGTTGCCCACGCCCGCTCCCTTGTTGCCGCTGAGGGCATCGGTGACGGCCTTCTGGGTGGCGATCATCGGGTAGATGTCGAGTTTGGTGACCCGTTTCAGGTCATCGATGGCCATGACATTGAGGGGGTCGGCCATCGCCACAAACAGACGGTTGCCCACCTTGGCAAAAGGCATGAGCTTGTAGTTTTTGGCCATATCCGGGGGAACCAGGCTCCGGACATCGTCGGGAATGATCGCCTTGCTGACATTGATCGGCGGCGTGTCCAGGCAGCGCCCCATGCTGATCATCATGTCCTCCTCGGTGACATACTTCTTTTCGATCAGCAGTTTCAGAAGCTGCCCGCCGGCCTGTTTCTGCTGTTCCTTGACCTCTGCCAGCTGGTCGGGCATGAGCAGGCCGTCGGTGATCAGAACGTCACAAATGCGATCTCCAAAGCTTTTTGCCATAGGGGGTGCCGTTTATTTGATTTTGTAAATCTGTTTGAGGATGCGGATCATCCCCTGGGGGGAGGTCAGGTACCAGTGGATGTTGTATTCCAGATTCTGCTGGACGGCCTGGCGTCCGACCTCGTCAAAGGGATTGACCAGGGCGACCATCATGGTGCGGCTGATTTTGTCGAAGGGGACAATCAGGCGGTTGCAGGTGATTTCCTGCGGGAGCAATTTGACAATGTTGCGGTCCACGTCGTAGTGGTCGAGGGGGACATAACCGATCTTGGTGCGGTCAATGAGAAAATTGATGCTTTGGTCGACGGACATGATTTTCTGTTCGGCCATGATGTCGATCAAGGGGGCGCCGATTTCCCCGGGCACCTTGGGCATCAGTCCGCTGGCGCGTTTGGCCAGGCTGTCGAGTTTGTCCTGGGCGATCGTCCCCTGTTTTGCGAGGTATTTGATGAAGGGCTCGTTGGGGTCCCCCTCCAGATTGATGACCGCTTTTTTGGTTCCCTTGGTATTGGCAGTCTCAATGAGGCGGTTGTGGAGTTCTTCCGCCTCCGTATCGACATTGCCGCTGGCGTCGGTGGGGGCCGCGGACTTGCGGGTGATTTCCGACATCTTGGCTTCGAGTTCCCCGAGCAACATCAGGACATCCACATTGTCGGGCTGTTTCTGCAGAATGCCCTCATACTCGAAGATGGCCGCGGAAATCTGGCCCAATCCCACATACGCCTGCGCGATTTTCTGGGAAATCTCAATGGCCTTCTGTTCATTGCCGATCTTGACGTAGGCCTCCTTGAGAATTTCCATCGACTGATAATCATCCGGGGAGGACATCGTGATGACTTCAAACATCTCGATGGTCGACTGGATCTGGGCTGCGTCTTCGGGTCGGAGGGTGGCCATGATTTTGTCCCGAAACAATGACGGATAAACGGACCGTTGACAAGTTTTCAATTATGACTTGTTGATTTGAAAATGGATCACAGCCTTTCAGTCCGCCGGATCCGAGGCGTCCGCGTAAGCGTCAAAAATGATCTTGAGAGTATTGAGGTGATCCGCCCCGGAGATCGAAC
>JANRIZ010000075.1:0-8004 GCA_033764445.1 Verrucomicrobiia bacterium | reverse complement strand
TCCAAGAAGCCATTGAAAAAGAACGAGTCGTTGCGCCAACGGGTCGAAAACGATCTGGCCGCCCTCCACGCCGACCAGACCCTTGTCGCCTCCTTTTTTCAAGCCAAAAGTGTAGCCTATCTAAATGACTAGGTAGTATATCGGCAGCGGCAACATTGTCGCCACCGGACTGGGAACGGGCTTGTGGCTGACCACCTACCAGACGGGCGGATTTGTCTACCTGGCGGTGGTTCCGGAACCGGAACAGTGGGTGCTGCTGATCATTGGGTTGGGGATTCTCCTGTGTGCCACCGTCCGCAAAAAAAACCACACGGGCAACCGGTCAGAACAAGGATAACACCCGTCCACCGAGCCTCCCGGGGCCGCTTCAGGGGCAGATTTTTTTCCTTGGAATATCCTTGCCACGGAATGATGACACTCATAGCGTACCGACCTGATGGCGGCGCCACCACAATCGAGACAATCCCATGTCTGACCAAATCCTGTTCCAAACCTCCTGCGTACGGGAAATCCACCCCTTCAAAGCCGTTGAAACCAACCCTCATCTGCCCACCGACATCTTTCCAGCCTTTCTGGGCTCACGTCCACTTTCCTACGGACTCGATGCCACCGGCATGCAGGGGCTCGACAGCCGTACGGCCGACCATCCGACCCACCATTTCCAGTACGGCAACTATGGCATTGCCGATGACCTGTACGTCTTCCACATCGCGGTCAAATCCAACCACGTCACCCAGAACAACCAACTCGTCCGCCTGCCCCTCGGCTGGCTGGAATATGCACTGACCCTGGACGGGCAATCCTTCGATACGGCGGCAATCCTGGCCCGGGGAAAAAACTGGCGCCGTGAATTCAACCTCAAAAAAGTCGCCGTCACGACCTGCTTCGACCTGGAGGGGATCCGTGTCTCCCTCACCTCCCACATCGGCCTGAACTCGGTGCGTCCGAATTTCCTCTTTGAGTTTCATGCACGCGACGGGAAGCCCCATGTTCTCCGCCTTGAGAGCCGCGTCAATCTCCGGTTGCGGACCGGGGAAACCATTTTCGAATCCCTGCCCCAGGCCTGGACCGCCGGCAACAGCCTCGGCTTCACCCTCGAGGTCAGAGAGGGCGCCACCTTCAAGGTGCTCGAGCCCTACACACTCACCTATGCGGTCAGCGGCGGCACGCCGGTCCAGCAGGACTCCGCCCTGGGCATCCGGAAGGACCTGACCGTGCCCGCCTTTGGCCATGTCCAGACGGAGGTCTCCTATTATTTCGGGGCCAGCTCCACCAAAACCCACGGGGATGACCTCGCCCGCGCGGAATTGGACAAAAGCGACACCCTCAATGTCCATGAAAGGGCCATGGCGGATTACTGGTCCCGCCGCGCCGAGATTTCAACAGGGGACATCCGCCGGGACTGGCTGTACCATTTCAACATCTATCTGATCGACTTCGGCACGGACATGCGTTTTGGAGCCCAATGTTCGGGCAACTTTGTCCCGTTCCATCTCGGGGACGGGGTGTTCTGGGATTCCCATTACATGATTGACGGATTGCTCCATGCGGGCGGTCTCGAGCATTGTGTGGAAAAGGTGCATTGGCTCGACCGGGTCATGGGCCGGGAGGGCAAACGTCCGTTCTACTGGATGTGCCATTACAACGGGGTTCCCTTTCAGGATGACAAGGCCTACACCTCCGTCTGCGCCCATGCCATGACCGCCGCCAGGGTATTCCTGTACACGCGCGACAGGGCCCTGCAGGAACGCTGCAACCATATCGTCCAAACCTGCGTCCAGTACGCCATCGGCAACAACTTTTTTGAAAAGACCCCGAAGGGATGGATCCTTTCCACGCCCTCAACCACCGATGTCACGTTCTCGGAGGAATTCACCGAGGGTGCCAAAAACAACACCTACACCTTCTGCTGGTTCATGAGCCTGCTGGCCGCCTCCCTGTCCATGGCCGAAAGGCTCGGATTCCAGGCCCCGCATCTGGCCACCGCCCGGGAGATCATCTCGGACTATTACCTCGAGCAGAATGAGACGGAATATCTGGACCAGCGGGACGGGCGCACGGGGGGACGCCACGATTCCTACATCCCTGTCCTGTGTTATCCCACGGAGGGACATCGCTGGGTCAACCGCGAAAAATACCAGCACTCCCGGTCGCTCCACGACATCTACACCAACAACCTGGCCCATCAGAATTTCAGCATGCCCTGGCCCATGTGCTGGGGGGCGGCCAGTGATTTTCGCGCGGGTCTGACCGAGGCAGGGGAGCAGCGCCTGTCCACCGCGCTGAATTTCTTCTACGGACTGGGTTATCCGGCGGAGGGCAATTCCGAGGGATTGATCTGCACCACCCAGCCCTACCTTTCCACCTCCGGATCATTCCTGACCGCCCAAAGCGAACAGTTTTTCTACACGGATTTTTTCACGGGGTCCGTCGGTCTGTTTGCCCATATCGGACGCCGCGAGGAACTCAATGAACTCTCCTTCCACCGCCTCCACGGAGCCAACGGACTTTCGGCCACCGGGTTTTACACCCCCACCAGCCTGAAGGCTGAAATCCGTTCCGAGACCGGACTGACCCTGCCCTTTGAAATCATCGTCCCCTACAAGCTCCGGGGAAACCGCGTCCGGGTCCTGGTCAATGGAAACCCCGTTGCGTTCACCCCGTTGGGACCGGTATTTGAAACCTTCGTGGACTCCGAAAACAAATGGCGGACCCACACCTTTTCAGGACGCACGCTGACCATTCCCTCCCTCCCCCTGCAACCGGGCACCACGCTCATCGAGGTCGAGCCCGACCCGCTTCTCTCCTCCTCCTTTGATCCGGCCCAGGTGCTGATGTTCGACTATTGTTTTCTGGGACAGGGTCTGCTGTCCTGCTGGAACCAGCCGACACCGGTGTTTTCCACACAGGAGGTGCGTCAGTTTGAGTCCCTCCTGCCGCGGGCACGCCACGTGATTTTCACGGAAGGTTTTGCCTCCCCGTTTGCGGCCCGCCTCCGTGTGTTTGAGGATTTTGTCACCAACGGCGGGCACCTGATGCTCTTTTATGAGACCGGCCTGCGCGATGCCAACCAATGGAGCCGGCTCACCGGGCTGCATCTGGAACACGCTCCCGGCCACCGGTGGACCCAGGCTCCCGGCGACACCCGCATCCACAGGTCGCCCTCAGGCCCGGCCACTCTTCCCGACACAGCCTGTTTTCCGGATGAACCCCGTTTCAAGGGCACGTGGGAAAAGGATGTGGAAATCCTTTATTCCCTATCCGAAGGCCATCCCTACTGCACCTGGCGCACATGCGGCAAAGGTTCGGTCCTGTGGATCGCCTCGGGCCAGCTGCACCTCACCAAACGGGCCTTTCTGTCCTCTCCCGGGTGGAGGGATTGGTTCCACCAGCTTCTTGGCTGGTGGCTGAAACTGTAAACACGCCCCCCTCCCCTGCTACAGCTTGCCATTGACCGGCAGGGAACCCCAATCCTCCCGGAGCCGGTTGTTGTGGGCCTGGGCGCGGGCCCGCAATTCATCCTCAAATTGTTTCATCAGGCGCGCCCCGTAGGCATTGGCCTCCCGGGTGGCGGCGTTGAGTGCGGCATTACGCGCGGCCAGCCGGGACTGATACTCGCTTTCCTGGGCCTTTTTGAACTTCGCCTCGTCGTTGGACTTGGAAATGGCATCATAAATGCCGCCAAAAATCGCCCCGCCCAAGGCCCCCCACCCGGCCCCCTCGCCGCCCCCGGCGATCGCGCCGATGGCCGCCCCGGTTCCCGCCCCCCCCGCCACACGCATGCCCGACTTGGTGGGCTCACCGGATCCGGACCCGCCAAACTTCGCGGTGCTCTTGACGGGTTTCCCAGGCACCGCCGCCATCCGCTGGGCACGAAAGGTCTCGACATCATTCCCAATATCCGTCAGCCGCTGGCTGAAAGCCTGAAGTGCCGACTCCTGACCGGAACGGATCCGGCGCAGGGCGGTTTCGGAACGGATCAGGTCCGCCGGTTTTTTCCCGGCCTCCTCAAGATACTGGTATTCCAAGGCGGTCACCTGTTGAAAGGGCAGGGGCTCGGCATCCAGAATCTTCCAGACACCCCCTTCCCGGGCGGCGTTCCGGATTTTCCAGTAAATCTCAAAGGGCTTGCCGGCATCCGCGAGCAGGGTTTTCCGGTCAATCCCATACATTTTTCCCGAGGGGAGATCCTCCGAAAGAACCAGGAAAGGGACCAATTTCGCAACGGCGGCGTTTTTGATGGTGGAGACATCCACGGGAGTGACCGGAACCAGATACAGCGGAACCTGGGGCGTGAGTGTCACCCGATACAAAAATTCCTGCACCCCTCCCTCCGACTTCCGGGCCACGGGTTCGAGGGACTTGAGCCGCAATTCGGGGGGCAGGCGCCGGAGCAGGGCGCTTTGAACCGCGCCCTCATGCGGGTACTCGGTCATTTTCTGCCACCATCCGGGTTTGGAAATTTTCATCCCGGAGGCCCGTGTCTCCTCCTTCTCCAAAGGGGTCAGTGTGTCGGCCCCGGCAATCTGGCCCATCATGGACATCCATTGATCCGAATCCATCTGCCGTTTCTGTTGGGAAATGATTTCGTCATTGGCCAACGACCCTCCGGAAAACATCAACGCTTTGGCACCCCACCCCAATCCCGCCAGGAGCAGCAGGGCGACGACCGCAATCCCCGCCCCGGCCAGAATACCCCACGGCAGGGTCATTGAGTGACGTACAGGGGCCGAACGTGGAGCCGGAGAAACCGCTTGGGCGGAGGCCTTCGGCGCGGAGATGGGAAGCGGAGGAGGGGCCGCCCCCTGAATCACCGGCTTGGGTTCCAATGCCTGTGCCTCTCCATCGAGATACTTCACGAGATCCATCGCACGGGCGGGCCGGTCCTGCGGAGTCCGCTGCAGCAGGGCTTTCAAAATGCCAGTCATCCGCGCAGACAAGGCCACCGGCCACATGTTGGGCGGGGGCAGATGCCCTTCGAGATGCTGGCGGATCACGTTGTCGACGGAACCGCTCTGATACGGGGGGCGACCGCACAGCAACTCGAAGAGGGTGCAACCGAGACTGTACAGATCGGATTGCGGGGTCAGCGAATAACCCTGGATCTGCTCGGGGCTCATATAGGAAGGGGTCCCGCTGGTGTTCCGGGTCACCCGGGTGGCGGATTCCGAGAGGGCGATGGAAATGCCGAAATCCGCCAGTTTGGCGACTCCATCACCGGCGATGAGAATGTTGCTGGGCTTGATGTCCCGATGGATGATCTCCTGGCCGTGCGCGTAGTCCAGGGCCGCGGCGATCTGGCGCAGCCAGGGCTCGACCTGTTCCTCGGCAAAACGCAGGTGCTCCTGCTGGGCCCGCAGATGGCTGATATTCCGGCCTTTCACACACTCCATGGTGATGAAGACCAGATCATCGTTTTCAACGGCGAAAAACTCGTAGAGACGGACGATGTTCGGATGCCCGAGCTTGCGGCCGCGCCGGACTTCATCCTTGAGTTGCCGGACACAGATCGGATCCTGCGCGTATTCCGGGGCAATGATCTTGATGGCCACCTCCTCGCGCAACTCACGGTCAAAGGCTTTCCAGACCTGGCCCATGCCACCCTGCCCGAGTTTTTCGAGAACTTCAAACCGATCCAGGATCACCTTCCCCTTTTCAATGGCGCTCATGGGGGTGATATTCCCGCCCCCATGCCGGTTTCATCAAGAAAATAATTGGTGACAAACCCGCCTATCGCCATGATCACCCCGCACGGCAAACAGTGCTACACGGGTTCCGGAATGGAAAACACCCGCAACAGTCCCTCCCGACCCTTGACGGGATGTTCCCCACAATCCATGAGGTCCGTGGGTTTGCCCTCCCATTCCGCCACAAAATCCTCACTGAGGACAAACATTTTTCCCAGACCCCGTGTCAGGGCCTCCAGACGGAAGGAAAGATTGACGGCATCCCCGAGGATGGTCTGGACCCCCGCCGCCACGGGGCTGAGAACCACCGGCCCCGCGTGCAACCCAACGCCGATTTCAAAACTCAGACCATGGCCCTCGAAATGGGAGCGGTATTTCTCGTTGAGGGCGCGGCAATCGGCCAGCAGACGCCGACCGGATTCCACCGCCCTGCCCAGATTGGTCTGGCTCAGCTCCGGCCAATAGGCCAGCACGGCATCCCCGATGAATTTGTCAATGGTCGCACCCTGGGAATCCATGATCTCGTTGCAGGCCTTGTAAAATCCCCCCACCACCTGCGCGAGGTCGTTGGGGGAGAGTTTTTCGCTCATCCGGGTAAAGCCCTTGATGTCGCTGACAAGCATGACGGCGTCAATGTTCCGGATATCCTCGAGGGTCATGTGGGTGGTCACATCCTCGATGGGCCGGGTGACGGTCTGTTCGGGGTGTTCGTAACGGAACTGGAAGGTGCCGATTTTGATGACATCCCCGTGCTGGAGCTTGCGGCTGGTGGTCACCCGCTGCCCGGCGACAATCGACCCGTTGAAGCTGCCCATATCCGTGATCCAATGTTCGTTATCCGACTGCAGACGGATGATCGCATGCTGCCGGGAGACCTTCTGGTCGGGCATGAAAATCGTCGATTCCTTCTTCCGGCCCATCGTCGTCACGGGGGGCAAGGGGGTCTTTTCCCCGGTTTCAAGGTTGACGAGTTCGGCGGGCATGAGGGGAGAGTCAACCATGCCCCGGTGACTTTTAGAAGCCCGAACTACAGCTCCGCCCCGTTGCTCCGGGCCACTGTCGCATAATAGCGGCCGCTGTCCTTGACTGTCCGTTTCAATGTCGTGAAATCCGTGTGGACAATCCCGAAACGGGAGGCGTACCCATCGGCCCATTCAAAATTGTCCATGAAACTCCAAAGCAGATATCCGCGCACGTCGATCCCCCCGGCCACGGCCCGGCGCATGGCCCCGATGAAATCCTTGAGATAGCGGACTCTCTGTGGGTCATGGCACTGACCATCAGCTCCAACAGTGGCGTCATTCATCAGCCCGTTTTCTGTCACAATCATCGGCAGCCCCGGATACCGATCGGCCAGCTTTTTGAAACAATCGTAAAAGCCCGAGGGGTGATAGGGAACTTTCCAGGCATTGTCGCATCGCTCAATCTCTGCGGGGGCTGTCCCGTAATTCCAGCCCTGATAACTGTCCCGGGGCTCGGCCCAGATACTGAAATAATGGTTGAACCCAATAAACTCGGTCGGAGCCTTCATGAGGTCGTCATCACCGGGCTTGCGGAAAAAATCGTCCCCATTGTCATAGGCCAGCTTCAGCGCCTCCTCCGGATATCCCCCCTTGAATGCGGGGTCCAGATACCACCACGTCTGGTCCTCATCAATGCGTTGCAACAATCTTTCCGCATCCGGTGTCCCGGGTGCAGTGTAAAAAGCGGCCACATTGACCCCGGTCCCCACCATCGGGTTGCGGACGCATTCATGGACCACCCGGGAGGCGGCTCCGTGAAAAAGCATCAGATGATGATTGGCCTGCAGGGAGGTGGAGCGGCCTCCCACTGCCCCGGGCGCATGCCATCCGTGACAATACCCCAGCTCCGTATGGACATTGGGTTCATTGACCGGAATCCAATACTGCACCCGGTCCCCCAGAGCCTTGACCGCTATGCGCGTGTAATCCTCAAACCAATCCACAATTTTCCGGTTGAGCAATCCGCCGGCCTGGTGCAGGGCGTCGGGCAGATCCCAATGATAAAGCGTGGCCACCGGCTCGATCCCGTTCTCCCGCAGGCAATCAACCAGCCGACGGTAATAGTCGAGCCCCTTCTGGTTGACCGCCCCCTTGCCTTCGGGCAAAATGCGCGGCCAACTGAGTGAAAAACGGTACGCATTGAAGCCCAGCTGTTTCATGAGGGCGACATCCTGTGCATACAGGTGATACTGGTCGCAGGCCACGTCAGCATTGGACCCGTCCTTGATCTTCCCAGGTGTGTGACCGTACACGTCCCACAAAGACGGACCCTTCCCATCCTCATTCCACGCACC
>JANRIZ010000071.1:0-6117 GCA_033764445.1 Verrucomicrobiia bacterium | reverse complement strand
ATTGGGATGGGGTTTTGTGGTTCAGACAGATGGATTTGCCCGTGACGTGACTCATCAAATGAATCAACCGAAAAGATGGGCCGTGTAAGACTCGCGGAGCATTTTGCGGTGGGCGCGGTAGGGGGTCCAGAAATCGTCCGGGGACGTTCCGAGCCGGCGCAGGAGGATGGCCATGTCGCGGTCGGCCCTGGGCAGTTTGCTGACAGGGGAATTCTCGAACCGGCGCAGGGTGATCTCAACGCGGCGGAGAAAAAGGTAGGCGTCGCGGAGCCCGACAAGTTCCCCCGGGGAAATGCCCCCCCTTTCCGCAATTTGCGCCAGGGCCTCCAGGGTGTTGGGTTCGCGGACGTCGTGAAGAATCTGGAGATATTGCGTGAGGAATTCGAGATCGAGCAGCCCGCCCGCCGAACATTTCAAATCGTATTCCCCGTCACCACCCCGCGCTTCCTCGATCCGTCGCCGCATGGATGCAAAATCATCGCGGGTTTTTGCGGGATCGGTCTTGAGTTTGCGGATTTCGCTCTCCGCAAACTGCAGAAAGGCGCGGCCGAGGGATTCATCGCCGGCGACACAGCGGGCCCGCAGCAGACTCTGGCGTTCCCAGGTCTGGGCGCGTCCGGAAAAATAATGTCCGTATCCGGCCAGCGGGAGTGTCAATTCCCCCGCCTCCCCCTCCGGACGCAGGCGGGCATCGGCGGGGAAGACGATTCCCTCGGAGGTCTGACGGGTCATGGCCGCGAGAATGGAGCGGGCCATGGCGGGGGACCCGCCGACAAAAAGCAGATCGAGGTCCGATCCGTAGCTGAGTTCGTGTCCGCCGAATTTTCCCAGGGCAATGACGGACAGGGGCGGGATTTCATGGTGGCGGTCCCGTTCGGTGCAGACCACCGCCTGCAGGCAGGCCCCGGCCAGATTGGAATATTCAAGGGTGAGGTCCGCAAGAGGGGCCAGACCCATGAGGTCCCGCAGGGCGATGCGGAAAATTTCCCCCCGCCGATACAGGCGGAGTTGGCCGGCAAAATTTTCCTTTTGGATGAAGGCCTGGATGTCCCGGGAAAAATCCGCAACGGATTTGAGCGTGTCGAGTTCCCCGCCGCGGGCCACCTCCTCGAAGAGACCCGGACGCCGCAGCAGCACATCGGTCAGGAAACGGCTGCTGTCAAAGACGCGCAAGAGCAGTTCGAGCACCTTCGGGCTGGAGGCAAAGGTGTCGTAGAGCGGGGCACGGGAGCCGTAGACCTCGACAAACCGTTCGAGACTGCCCAGGGCGAGGTCCGGATTTCCCAGGGAGCGGAGATGATGGAGAAGGACCGGGCTCAATCGTTCGAAATTCTGCCGCACCCGGGGGCCGACATGGGCGTCGGCGCGTCCGTCCCTCAGAGAGTTCCAGAGTGGTCCGGCGGTCTCCACATCCCAGAAACCGGCCTGGGTCAGATCCGCCTCCTGATTTTGCTCCGGGGCGTGCTGTGCGAAAGTCCGGGTGAAAATGTGCCGCACACGGCCCGTGTGTTTTTCGAGGGTTTCCCAGAAAAGGCTGCCCGAGCAAAAACCCAGCGAGCAGGCCAGGCGGGTCTGGGCGGCGGGGTCTGCGGGGATGGTATGGGTCTGCCGGTATTCGGCCAGTTGCAGGCGGTGCTCGACGGTGCGCAGGAAAACATAGGCATCGCGCAGGTCGTGAAAGTCCTCCCGGGACATGATTCCCAGCGCATGCAGCGCCCCGAGAACCTTCAATGTCTGCGGGGACTGGAGCAGGGGTTGGTGCGCCCCGTCGAGCAGCTGGTGGACCTGGACAATGAACTCGATTTCGCGGATGCCCCCGGCCCCGAGTTTGACATGGCGGTCGATCCGTTCGGAGCCGACCACCTCGCGCTCGATGCGGGCCTTGAGCCGGGCGGTCTCGGCCAGGACCGTCCCGGAGCGGTGGCGCGGATGGCAGAAGCTCTGGAAACTTTGGATGAACCCGTAGGATAGTTCCGCGTCCCCGGCCATGTGCCGGGCTTTCTGGAGCATCATCCGTTCCCATGTTTCCCCGAACGCCGCGTAATAATTTTCGTAGCTTTCCAGCGACCGCACAATCGGGCCGGACTCCCCCTCCGGCCGCAGGCGCAAATCCACCCGGAAAAGCTGACCCTCCGCGGTTTTCCGGGAGACTTCGTGGGTGAGGGACTGGGCCAGACGCGTAAAATATTCGTGGTGGGTCAGGCCCGGGCGCATGTCCCCCTCGGCCTCGTAGACATAGATGATGTCGATATCCGAATGAAAGTTGAGTTCCTGCCCGCCCAGTTTTCCCAGGGCGATGACACTGAAGGGGGTCGGAGGACGCGCCCCCAGGCGTTTGTCGAAATCCGCCTGCAGGATTTCCAGGGCGCGTTGCACGCACACGTCGGCCAGCAGGGACAGGTCGTGGACGGTTTCCGCAAAGGATGCCAATCCGCCCAGATCGCGGAAGGCGATGCGCAGCATTTCCCGTTCCTTGAGGGTCCGCAGGGCGTTGAGTTTTGGTTCCGTCCCGGTGGTTGCCGGCCCGCCGGGTGAAAATTCCGCCCGAAGCCGGGGGGCCGACCGGGGTGAATCTCGCATTTCGGGGGACAGGAGCCATGGCAGATAGACCGGATGACAGATCAGCAGATTGGAGGCGGGCACCGAGTACCCCAGCAGATGGACCAGGGCTTTGGCAAAATGCGGATGGGTGTCCAGAACCTCGGGCCAGGGCTCACTCCCGAGTGCCTCGCCCAGACGGATCAAATGATTGGAGGCCAGGGCCGGGTCGGGTGCCGCGGCGGCCAGGGTCCGGAGCGTGTCGGTGGTCATTACGCTGACGAGAATGACGCTGAAGCCGTGCGGATGCAAACAGCAATCCGGTGGGATTTTTCACCGCGGAGGGGCGGTGATTTCAGCGAACGGCGGCAAGAGCCGTTTCCAGGGAGAGGGGCCCCTTGCCGCCGAGGAGCCGGTCGATTTCCTCGAGTTCGCGGATCAGATCAAGAACCTCGCGCCGGGAATAGGGTCCGCCCGCAGCGGCGCAGAAATGCGTGCGGCAGCCGAAGGGACGTGAGTCATAAATCAGGCATTTTTGTTCCGGACTCAGGAACGGACAGGCGCCGTCGGTTTTGGAGGGAAGAGCCTTGCGTCCGGTCGCCTTCCAGGCCTGTGCGGCCAGATGTGCTTCACCGCGGGTCAGGTGGGGGGTGCGCCCGGTCAGTTTGAAATGGCAGCATTCCGCACGTCCGGTGCAATTTCTTTCCACGGGGCGGGCCGCCAGTTGTGTGTAAACCGCACGCACGCGGCTGAGGATTTCTTTCAGTTGTTTCGCATCCGGAAGGGGAGGCATGGAGGGAGCATAACGCCGGAGTGGTCGGAGAAAAGCCCCGGTTTGAGTCCGGACGCCTCCAAGGACGGACCTTGCCGCGGGCGGAACTTGGGATAGACTCGGCCCATGTCCGAGTTTTCAAAACCCATAGACGGGAACGCCCCGCCCCCCCACAGAAGGCGTCCGCGTTACCGCGGGAAAAACCCGCGGCGTTTTGAGGAAAAGTACAAGGAACACCAGCCGGAACGGTATGCGGAGACCGTTGCCAAGGTCATGGCGGCGGGGAAGACGCCCGCCGGCATGCATCGTCCGATCATGGTACCGGAAATTCTTGAAGTGCTCGCCCCTGTCGCCGGCGAAGTGGCCGTGGACTGCACGCTGGGGTTTGGCGGACACGCCCGGGAAATCCTGGAGCGGCTCCAACCCGGAGGAGTGCTGATCGGTCTGGATGCCGACCCGATCGAATTGCCGCGCACCGAGGCACGGCTGAGGGCCTTGGGATACGGACCTGAAACCTTTTCCGCGCACCGCAGCAGTTTTGCGGGATTGACCAAGGTCCTGACCCGGCTGGAACGGAGCGGAGTGGACATGCTACTCGCTGATCTGGGGGTATCCTCCATGCAGATCGATGACCCCGCGCGAGGATTTTCCGTCAAAGCCGAGGGACCCCTCGACATGCGGATGAATCCGGAAAAGGGATTTTCCGCAGCGGCATTGCTGGAAAAAGCCACGGTGGAAAAACTCACGGAAATCCTTGTGGAAAATGCGGACGAACCCCGGGCAGCCCATTTGGCGCAAGCCCTCGCCGGTAGAACCTTCAGAACCACGCTGGCTTTGGCCGGTGCCATCCGCCGGGAAATCCAGTCTGTCGAGGATGCAGAGGTGGAACTCTGCATCCGCCGCGTGTTCCAGGCACTGAGAGTCGAGGTCAACGACGAACTGGGGGCACTTGACTCGCTCCTGCGTATACTGCCCGGGTGTCTGAATCCCGGTGGACGAGTCGCCATCCTGAGCTTTCACTCGGGTGAAGATCGCCGCGTGAAACGGGCATTTGAAGCCGGTTTGGCCGATGGCACATGGTCGGCGATTTCCACCGAGGTGATCCGTCCGACTCCCGAGGAGCGTCACAGCAATCCGCGGTCTGCGCCGGCGAAGATGCGGTGGGCGAGAAAATAGGAGCATCTCGGCCGGCCGGGAGGCGACGAAGCCGTTCGCTCTACAGGAGTTTTTCTGCGATTTGAACGGCGTTGAGTGCGGCACCCTTGAGAAGTTGGTCGCCGACGACCCAGAGGGCCAGACCGTTGTCAAAGGCGATGTCCTTGCGGAGACGTCCAACGGCACAGTTGTATTGACCGGAATAAAGGATCGGCATGGGATACGTTTTGGAGGCGGGTTCGTCCAGAACATCCAGACCCGGTGCCCCCGCCAGGACCGTGCGGGCCGCCTCGACCGTGACCGGCTTTTCAAATTCGCAGGAGACACTGATCGAATGCGCGCGCAGCACCGGTACGCGGACACAGGTGGCCGTGGCCCGGAGCGAGGGCAGGCTCATGATCTTGCGGCCCTCGTTCTGCAGTTTCATTTCCTCCTTCGTGTAGCCGTCCTCCAGAAACACATCCACCTGGGGGATGACATTGTAGGCGATCTGTTTGGGCAGGGCGCTGATCGTGGGGGATTCCCCGCGGGAAATCTGGCCGATCTGGTTTTTGAGTTCCTCCATCGCCTGGGCCCCCGCGCCGCTGGCTGCCTGGTAGGTGGAGGCGATCAAACGCTTTAACCCGAAAGCTTGATGCAGGGGCGATACCGCCATGAGGGTGATGGCTGTTGTGCAGTTCGGGTTGGCGATGATCCCCTTGTGGGAGCGGATCGCCTCCGCATTGATTTCCGGGACCACCAACGGCACCGCGGGGTCCATCCGGAAATGGCTGGAATTATCAATGACCACCGCCCCGGCCCTGACCGCATGCGGCGCGAAGTCGCGGGAAATGGAGCCACCCGCGCTGAAGAGCGCGATGTCCACCCCGGCAAAGGATGCGGGGGTCAATTCCTGGACGGTATGTTCCGTCCCCTTGAAGGACATTTTTTTACCCGCCGACCGGGCGGAGGCCAGCAACGTGAGACGACCGACCGGGAAGTTCCGTTTTTGGAGTGTCTCAAGGAATTCGACGCCGACCGCACCGGTGGCGCCGACAAGGGCAATGTGGGGATGGGGATTCATATCGCAGTTTCCATTTTTCAAAGGGACTTTGACCCCTTGGGAAAAGGATGTTTAGAGTAGGGACATGGGAGACGAGGCTCAAGCGAGAAATCTCAGGGTGGACACCGCGTGCCAGAAGGTCGAGGTCCGTGATGGCCTTGGCACGATCGAGGCCGAGTTTCCGGTTTCCACATCGCAATTTGGTCTGGGCTGTGTCGAGGGCAGCCATTGCACGCCCACCGGAAGGTTGGAGGTGGCGGAGCGGATCGGGGAAGGCCATGAGACCGGAGCCGTTTTCAAGGGACGTGTCTGGACCGGCGAAATCTGGACTCCGGACCGCGCGGAGGAATCTGCCGGAGCCGATCTGATTCTGACGCGCATTTTGTGGTTGCGCGGACTGGACCCGGAGAATGCGAACACCCTTGGCCGGTACATTTATTTCCATGGAACCAATCACGAGGACAAAATCGGCACCCCCGCTTCGCACGGCTGCATCCGTCTGCGCAACGAGGACATGCTGTGCCTGTTTGAAATGGTGGCCGTCGGCACCGCGGTGGAAATCCGCTGAACGGGGAGTTTGAACGCAGATTATCTCAGATTCACACAGATT
>JANRIZ010000069.1:0-10381 GCA_033764445.1 Verrucomicrobiia bacterium | reverse complement strand
GAGAGGAAGTCCTGGAATGCCCCACCCAGCGCCGGGAACCGGCCACCCGGGCAAACGGCTGTTTTTGGACTGTTCACAACCATGGGAGAGGGTTTACCTTGCCCGAATGTCGTCCCGACTGGATCATTGTCTCCGCCTGTTGCCCCTCGGATTCTGGTGGTTTTTTGTCATCTGGATGACCGTGGGGTTTTTCACGGCGTTGCTGGGCGTGCGCATGCCTCCTTCCATGCGATGGGCGGATGCCTGGAGCATTCTGCTGGGGCTGATTCTTACCTACTTCTGGATGGTTGAAAAAACCGGGGTCCGGACCACCCGCCTGAGTTTTCTCCTCGTCTTCTGCCTCTCGTCCGGAATCGAAATCCTGGGTTCCAACACCGGTTTCCCCTTTGGCAGCTATTATTACACCGACCGCTTCAGCAGTCTTTTTTTCGGGACAGACCACTGGACGGGCATTCCCTTCATCATTCCCGTGGCCTGGATTGTCCTGTGCCTCAACAGCTTTTATGTCGCCCGCCAGATCACCCGCAACCGGGATTTCCCCACAGCCTGTCTGCTCGGCGGCTCCCTGATGATGCTCACCGACCTGAACCTGGAGGCGGTGGCCTGGTACATGCGCGGCTACGAGGAGGCGTATTGGCGCTGGAACTCGGAATCCGTCCCGGTCCAAAACTACCTCTCCTGGTTCGCGTGCGGCACCCTTTTTCTGATCCTCTGTCCCCTGCGGAATCTGAAGGCCACCGGGACGGATTGGCGGCCTCTGGCGATCCTCATCTCCTACAATCTCGTTTTTTTCGCCCATCGCGTCGCCTACTGGCTTTCCAAACAGAGCTGAAGGCACACGTGTTTACCTCAGGCGTCCCGCATTTTCCGGGTGGGCCCATGGCTCCCCCGCCTTTCATCCCCCTTCAGGTTTCATATCGGCGGCCTTTCCACGTCACAGCCCCCCGGAAACTGGTGTGGTACCAAGAGTTGAGGGCGATGACCAAGGCCAGAATCTGTCCCACCGGATGCAGAACGGCCCAGGCAACGGACTGATGAAACCTGAGTGCAAACACAAGACGGATCAGCGCGATCATCACGATCTGGGCCAGGACAAGATACAGGCTCAGGAGACCGGGAACCCCGCCGTTCCCGGGCAGAAGACACAGCAGCAAAAAGCCGAAGGGCATCACAAAGACGGTCAGTTGCACCACCCCAAAAAACACAAAACCCGCGACATTGTCCTCAAAGGCCGCCCGCAGGTTCTTGGTGAATCCCTCCCACAGGTCCGCAAAACGATGGTACATGCGGCATTCCACCTGACGGCATCCGTCCAGATTCACCATTCTCAATCCGGCCCGGATCGTCGCCCGCGCCAGGGCCACATCCTCGACAAGGTGATGGCGCACGGACTCGTGGCCGCCCAGCCGGTCGTAGTCGCGACGGTGGAAAAACACGAACTGACCATTGGCCGCCCCCATGGAACCGTTCCTCACCCGGTTGGCCAGTCCGTGGGGCAGGAACACCAGCAGCAACAGGTAGATAAAGGGAATGATCAGTTTTTCGCTCCATGTTTCCGCAATTTGCCGCGGCCAGAGGCTCAGCATTCCGGACCGGTGCTCCAAGGCGGCATGATAGGCGGATGAGAGGCTCGTGGGCGCATGAACGGTATCGGCGTCGGTAAACAACAGATACTCGCCCTCTGCCTGGCGTCCGGCCTGATGGCAGGCCCAGCACTTGCCCACCCATCCCGCGGGCAGCGATTGGCCACGGATGACTTTCAGGCGCGGCAGGTCACCCCGGTAACTTTCAATGACCTTCTCCGTGTCGTCCTCGGAATGGTCGTTGAGAATGACCACCTCGAAATTCGGGTAGTCCTGCCGGGAAAGACTCCGCAGCAGGTTGCCGATACGCAGGGCCTCGTTCCGCGCCGGGATACAAACCGAGATCATCGGCGCATTGTGCGGCGGGGTTTGGGGACGCGGACGGATGAAATAACGGAGATTCCACAGGAGATTCAGAAACAGGGCCGCCAGCACGAGGGTGACCCCTGCCTGGTAGAGCAGCATGATCCCGCCGGGGGATTCGACGAGGGTGGTCAGCTGTGGCACAAGCGGGTTCATGTGTTGTAGGGATCGACTTTCCGCCCCGTAAACAGGGCCTTGAACCGGTCCCATCGTTTGTTGATGGAGGGCGGAGCCAGCTGGACCCGGTCATACCCGGCAAAATCCTGCCCGCGGATGTCGTCGTCGATCCCCTCCATCAGCCTGGTCAGACACTCCCTCATCCCGGCGGTTTCCCGGGACGGACACTCCCGGGCGGAGACAAAAATCTGCGGGCGGGATTCCCACAGGGACTCGTACCGGATCGCCACTCCGGTCAGACGCGTGCCGGGACACTTTTGCACCAGCCACTCGAGCCCTGGCCTAAACTCGATCGGACGCACCGAAAACGGCTGATGCCGACCCTGGGGAAACAGGAAGATGACCCCGCCGCCCTCCAGGATTTGCAGCGCCTCCCGCAGCCCCTCGACCGCCCCGCGGGGGCTGTCCAGATCCACGCCAAAAACGCCGATCCATTTCAGAAACGCGGCGTTCCGCAGATGTTTTTTTTCCATCATGCCCCAGGCCTGAAAACCAAAATGACGCTTCAAAAAAAGGCACAGGAAGGTATCCCACCACCCGGAATGATTGCAGAAAATGATCGCAGGCCCCTTTAATCCGCGCAGAACATCCGCATTTTGGATATGAACCGAAAAAAAACTCCGTCCAAGCGCACGGCGCACCCAAAACCAGACAAAGTTTTCACCGAATGATGGCATACAGGCCCGCAATCTAGCCCCATCGCCCGCCCACGTCACGGCTGATTTTCAGCGGGCGAACTCATCCTCAGTTTTTCCGGGATTGACTCAGATTTTGAAGAGGGTCCTTTGATACTGCTCCGTAAAACGATTCCTGTCCGCGAAATGCCTGTTCGCTCTGCGACCTTTCACTGATGCCGGAAAAGAAACGGAGGTTATCTGTCAGCAAAGGATGCCTCTGCAAAACCAAAAAAAATCTGCGTCAATCCCGAACAATCCGGGACAAGTCTGCGGGTAGAGTCCGGGATTTCCTCAACCAGGCCTTGAAGAGCAGCCACAGCTTCCGGAAAAAACCGGTATGGACACGGCCCCGGAACACGTCGTACCCGACTCTCTCGATTTCATCAAGAATGCCGGCATACACCGTGGACATGATCCAGACCGTCAGCTGCGAACCGTCGTCGGCCAGGTGACGGATGCCGGGCTCCGCCCGGGTGTAATGGTCCCGGGCCCGGTCCACCTGGAACCGCATCAGGGCGCGGAAATTTTCATCAAAGAGTCCCTGCCGCAGCTGCTCCTCGGTCACACCAAAGCGTTCAAGCTCGGTCGCGGGGATGTAAATGCGGTCGTTGAGCATGTCCTCGCGCACATCCCGGGCGATGTTGGTCAGCTGCATCGCCACCCCCATCTGGATGGCCTGCTCCTGTGCCGCCGGGTCCCGTAGCCCGAAAATTTTCGACATCATCAGCCCCACCACCGAAGCGACATGGTAACAGTAATCGTGCAGGTCCTCCCAGGTCCGGATCCGCACCGGTCCGCGATCCCGGAGGACGCCACGAAGCAAATCCTCAAAGTATTTTTCGGGAATGTCGTACTCCCGAACGGTCAGCCAGAAGGCCGGGCTCCAGACTTCGCCTCCTTGCCCGGCGTAGTTCTGTGCCAGAATGCCCTTCAATTCCGTTTCCGCGCCGGCGAGGTCGCGTTTTTCCTCCACCGCCCGGTCGATCCGGTCATCGGCAAACCGGCAGAAGGCATAGACCGCATAGGCGGCGTATTTCTTTTTTTCGGGCAGGGCAACCGACGAAAAATAAAAGCTCTTGGCGTGGTGCCGGGTCAGTCTCCGGCAGGCCTCAAAACTCCCGCCAAAACGGCCCGGCACCTCCTCCGGGGGAAACAGGCCTGCCCGCGTGGCGAGGGCCAGTTGAGAGGGGTCGAGTTTCACACACGGGGGACGACCGCTTAAAATTCAAAGGTCACATCGGCCAGGCGTGTTTCCACCTCTTGAAGGACGGCCCGTTCGGCGGCATCTCCCTTGGCGGTGAAGGTGACGCTGAAACGCAGGTGCGCCCCGGCATCGTCCCAGGGCACGGTGGAGATGAGTTTCTCCATGATCAGGTACTGGGAAACATCCTCGGCGCTCTTGAATTCCGTGCGTTTGCCGGCAATCACCGCCGCCTTGGGCGACTTCACATAGAGGAAAAAAGACCCGGCGGGTTTGACGGCCGCAAAACCCTTGCGTTTGAGGCACTCGACGAGCAGGTCCATGCGCCGCGAATATTTCGCCGCAATCTGCTCGGTGATGCCGGGATGGTCGAAACAGTAGGCCGCCGCATTTTGCACGGCCAGGAACTGTCCGCTATCCGTGTTGTCCTTCACGTCACCATAGGCCTTGACGATCAGTTCGTTGCCGGTGACAAAACCCACCCGCCAGCCGGTCATGTTGAAGGTCTTGGAGCAGGAATGCAGTTCGATGCCGACCTCCTTCGCGCCGGGGGTGGCCAGAAAACTCAGGGGTTTGCCCTGGAAAACCAGCGAAGTGTACGCGGCGTCATGAATGACGATCAGGTTGTGTTTCCGGGCAAAGGCGACCACCCCGGCAAAAAAGGCGGGCGTGGCGGAGGCGCCGGTGGGGTTGTTGGGGTAATTGAGCACCATCACCTTCGCACGGGCGAGCGTGGCGGCGGGCACGGCGTTAAGGTCGGGAAGGTAGCCGTTTGCAGCCGTCAGTGGCATGTTGTGGACCTCCCCCCCGTAATACCGGGAGTGGGTGCCAAAAACCGGATACCCGGGAGTGGTCATCAGGACCACGTCCCCGGGGTTGATGAAGGCGGCGGGCAAAATGCTCAAAGCGGCCTTGCTGCCGATGGAATGCAGGACCTCGGTCTCGGGATTGATGCCGGGGACGCCGCAGACGGTTTCCATGTAACGGGCCGCCGCCGCCTTCAAGGCGGCCCCGCCGTTGTCGGAATAACCGCGGTTCTCGGGCTTGCCCGCCTCCCGGTGCAGGACATCGATGACCTCCGGGAAGGCCATTTCATCGGGCTCACCCACGCCCATGTCGATGAGGGCCACCCCGGGTTTGGCCTCGGCGGCGGCCCGCTTGGCCCGTTTGATTTTTTCAAATTTATAGATGGCCGTGGATTTGCCGTAGAGTTTCCCGCCGATGCGCTCGGCAAAAAGATTCTGGATGTAGGGGTCTGACATGGTCGTGGAGGGGGGGTTGAGACAGGGTGAACACAATGACGGGAATGTCACGCGACGCAGACCGGGTTCCCTTCCGATAATTCTGTTCTTCCTGCCTGAATTTGGTTTGTTGGAAGCCGTGGAAATTATTCGAGAACCCGCCAAAATGCAAAGAAAAGCTTTGTCCCTCCGGGCCCGGGGTCGGCGCATCGCCTTTGTCCCGACCATGGGCGCCCTGCACGAGGGACATCTGGGGCTGGTGGACCTGGCCCGCAGACACGGGGACGTGGTGGTCATGAGCATCTACGTCAACCCCACCCAGTTCGGACCCCGCGAGGATTTCTCGCAATACCCGCGCCCGTTCAGACGCGACGCCGCCCTGGCCCGTTCCCGGGGGGTGGACCTTCTCTTCAACCCGGCGAACCTGTACGGCCCCTCGGCCTCGACCTGGGTCCTTGAGGAAAAACTCGGGATGGGTTTGTGCGGCGGCTCACGTCCGGGCCACTTTCGCGGGGTCACAACGGTGGTGGCCAAACTTTTCAATCTGGTCCTTCCCCATACGGCGGTCTTCGGCCAGAAGGATGCCCAACAGGTCGCTGTCATCGAACGGATGGTGGCCGACCTCGATTTCCCCATCCGCATCCTCCGGGCGCCGATTGCCCGGGAAAAGGACGGACTGGCGATGAGTTCGCGCAATATTTATCTGGCCCCCGCGGAGCGGCTCGAAGCCCCGGCCCTGCGCCAATCCCTTCTGTTTGCCAGAAAATCCGCCACCCGTCTCACGGACCCCCGCATTTTGAAAAAACAGACGCTCGCGCACCTGCACCGGCTCAGTCCGCTGGCCCGGGTCGATTATATGGAATTTGTCCATTTTCAAACCCTGCAACCCCTGCCCCGCATTCTCCGGGGGGAAACCCTCGCCGCCTTGGCGGTCTTTTACGGAAAGACCCGTCTGATCGATAACATCATTTTTTAGAATCGGTTTTTTAGCCACGGATGGAACACGGAATCACTCGGATTGAAACTGAAACTCCATGCAAATACTGATCAAAAAACGGTTACGACAATAATCCATTGACCGTTTTCCTTGGTTTTCCCCTTCCCAAAATCCTTGTTTGATCCGTGAACATCCGTGACTTAAAAATCCACTTTACCCCCCCCTCGAATTTTAAAAAAACTGGACAGGCCCTCAATTTGCTCTGGTCACGTGCGCCGACGGTCTGTTAGTTTTTACCGTCATCAAATTCCCATGGCCAACGAAACCCCACTCCAAAATGCCTCTGATGAAGAGCTGATCCACCGGATTCAGGCCCGTGACAAAAATGCCTTCTTCAATCTGTGCCAACGGTATGGACAGAATATTTACAACTTCTGCTTTAAATTGAGCGGCGATCATATCCACGCCGAATCCCTGTTTGAAAAGGTGCTGATGAAAATCTGGGACAAGGCCTCCGACTACGATACCGCCAAGGTCGCCCCGATGCACTGGATTGGAAACATGATCCGGGCCGAGTACACGCAGTATACAGCCAAGTTCCCGTCCAATGTGGCCGCCCCGCCCCCGGGGGGCATTGAGCTGATGGATTCCCCGGCGACAAAAAACTTTCCGCCCACGGTTCTGGCCCGTGTCGCCAGCAAGCTTGTTTCGGTGCCCTCCCACCAGACCAAGGTCGAGGCCGCCCCCAAGCTGCCTCCGGCTCCCAATCTTCCCCCGCCTCTGCCTCCGATGCAGAACATGACGCCGGTGCCCCCCCGCCATTCGGGTGTCCACAAGTCCCCGTTTGCCCCCTCCCAACCGCCCAAACCGGCGGCGGAATCAAAGCCCCCGACGGAGTCCTCCGAAAAAATCACCCTCCCTCTTCCCCCGGCAATCCCGAAAATCCATATCAAACGCCCGGCAGGCGAATCCGTCAGCCCACCCCCCCCCGTTCCGTCCACCCCGGCGGCCAATGCTCCGGTGATTCCGACGGAAGTGTTCAGGGAAAAACCCAAGGCCCCGGCAGCGACGGCTCCGTCCCCGGCTCCAACAGTGCCCGTCCCGGCTCCGGCGTTTCCGAAGGTGGATCCGAACAAGGTGCTGACGGCTCCGGCCGCTTCGACTCAAAAATCACCGCCGCCTCCCCCGACGAAAAATCTTCCGCCGCTTCCAAAAATCCAGGTCAAAGACTCCTCCTCGGCCATCCCCGCGCCCTCACAACTTTCGCCCGTGACACCCCCGGCTCCGGCGGCACCTCCCCCGGTGGTTCCTCCCATCGCCCCACAGGCACCCAACGCAGGGGCCAAGCCTCCGGCCATTCCGGCGGCGCCTCCGGCAGCACCTCTCCCGGGCACGCCCTCTGCTCCGCTCATCCCAAAAATCGACCCGGCCCGCGTGGCCAAGGTTTCCGAATCTTCCGTCGGCAAAATCACCGATCCGGAGCCTGCCGATCAAGGGGCGGCTGCCGGAAAACTCCCCACCCTGCCAAAGGTCCAGGTTCGAAAACCCTCGGAGTCCTCGGCCTCAGATAAGGTCACCGCCCTGCCACCAGTCCCGGCCCCGCCCAAAATTCCCGCCCCTCCCGAAACGGTCACCTCCACCGCCGCCTCCCCGCTGCCGAAGGTGGACCCGGCCAAAACCCCGGAATCGGCGGCCGGAAAAATCACGGTTCCGCTTCCTCCCATACCCCCGGCGGCAAAGGAGGGCGCCCCGCCGGTGGTCCCTGTCCCGGCACCCCCAAAAGTCCCTGTCGCCCCACCCCCGGCCCCGGCGACTCCGGTCATTCCCCCGGCCATGGCCGCCAAGGAATCAGCCCTTCAAACCCAACAGGTCCCGGCACCCCCAAAAATTCCCGCGCCCCCGGTGGAGCCCGCCCCGCCGGTCTCGCACAAGACGGATATCAAGGCTGCAGTGCCGATTCCTCCCGTGGCGGCCCAGCCCCCCAAACCGGTCACTCCCCCTTCCGCCCCGGAGCCCCTGGAAGCCTCCTCCGCCCACGAGGCCCGGCAGGTCGTCGAAAAGGTGCTGCACGAACCGGCCCACAAAATTTCCAAGGAGGAAATCCAGGAGGTTTCCAATATCCTCAAAAAGGACAAAAAGAAGCCGGCCAAAGCCGAACGCTCAACGCCAGCCTCCACCCACACCTCCTCCTCGTGGTGGGACCTCAAGGTCATTGCCGCCTGGGGGTTTGCCCTCATTTTTGGATGCGGTTTTTTCTACCTTTCCAGCCGCTACGACGCCTCCTCGAAGGAACTGGGTGAGTTGAAGGTCGAAAATGCCCGCCTCTCGGGGGACCTGAAACTCGCGGAGGATCGCAAGATCACGGCCGAGTCCGATGCCTCAAAAATCAAGGGCACCTACGAGGAGCTTCAGCAGAAAATCGTCGATCTCGAAACCGCCCGGGACACGCTGTTGATGGAAAAAAGCAAACTGGCCGAGGAAATCCGCCAGAAGGACGAAAAAATCGCCTTCCTCGAGGGCTCCACCGGCAAGGTGGTCTTCCTGACCTCCACCCGCACCGATATCACCGCCTTTGCCCGTGTCATCTGGGACCCGGTCGCCAAAACGGGGGTCATCTACCTGCGCAACATGCCCAATCCCAAGCCCGAGATGAAATGGAAGGTCTGGGCCATGGCGGGCGGTCAGCCCGTCGAGGCGGGCCAGTCCACCACCAATGCGGAGGGCAGCGGCACCACGACAATCAAAATCGACCCGGCCTCGGGCGAAATCCAGCGCTTCTTTGTCACCGAAATCAAGGACGGACCCTCAGGCGGTGACTCCGAGGAAATCATCACCGGCGTGGTCAACTGATCCCCGGAGCACCTCATCCGCAGATTGGCTCAGATTCATGAGAGTTTTTTGCTCCGCTTCGTCATAGCGTTTGCTGCCGTGACACTTTCACTGATGCCAGAACAGCAGAACATGTGATCAGACAGCAGGGAGAGCCTTTACAAAACCAAAAAAGGAATCTGAGAGAATCTGCGGATGAAAAAATGCGGATGACTCATTTGCGGACGATCTGCAGGATTGCCGTTTCCATCAGAAGCTGTTCCTCCAGCGAGCTGCGGACGAGTTTCAGATTGGTCTGGAAGAGGATGTCCAGGGCACGGACCAGCTCCGCCCGCGAATATTTCTGGGCATTGAGCATGAGCTTGAAGACCACAAACTCGTGGTTGGCCAGGGGATTCATCTTTTTATCAGCCGGCAGCCGGCTTTTGATCTCCTCGGGAATGCGGGCCAGGGCTCCCCGGACCTCACCATAACTGCGGACCGGGGTCAGCGCCTTTTGCGTCATCAGCTCCCGGACGATCAGCAGATGCCGGAACCGGCTGATCAGCCCGAAGAGCAGGCCGATGCCGCTTTCCCCCTGGGAGAGGAGTTTTCCCAGCACGGTCACCGCCCGGCGTCCGTCCCGCTCCGCCACGGAGTCGGCCAGTTCCCAGACAATCTGTTCTCGGGAGGCGGTGCAGATGGCCTGCACGTCCTCCACACGGATCCGCCTGTTTTCCCCACAGTACGCGAGCAGCTTTTCAAGCTCACTGCGAAGGGTCATGGAATCCCCGCCGACCATATCCGCCAACAGGAGCGAGGCCTCCTCGTCCATGGTCTTCCCGGCGGCACGCACCCCCTCAAGTATCTGGGTCTCGACCTGCTCCTGCCAGTCGCGTTTGCCCATGTCGGGGGCCTCAAAAAAGAAGACTTCACCGGCTTTCTCGGCGGATTTGTAAAAGCTTTTGCGACGGTCGATGCCCAGGGCGCTGACCACAAAATAGACCCCTGCCGGGATTCCCGCCTTGATGAACTCCGCAATTTGCGCCGTGCCCTCGGTGGCGGCACGGGTCCGGGCCAGCACGTTGTCGGCGAGAAAATTGCAGTTCTTGAGCCAGACCACCTTTTCCCCACCCATGAAGGGCAGGGTGTTGAGGGCCTCCAGACACTGGGCGCAGATGCGCTCGACATGGTCGGCATTTTCCGCCCCGGCATCAATGGTCTCCAGTCCGAAATCCCCGACCTTTTTGGCAAGGGTCTCCACACACGCCCGGGCCTTGTCCTTGACCATGGCCTCGTTGGACCCGGCAAACAGATAAAAGGAGGCGGCGGAGGCGGTCATGAGGATCGCAGAAGTAAACGGTCTGGACCGGCGGGTGAACAGAAAAAAATCG
>JANRIZ010000066.1:0-5281 GCA_033764445.1 Verrucomicrobiia bacterium | reverse complement strand
CAACTCCGACATACGTCGCGAGCAGGCACTCAACGTTTTTTAGACTGTTCAGGAATTGCCGGGGTCTGTTTACTCTGCGGGACCGATGAGTGAGACCCCCGAAGAGAACCACGACCTTCAGAAGACGTTTCTCGAGCATCTCGCCGACTTCCGCAAAATGCTCGTCAGAATGGCGCTGTCGCTGGCCGTGGCCATGGGTGGGGCGCTGTTTTTTGTGGATCGCATTCTCGAACTGATGATCCGGCCCCTACGAACGGTCAAGGGTCTGGGGGATCCCGACCAGTTTTTGATTTCCACCGGGGTGACCGACTCGCTCACCATCACCTTTCAGGTGGCATTTTATGCCGGCCTGGTCATTTCGTGTCCCCTGTTGCTGATTTTTCTGGGGGAGTTTGTTCTGCCGGCCCTCACGCGACGCGAGAAATTTTATGCCCTGCCTGCCGTTGTCTGTTCGATCCTGCTGTTTGTGGTGGGTTCCGCCTTTGCCTATCTGATCCTGCTGCCGGTTTCACTGGGATTTTTCTTTGAGTATGCTCAGAGCCTCCGGTTCCGTCCGATGTGGTCGGTGACCGAATACATCTCCTTTGTCACCCATTTTGTCCTGGCCTTCGGCATTTCCTTTGAGTTGCCCGTGGTGGTGCTGCTGCTCAACCGGATCGGAATCCTCTCCAGTGCCTTCCTCCGGCGCACCCGACGGTATGCCATTGTTCTGATCGTGGTCATGGCCGCCATCATCACCCCCACACCCGATGCGGTGACCATGTTGCTGATGGCCGGGCCGCTGATCCTGCTCTTTGAAATCTGCATCTGGATTTCCTGGGCCATGGAGTGGCGGGATTTGAAGAAATCAACCCGCGACCCGTGACCTCGGGAGGGCGTTTCAGGGTCGGCCTGGAGCGACGGGTGAATAGAGGCGGACCCCCTCGATGGGCCCCGGGTAGAGACTGTCGAGGAAGTGCGGACCCGGGCCATGCCGGGAAGCCGGGTCGCGGATGAGATAACGGTCCCCCTCCTTTCCGGCGATGACCACAAAATGGGTGATGCCGGAGGGAAAACGGATGCGGATGATCGGGGTCAGACCCTGCAGAAGGGCGTCATCGAGCACCTGATGATTTCCCGTATCCTCAAAACTTTTCCAGACCCGGTCCGGGGCCAGTTCGGCCGCCTTTTCCCAGTGGATCCAGCCGCGGTCCGTGTAGCCGGAGTTTGTGGAGAGGAAGGCATTGAGTCGGCCCGGGTCCGTATCAATTCCCATCGCCGCGAGGGCCATGGCCGCGGAGGCCACCGCGCAACCCTCCGGTCCGAGGGTGGAGCCGCTGTGGCCGATCGGGTGCTGCGCCCAGCGGGGGTCATCCTGAAAAAAAACCGGGACCGTCAGTTCCAGACGGTTCGAGAAAAAGACACCACCCCGGGCGGGGAAGGGGGTTGACGGTGGGGCGGGGCGGGGGCGGCGGGAGACGATAAAGACCAGACCACCGAGAATAAGCAGCACCGTCAGGGCGGGGAGGAGTATCCGGAGACGAGGGCGGGACATGGTCGTTTACAAATAGCAGAAAGCGGTTAGTTTGAGGCCATGAAAATTTTATGCCTCCTGATCGCCCCGTTTTTTCTGACGGGACTGATGGCGGCGGAAACGGACAAAAAGATGAAGGTGAACATTTCGGATCTGAGCGTCAAGACCGGGGCAGGGGTTGAGAAGAAACTCTCGGACTACAAGGGGCAGGTTCTGCTGATTGTCAATGTTGCGTCGCAATGCGGATACACCCCGCAGTACAAGGGGTTGGAGGCGCTCAATCAAAAATATAAGGACAAAGGGCTGCGCGTGCTGGGATTCCCGTGCAATGATTTTGGCGGGCAGGAACCCGGCGGCAATGAGGAAATCCGCCAGTTTTGCACGGCAAAATACGGGGTGACCTTTGAACTGATGGACAAGGTGGTCATCAAGGGCGACTCAAAATCGGCCCTTTATGAGCGATTGATCCGGCAGGAGCCTGCGGGGGACGTGGGCTGGAATTTTGAGAAGTTTTTGGTGGGCAAAGATGGGACCGTCCTGGCCCGGTACAAATCCGGTGTGGGCCCGGAGGATGCTCAGTTGTTGAAGGATATTGAGAAGGCCCTTCAGGAGCCCCCGGGAAATTAGCGAATAAAAGCTTGCAGTTTTCAGTTTTTTATATAAAAAAGCGTAAATTCAGATTTTTGCGCTTATGAAGAGAATTCAAGATACCGCTGGCAAGACCACGCTCCTTTGTTTGGCCGTGTGTCTGGTCCTGTTGATGGGGATTTCACGGACAGAGGCGCAGTCACTGTTCTGGGCCCCGACCAACGGGGTGACCACCAATACATGGTCCACGGGGTCAACCCTTTGGAGTACGAATCTGACCGTGACCAATGCGACCTCCGTGTGGGTGCCCGGCAACACCGCTGTTTTTTCGGCTGTCACCAACAGCGGGACCAACTACGTGCAGGTGGGAAGCAACACCGTCATTTCCGGCGTCAACGGAATGGTCTTTAACGCGGGCTATACGGAGCTTTTTTCAACCGGCACGGCGGTCATTGTCATGACCTCCAACCTCGTGACCGTGACCAATGCAACCACCGTGGCGCGGAGTTTGGTGCCCCTAGTGGCCAACAACGGATTCGTCCTCAACGGGGGCGGGATTTTTTTTCTGAACGCGCCCTCCAATGCGATTGCCGGGGGAATGACCATCAGCAACGGGGAGTTGGTCCTCAATGCCTTCTCCCTGTCGGTGCTGGGCATCTCCGGGAACATCACCAACCTCGGCACCCTGACGGCGGGCACGGCCAATGGGAGCGGAACCCTCACCAACAACATTCTGGGCGGCGGGAATTTTGGGGTGACAGGACCCAACGTTGTGACACTGACGGGTTCCAACACGTTTTCCTCAATGCTCATTGGAACAAATTCCTCCTTGATCGGTAACAGCAGCAGTTTGAGCGGAAATGCTGTTTTGCAGACAAACTCCACCCTGACCTTTAACCAGACGACCAATGGCACCTTTTCCGGGAACCTTGCCGGTTCCGGCACGCTGGTCAAAACCGGGGCGGCCACGCTGGTCCTCAACGGTTTCAATATCATGTCCGGCAACACGCTCATCCAGCAGGGCACCTTGCAGGGGGATACGGTCAGTCTCAATGGAGGAATCATTTCCAACAACTCGTCGCTGGTCATCAGCCAGTCCTTTAACGGAACCCTGGTCGGAAGCATTGCGGGGACCGGGTCCCTGACCAAGGAGGGGACGGGGACAGTCACTTTGAACAATGCGACCAACCTGACCGGGGGAACCGTCATCAACAACGGGGTTCTTGCGCTCGGGGCCGGATCCCAGGATGCCCTGTTGCGTTCCACGGTCACCCTCAATGTCAACAACGGTCTCGATCTGAGCGCCAACACCTCCGCCACCCTCGGGAACCTGGCCGGTGCGGGGAATCTGAATATTGCGGGTGTCACCCTCAATGTGGGCAGCCAGGGCAGCAATTCCACCTACACTGGGGTGCTTTCAGGGGCGGCGGGGGCACTCAACAAACAGGGCGGGGGCATTCTCACGCTTGTCGGGGCGCAGACCTATACCGGTCCAACGGTCGTGGAACAGGGATCGCTGGCCGTTGACGGCTCCCTGGCCAGCTCCTCGGTTTTTGTGACCAATGGAGCCGTCCTTCGCGCCAATGGAACCATCAGCAGTGATGTGACCAATCAGGGAACCCTGTCGATGGTGACTGCCAGCGGGGGCATTGGAAGTCTGAATCTCAACAATCTGGTCTCCTCAGGGGCGGTAAACTTTGTCATTGGCGGGGATGCGGCCGGACAGTTCAGCACCATCAATATCGTCAACGATTACGTCGGCGGGGGCCCGCTCTCGGTATCAATCATCAACAATTATTTTGTCCGGAGCAATGTGACCTTCCAGGTGATCACTGCCGGAAACAGTGTTTCGGGGGTCAACCCCAACGTGGTCAGCCAGACACTGCTGGCCGACTACACGCTGACGGTGGGGGCCAACGATGTGACCATCAATGCCACCGCCGTCCCCTTTGGCCGGTTTGCAGCCACTGCCAACCAGAGAAGTCTGGGTGCTGCGATGGACCGGGAACGGGCTGTTTCCAGCGGGGACATGGATACGGTGATGGCCGGTCTTTTTTCCATCACCACCCCCGAGGAATTGAGGGCCGCCTACGATGCGATTTCCCCCGAGCGTGTCAGTGCCATTCCCACGCTCACCCTGAATTCCGCCTACATTCAGGCCGCCAACATGCAGATGCGGTATCAGGAAATCCAGGGCGGGGCCCGCGGGATGAGCGCCAACAATCTGACCCTCTACGACCGGGAGGGCCAGCCCATCAGCATTTCCAAGGCGGCCATGGTCGCCTCCACGGAGCCGACCCTCAGTGCGGTCCGTCCCGACGTTCTCCGGAATTCCCCCGACAATCCATGGGGCTTTTTTATCTCCGGCTCGGGTGGATTCGGGTCACTCAAACAGAACAACACCCCCACGGGGAATTTTCCCGGGTACGATTTTGACCAGACCAGTGTGACCCTGGGCGGGGACTACAAACTTTCCGAACGGCTGGCCGTGGGGCTTTCCGCGGGGTATGCCGGGAATAACAGCCGCATGAATGGCGGCCTGGGGAGCGTCAATTCCGACTCCGTGAAGATGGGTGCCTATTCGGCATTCAATTACGAGGGATACTACCTGAACGGATATTTCGGTGGCGGGTACGATTTTTACAAGAGTGACCGGGCCATCAATTTTGGCAGCCTCACGCGGACGGCCACCGGGAGGACCCAGGGCCAGCAGGTCAATCTGGACATCCAGGGGGGGTATGATTTCAAGGCCGGATCCGTCACGTTTGGTCCGCAGGCCGGATTTGGTTACAACAAGGTGTTTGTGGATGGGTTCACCGAGTCCGGGGCGGATGCCCTGAACATGAAAATCGGCGAGCAGGAGGCCGATTCGCTCCGTTCCAATCTGGGCGGACGGGTTTCGGTGACCTTCAAGTCCGAAAAACTGACCATCCGGCCCTATCTCGGAGCCACCTGGCAGCACGAGTTTGAGGATCGCAGCCGGAGCATTGATGCGCAGTTCACCACCGGTGCCAATTCGTCCTTCAGTGTTCAGACCGCCGAATCCGGCCGTGACGCCGCGGTGGTGGATGCCGGGATCGTCATGAATCTTTCCGAATCCATGGGCTTTTTCATCGGGAGCCGGTCGGAGGTTTTCCGTGACAACTTCCAGATGTATTCCTTCACGGGCGGCTTTCAGTT
>JANRIZ010000058.1:0-65323 GCA_033764445.1 Verrucomicrobiia bacterium | reverse complement strand
TGGTAGGCGACCGACCCCGTAGAACTGCGATCGTGGTAGAGGATTGGCTTTCCAAAACTCGGAGCCTCGCTCAAACGCACGGAGCGGGGGATGACAGCGTTGTAGATGAGTTCGCCCATGTGTTGGCGGACATCGGCCAGGACCTGATTGCTGTGGTTGGTGCGACCATCAAACATCGTGATGAGAATGCCCTCCACTTTGAGGTGCGAATTAAAGCCGCTGGTTTGCACCTGCTCAACGACATGCCACAGCAGACCCAATCCCTCGAGCGAATAGTATTCGGCCTGAACCGGGACAATGAGTGTGTCGGAAGCACACAGCACATTGGTAAAGAGAATTCCCAGAGAAGGAGGACTGTCGATAAAGATAAAATCGAAAGTGCCGGGGGCTTTCAGGGGTTCAAGGGACTTTTTGAGATGAAATTGAAAGTTTTCTTCACGGGCCAGTTCGATCTCAATTCCGCTCAGGTGGTAGCTGGAGGGGATCAGAAACAGGTTTTCATAGGCGGTGGGCAGGACCGATTCGGATGCACTTTTCTGACCAATCATCAGCGGATAAATTCCAAGTTCTGGAACCGGTTGCAGGCCCACTCCTGTTGTGGCATTGGCCTGGGGATCCAGATCGATGAGCAGGACCCTTTTGCCCAGGGCCGCGAGGGCGGCAGCAAGGGAGACGGCCGTGGTGGTCTTGCCGACCCCGCCCTTCTGGTTGGCAATGGCGATGATCTTGGACATGGTCGTTGAGCGTAAACAGGGAACGGGAAAACAGTAAACAGTGAAGAATTCACCCGCCTTTTCCGTGGGGGATCACGCCTTGCTTTTTCTGATCAGTTCCCGGGCATGCTCCAGTGCGGAGCGGGAGGAGCTTTCCCCCAGCATCCGGGCGATTTCACCGATCCGGTCCTTTTCGGCCAGCGGGGTCAGGTCCGTGAAGGTGCGTCCGTCCCGCACATTTTTTTCGACCCTGAAATGGGCGTGCGCATGGGCGGCCATCTGGGGGAGGTGGGTGATGCACAGGACCTGGTGTTTGGAGGCAATCTCGCGCATTTTGCGGCCGACGGCCATGGCCGTTTCGCCGCCGACATTGGCGTCGATCTCGTCAAAGACGAGGATCGGGATGTCATCCACATCGGCCAACACAGTTTTGATGGCCAGCATCACCCGTGAAATTTCCCCACTGGAGGCGATCATCCGCAGCGGACTGACCGGTTCCCCGGGATTGGGCGCAAAGAGAAATTCAAGATCGTCACCGCCGGTGCTTGTGAGTGCGTCCGAATCCATGGTGATTTTCACCTCAAAATGCGCCTGTTTGAAGCCCAGTGCCCTGAGTTCCTGGGTGACCTGTTTGGCCAGCTTTGGCCCGGCTTTCAGGCGTTTTTGGGAGAGGGCCGTGGCTTCGAGGGTCAGTTGCCCGCGGAGTTTTTCCGTTTCCGCCTCCAGTTTTTCGAGTTCCACATCACGGCTGAGCAGGGTATTGAGCCGTGTCTCCGCCTCCGCCCCTGCAGCCAGAATCTCCTCGACCGTGGACCCGTATTTGCGTTTGAGCGTCTGAAGAATGGAGATTTTCTCCGACAGCTCCTGCAAAGCCGCCGGATTGGCCTCCACGCGTTCGATGTAATTTCCAATCTCCCCATGGAGCCCCTGCACCTCCGCAAAAAGACGGGCATTGGTCTGCTCCAGTTCCGCCGCGGCGGGATCGATCTGGGCCAGGTCCCGCAAATTGCGCCCGACCTGGGAGAGCAGGCCCAGAATGGAGGGGTCGGTTTCGTGAAACAGATTCGCCGCATTTTGCGCCGTCTCCAGGAGGCGCTGCGCGTTGCTCGCCCGACGGTATTCGGTTTCAATGTTTTCCCCGTCGCCCGGTTTGAGCTGGGCGGATTTGATTTCAGCGACCTGATGGGTGATCAGGTCGATCTGCTGGCGCAGGCTCTTTTCGTCGAGGGCCAGCGCTGCTTTCCGGTCCATGAGCTCCCGCAGCCGGGCATATCCTTCCGCAAATTGTTCCCGGTCCGCTTCACATCCGGCAAAGGCATCGAGGATGCGGAGCTGCTTGTCCCGGTCGAAGAGGGACTGGTGATCGTGCGGTCCGTGCATGTCGATGAGCGAATCGCCCAGTTTTTTGAGCGCCCCCAAGGGGACGGCACTGCCGTTGACGAATTGTTTGTTGGCCCCGGCGGCGGAGAAGGTGCGTTTGATCAGCAGTGTCCCGCCGTCGCAGGGTTCTGCGGAGGTTTCGGTCAGCAGCAAGTTGAGCGCCCGAATCTGGGAGGGGGGGATGTGAAGACAGGCCTCCACAGTGCAGACCTCGGCTCCCGCGCGGATCAGCCCCTTGTCGGCCCGTTCCCCGAGCAGGAGATTGAGGGCGCCGGTAATGATCGATTTCCCGGCCCCGGTTTCGCCCGTGATGATATTGAGGCCGGTTCCCAGTTCCCACGAGAGGTCCTCGACAAGGGCCAGATTTTTGATGCGGAGAGTTTCGAGCATGGCTGTTTTTTGAGGTGTATTATGTCTGCAAGAGCCACAGACGGATGTCAATGGGAACTATTTCATTCAGGCAGTCGACGAAATTGTCGGCACGGGCATCTCCCGGCCATATTTCAATCTGATCTGACGGGTAAGACTTTTTCCAAAGCCAGCAGCTTTTCTTGACAGCGGTCATACCCATGGATTCGAGAAACAAATCAACTTTTTTCTGGGAAGGCAGGTTTCCGACCATGAATTTGTGGCGGGAAATAATCTGACCAGATGGAGTGATCCCCATGGTTTCCGGTGCAGAACCGAACAATTTGTGCCACAGACGCAATCGGATCAGATATTCAATCGGAGTGCATGGCTTTTGATGAACCTTCTGACCCCTCATGAAATACGATTCTCCGAACAGGCCCTCACGGGTTTTTTTAAGAACCATTGAATTGGTTTCATCGAGAAAAACGAGGTGTTCAGAACCTTCGGAGATTTTCGGGAGATGCAAAACCTTCGGACCCACATGAGGGCAGCTTTTAACCCATTCCAGCAGGGCGGAGGTTTCAATGGCGGTTATCGCTTCGTGGGAGTCTTTGCGAAAAGGCGGACTTGCTTCATGGCGTCCGATAAGGTAACCGATTGGGGAGAGGCGTTTGCGGCATGCAGGACACGGCCACGGATGCCAGAAAAGTCCCTGTGGATCTGGGGTGGAACAATCCAATGGATGACCTGATTCCGTTGTGTCACCTTCATTCATCCAACCCTAGTGGGTGAGAAATCGATCCGCAAGTGCAATCGAACAGCCATTGTATTCATGACTGCTTTTGCTAGTCTTTTGGCCGCATGGAGGACAATCCCAAAAATCTCATCCCATTCAAAAAACATGTCTTTGTGTGCAATGGCAAATCCTGTGCCGAACGCGGTTCGTCGGAGGTCAAGGCCCGGTTTGTCGAGGAACTCAAAAACCGCAACCAACTCCGCAAATCGAAGATCGAAGGCGACATCATGTGCACGGATTGTTCGAGCGTGGGTTTTTGTGAGATCGGCCCGGCCGTGCTGGTTTATCCGGACGGACTCTGGTACGCGGGGGTCCGTCCGGAAGATGTCCCCGCCCTCATTGACGGGCATTTATTGGGGGGCAAGCCCCTGTGGGGCATGATCCAAAACAGGGTGCCTTCCGAAAAGGCCGCCGGAGCGGGGGAGGCCGCGCAGTCATGAGTCTGGAAGTCACATTTCTGGGGACCGGCACCTCCCAGGGGTGTCCCCTGATCGGAGTGGAATACCCCCCGGAGTATCTGGCCAATCCCAAAAACCACCGCACCCGCTCCTCGGTCTGGGTGCGTACGGAAAAAATCAGCCTGGTGGTGGATACCAGTCCGGAGTTTCGCATCCAGGCCCTGCGCGAAAAAATCCGCCATGTGGATGCGGTGATCATCACCCATGCCCATGCGGACCACATGATGGGGATGGATGATCTGCGCCGGTTCTGCGAGATGACCGGGGAGAGAATCCCCATCTATGCCTCCGCCCAGACGATGGACATTGTCAAACACGTCTTTTTTTACGCCTTCGGGGCCACCCACGCCCCCCGCGGCTATTTCCGCCCGGAGGAACACGTGTTTGAATCAACCGTGACCCTGGGGGATTTGACCGTCACGCCCCTGCCCGTGCCGCATGGCAAAACCACGACCTTCGGACTGCTCTTTGAACACGAAGGCCGGAAAAAATTCGCCTATATCAGCGATGCCAAAACCATCCCCGATGCCGTCCTGGAGAAACTCAGGGGGGTCGAGGTCATGGTCCTCGACGCCCTCCGCAAGGCCGAACACCCGACCCACATGAGCCTTCCCGAGGCCATTGATTTTGCCCGGATCATCAATGCCCGGAAAACCTATTTCACCCATCTGACCCACGAGTACGATCACGACCGGTCCCAGGCGGAGCTGCCCGAAAAAATGGGGCTGGCCTGGGACGGATTGAAGATGGACCTCTAGAGGAACGTCCCAATGAAGATGCGTTTCCTGATCCCCCTTTTCCTGGTCGCTTCGGCCCATTTTTCGACGGCTCCCGCCCAGGACCGGGCTCCACATCCCCTGGCCGGACGGGTGGTTGTTGTGTACAACGCCGAGGATTCGGATGCCGGCGGACTTGCCAGACATTACATGAAGGCGCGGGGGATCCCCGAGGCAAACCTGATCCGGGTCAGCTGCCCCATCGCCGACGATATCAGCCGCGGGGACTACAACATCCGGATCCGTGACCCCATCAAACGGGCGCTGATGGAACGGGGTCTGTACCGGTTCAAGGCCGAGGCAGGGGAGGCAATGGGCGGGGAAATCCGTTATCTGGTATTGATCCGTGGCCTGCCTCTGAGGATTGCGGATGTGGTTTTGGACGAGACCGGACGCAGGAACCCGGTTCTGGACAAGATGGCGCTCATGCCGGCCTATCCCGAGGGATTCCTGCGCAACGGGGCGTCGCTGGATTCCGAACTCGCCCTCCTGCCCAAGGAGGATTACGCCCTGAAGGGGCCCTGGCAGAACCCGTACTTTGACTCGATTTTTCCCTTTGCCGAGAGCGCCCCGCTGGGGATTTTTCTGGTGACCCGTCTGGACGCCATCACCCCCCGTGAGGTGCGGGGTATGATTGACGATGCGATCCAGGCCGAGGATGCCGGGTTGAAAGGGTTTGCCTATGTCGACATGCGCGGCATTCAGGAGGGAGCCTTTGCGCCCGGGGACAGATGGTTGCAGGGAGCGGTTCACAAATTGGAGATTGCCGGTTGGACCGTGCGGACCGACAACAAGGAGTCGATCTTTGACCCGGCCTTTCCCATGACCAATGCCGCCCTGTACATGGGCTGGTATGCCCCGAATGTCACGGGACCCTTTACCGTGTCCGGATTTCGATTCAACAAGGGGGCCATTGCCTACCATCTTCATTCCTTCAGCGCGACGACGTTGAGGGATCCGAATGCGGGGTGGGCCGGACCGCTGATCCGTGCGGGGGCCGCCGCCACCATGGGCGCGGTCAGTGAACCGTACCTGGACCCGACCCCTCATCTGGATATTTTTACGGACCGGTTGCTGAAGGGATTCAACCTTGCCGACAGTGCCTATGCCTCGCTGCTCTTTCTTTCGTGGCAGATCACCGTCATTGGTGATCCACTGTACACGCCCCTCCGCAAAAAGTGAGTCAAGAGAGCATGAAACGGTTTCTGGCATCCACGGTTTTGAGGGCGCTGGCCCATGCCCCGGGGGTTCGGAAGCAAACCGGATCGCCGCGTCTTTTGGTCATCCGCCGCAACCGCATGGGGGACATGATCATGGCCCTGCCCCTGATCCGTGCCCTGAAAACGGCGCATCCCGGTGCCTGGATCACCGTGTTATGCGATCCCGAGGGCGCCCCCATTGCCCGGGCCTGTCCGGAGATCAGCGAGGTGGTGCTTTTGCGGAAGGGGGGCAACCGATGGGTTTCCCTGTGGATCAACCGACCGTCCTTGACCGGGTACGACATGGTTTTCGGTGTGAAGGCCGGGTTTGATTTTTATCTCGCCGCCCTCTGTCGGCTCAGTGGCGCTCCGGTCCGGGTCGGGTTCGAGGAAAAGACCGGCGCCAGCCCCTTTTTCACGCATCCCGTCGCTCTTCCCCCCCGGGAGGAACATCAGGCCCGGTCCTGTCTGCGTTTGGCCGGGATATTGGGGATTGAGGGTGATGAAACACGGATGGGTATTGCCGTGCCCCCGGCCATTGCCCAAAATGCGGCGTTGGCACTGGGGCCCCTGACCGATGGGGGACGGCGGCCTCTGTGCGTGGTCAGTATCAGCACCAACCAGGAAGATCGCTGGCCCGCCCCGGCCTTTGTCCAGATCGTGCGTCAGCTGGTTGGGGAGGCCGGAAGGAGTGTGGGGATTTCCAGCGCCCCCGCCGACCGGGCCCTGGCCCGGTCACTCGTACACCAGGTGGGCAGCCCGTGGGCCCAGGCTTTGGAGACGCCGACCACGCTGGAATTGGCGGGGTGCCTGGGCCGGGCGGAGTTTGTCCTGTGTTTTGAGGGTGGGGTGGTGCATCTGGCCGCGGCCTGTGGAACCCCCGCCCTGGTGCTGTGGCGGACGCAGGCCCCGGTGGAAAAATGGGGGTCCTTGGGGCGGAACCATCATTATCTGCGGGCCGGGCGGGTTTCGGAAATCCCGGTTGCGGAGGTGTGGGCGGCGTTGCAGCGATTTGTGCGGACGAAGAACGCGTGATCCGGGGGGGTGCCCGGGAGACAGCCCGCCCCTCAGCTCTGCAACTCGTACGAAAGCAGGCTCAGGGTGTAAATGGCGGCCGTTTCACAGCGGAGCACCTGGGGGCCGAGGGTGATCGGCTGGCATCCGGCCCCTTTGGCCAGCGAAATTTCGGCGGGTGTAAAGTCGCCTTCCGGTCCGATCAGGATCAGTACGGAGGAGGGTTTCCGGCCCGAACCTTCCTCCCGCACGTCGGCAAGAACCTTTTTGAAATGCCGGGCGTCGGGCTGCAGGGAGGCGATGAGCATCAGGTCAAACCGCGGCTTTTCGTCGAAGAATCTTTTGACCTCCACCGGCTGATCCACCCGTGGCACCCAGTTGGTGCCGCATTGTTTGGCCGCCTCGATGACCGTGTGCTGCCATTTCCCCGCCTTTGAATCCGCGCGGTCCTCATCCACGTGCACCACCGTGCGGGCGCTCAGCAGCGGGACAATCCGGTGTGCGCCCAGTTCCGTCGCCTTTTGGAGGATGGCCTCCATGTTCTTTCCCTTGGGAATGGCCTGGGCGAGGGTGATGGCACAGGGTAGGGGCGGCGTTTTGGACTGGTTTTGGATTGAAAGAACGACCTCGTTTTTTGAGAGGGAGACGATTTTTCCCATCACTTCCAGACCCTGTCCGTCAAAGACCACGATCGAATCGCCCTCCCTGTGGCGCATGACCCCCACACAATGATGCGCTTCCGGGCCGGTCAGCCGGAGCCCTTGCAGGTTGAACTGCGCCGGGGGGATGTGGAAGCGGTCCATGGTCATTTGAAGAGTGACTTGGCCTTTTCGAAGAAACTTTTGCGGGAAGGATAGGCCTCATCCCCGGCCATTTTGGCGAATTCCTCCAATTTCTCCCGCATTCTGCCGCTGAGTTTGGCCGGGATTTCCACCTTCAGGCGGACATTCTGGTCGCCGGTGCCGCGTCCGTGCACATTGGCAATGCCCTGCCCGCGCAGGCGGAGCATTTCCCCCGGCTGCGTGCCCGCGGGTACCTTCATGAGGACCTTGCCCCGGAGTGTGGGCACCTCGATTTCCCCGCCCAGGGCTGCGGTGGTGAAGGGGATGGGCACCTCGCAATAAATGTCGTCGCCATCGCGTTCGAACAGACTGTGGGGTTTGACATGCAAAATGATGTAGAGGTCCCCCGCCGATCCCCCGCGGATGCCGCTTTCCCCCTTGCCACTCGAACGCAGCCGGGTGCCGTCCTCGACCCCGGCGGGGATGCGGACCTGGACCTTGGAGGTTTGTTCCGTCCTTCCGGCGCCGCTGCATTTTTTGCAGGGTTTGTCGATGGTCTGACCCGCCCCGCGGCAGGTGGGGCATGTCTGGGAGACCGAGAAAAAACCGCGTGTGACCGTCACCTGCCCCCGGCCCTTGCAGGTGGGGCAACTTTTGACCCCCGACCCCGCCTCGGCCCCGTTTCCTTCGCATTCCGGGCATTCGTCCATTTTGGCGATGGTGATCTCCTTTTCGCAGCCAAAGGCCGCCTCCTCAAAGGTGATGGGCATGTCGTAGCGCAGATCGTTGCCCCGGGTGGCCGAGGACCGTCCGCGTCCACCTTCGGTGGCCCCGCCAAAAAACTCGTCAAAGATGCCTCCGCCGCCGCCCCCGCTGAAAACCTCGCGGAACACATCGAAGGGATCATGGCCATGGAACCCGCCGCCGCCCCCTCCTCCTCCGGCCCCGGCACTGAACGCCTGGTGTCCGTATCGGTCGTAGGCGGCGCGTTTCTCCGCATCACTGAGGACCTCGTAGGCCTCGCCCAGCTCCTTGAACTTTTCCTCGGCACTTTTGTCGCCGGGGTTTTTATCCGGGTGATATTTGACGGCCATTTTGCGGTAGGCCTTTTTGATGTCCTCGGCGGAGGCTCCCTTGGGAACACCCAGCACCTCGTAATAATCGCGTTTTTCAGCCATGGGGTTTCGACGGAATGGGGTTTTCAGGACGGGGCGTTTGAACCGGAGTCCGCGCCGGGTGCGCGGGAGACGATGACATTGGCCGGGCGCAGCAGGCGTCCGCGCAGGGTGTAGCCCCGGCGCAGCTGGGCCAGGACCGTCCCTTCCTCGGTCTCCGCACGATCCTCCTCGGAAATGGCCTCGTGCAGATTGTGGTCAAATTTTTTTCCAACGGCCTCCACGGCCTCCACGCCGTTGTTTTTGAGGAATTGCTGGAATTGGCCCAGGACCATTTTGATGCCGTCCTTGACCGACTGGATGTTGTCGCTTTTGTCCAGGGAACCCAGGGCCAGCTCGAAGTTGTCCACCAGGGGCAGGCAGTCGAAGAGAATCCCCTCGTTGGCGAATTTGACCGCCTCCTGTTTTTCCTGGGAAAGACGTTTGCGGAGATTTTCCATTTCCGCCATCAGCCGGAGGTTTTTATCCCGCAACTCCGCCAGCTCCGCCACCTGGGCCTTCATCTGCTCCCATTCCTGGTGGGAAACCGGCGCGGGAGCCGGTTCGGGTGCAGGATCGGTCGGGGAGGATTCCACCGGGGGTTTGTCTGGAATTTCGGTGTCATTCATACGCGGGGGTTCTTCAGTGTTTCAAAGTGCGTCATTCAGGGCGTTAGAGAAAAATAAATATCGCCCCGTTTGTCAAGGGGCAGGGCGCAAGGGGATCATTCGGTGACCTTGAGGACAATCAGGGTGATGTCATCGTAGCGCGGATGCTCCCCGACAAAGCGGTTGAGGCGTTCGGTGATGTTTTCAACGGTGGTTTTGGCATTTTCGTTGGAGGCCGATTTGAAGGCATCCACCAGGTCATCCCGGCCAAACTCGGTTTCCAGGGAATCCTGCGCCTCGGTGGCCCCATCCGTATAGAACAGGACCGCATCCCCCTTGCGCAGGGTGAAGGTGCGATCCTCGATGACCGTATCGAAAATTTCCCCGTTGTCGATGCCCACGGCCATGCCCGGGCTTTCGAGCGGTTCCACCTTGTGGGAGCCGGTATGGCACAGGAGGGGGGGTTCGTGCCCCGCCCGGGCATAGGTCAGATTGCGGGTGATCGTATCCAGTACGGCGTAACTGGCGCTGATGAACATGTCCTCCTTGATGTCGTTAAAGACCAGCCGGTTGATGTTGCGCAGGACCTCGGCGGGGGAATCGGTCCGCAGGGCCTCGCTGCGGAGGACACTGCGGAAAATGGCCATGATCATCGCCCCCGGGACCCCCTTTCCGGAGACATCCGCAATGGCGATGCCCACCTTGGTTTCGCTGACCTGGATGAAGTCGTAGTAGTCGCCCCCCACCTCCAGGGCCGGGATGTTGTCCCCGAAAAGATCGAACCCGCGGATGACCGGCGCCCCGTCGGGCAGCAGGATGCGCTGGATGTCGCTGGCGATGCGCAGATCGCGGTCAAACCGTTTTTTTTCCGCCAGGGCCGTGTAGAGTGTGGCGTTGTGAATGGCGTAGGAGGCCTGGTCGGCCATGGAGCTGAAAAGGTCCAGATCGTTGCGGGTGAAGGTGGAGGCGGTCTTTTTGTTGACCACGGCCATCACCCCGAGCAGTTCGTTGCGGAACCGCAGGGGCACGGCCATCATGGTGTCGATGTTGAGCGCCTCGGTCAGCTGCCCCTCCGGAAAATGCGGCACACGGGGGTCCGAATGACCGTGGGTGAGCAGCACCGCCTCCCGTTTTTGGGCCACCTCGCCGATGATGCCCGCTCCGACGGGGATCTCGATGTTGCGGATGATCTGTTCAAAGTGATCCGCCTTGCTCACGACCTTGGGCATGACAAAGTTTTCCGGCAGGTAGGGCGGGGGGAAGGCCCCGTCGACAATGACCGCCCGCAGGGTCCGTTCCTTCTTGTTGAGCATGAAGATCGCACTGCTTTTGGCCTCGGTCGCGCGGTTGGAAAAGTGGGCGATGCTTTTGAGAAGCTCCGCCGAGTTGATCGATTCCGTGCAGGCATCCCCCAGATCGTGCAAAAACTCGAGGATGATCTTCCGTTCCTTGATCAGTTCCCGGCGCGAGGCATCCAGACGTCGGTTCTGTTCCCCCTTCCGCCGCAGCAGATAGGCCAGACCGAAGGCGGCCAGAAAGAAGAATACCATGAAAAATTTGACGAGCATAACGGAGCTTCCCGGGGGGGTGGCTTAGTGGGGCTTTTTGGAAAGGTCTTCCTTCAGCAGCGAGATGACGTCCCTGAACTTGGTTTCATTCCCGTCAAAGGCCTCGACAAGGGTTTCATGCGCGTCAATGGACTGTTTGGTGGCCTCCTCACGGGTCGGTTTTTCCGTCACCACGGCCTCCAGTGTCGCGGAGGGGGCCGGTTCCCCGGTGTGGTCCATGACAAACAAACGGTCGATGCCGAGGTTTTTCATGGTTTCCAGGTTCCGCGCATTGGCCTCCAGAATGTACACCCGCCCGCCCCCGCGCTTTTTGAGGGCCACACTCAGCGAGGTGAGTGTCCCCAGAAATGTGCTGTCCATGGCGGGGCAATCGGCCATGTCGATATGGAATTCCGTGGTGCCGGATTCGATCCGGGCCAGGTAAAACTTCTTGAACGAGGGACTGTTTTGAAAGGACCCGCGTCCGGAGATTTTGACAAAGGTCTTGCTCCCTTCCTGATTGAAGGAAATACCGCTGTTGGGGGTGTCGGACATACGTGGGATCACGGAACCGCCCCGACCCGATGCCGGGAGTTCCATGGAGTGAACGTTATTTTGCGAACAGGAAACCCATCATAGGTCTGTCCTCCCTCGGGTCAAGGAGAACAAGGGTGGGTGTCAATTGAAAAGTGGCCAAAAAATACTTGAAAAATGGGCTTATTCGTAGGTCTGCCACTGGGGTTTGTTCTCATAGACCCAGCGATAATAATCGCGGCGGGTCAGGGCGGCGGCGGCGGCCTCGTCCACAATCACCACCGCGGAGGGGTGGAATTGCAGGGCGGTGGCCGGGACCATGGCTGTCACAGGTCCCTCCACCATGCGGGCGATGATCTCCGCCTTTTTTGCGCCAAAGGCCAGCAGGACACAGGTGCGGCTGTCCATGATCGTGCCCACCCCCATGGTGATGACATGACGGGGCACCTCGCGGGGGTCATCAAAAAAGTCGGCATTGTCCTTGATGGTTTTTTCCGTCAGTGACTTGATCCGGGTGCGGGAGGCGAAGGACGAGGAGGGTTCGTTGAAGCCGATATGCCCATCGGTGCCGATCCCGAGCAGTTGCAGGTCGATCCCGCCGCATTTGCGGATTTTTTTCTCGTATTCGGCGCAATATTTGGGGATGTCCCGGGCCAGTCCGCTCGGAATGTGGATGTTGGTTTTGCGGATGTTGACGAGGTCAAAAAGATTTTCACGCATGAAGGCGTTGTAGGAGGCGGGATGTCTGGGATCCAGGCCCACATATTCATCCAGGTTGAAGGTGCGGACCCGGGCAAAACTGAGTTTCTCGGTTTTGTGCATCCGGACCAGTTCCCGGTAGAGCTTCAGGGGCGTGCTGCCGGTGGCCAGGCCGAGGGTGGTGGCGGGTTTGCGCCGGATCTGCTGGGCGATGATTTTGGCCCCCAGGACGGAGGCTTCCGAGGCGTTGGGTTTGATGATCACTTCCATGGCGGGGGAGGGGTTGGGGGAAAAGGGGAGGCCCTATCCGGTTTGTTTGCGCAGGGTTTGAAGGACATCATTGCGAAACCGGTCAATGAAGCCCAGCGTAAAATCCTCCACCGACAGCGTATCGTCCCGGAGCAGCGGGGTCAGGTCCATGGCAAATTCCGCCAGGGCGGCCTGATCCGAGGCGTGGCTTTGAAAGTACGTTGCGTTGGCCTGTTTTCTGCCGAGTGTGGCCAGATCGTAATGTTTCCCCCCCGCGATTTGCGAGTCGAAGACGGACATGAGGCGGCGCAGGAGGGGTTCGTTGCCACCCACATTCAGCACCACCTTTTCGGTGTCGGGCATCCAGTCAAGGTTGCGCCATCCCTCGCATCCGTACAGTTTTTCGGGACGCATTTCCTGCGGCAGACGGCGGAGGGCCTCGATCAGGGGGAGCACCACCGCGATATGGCTCGGATGCTTGTCCGCGGGGTTGTGCGTGTAGATGACCCGGGGCCGGGCGATGCGGATGATTTCCACCAGTTCCGGCACCAGCCGGGTCCGGGCGCCGAGGGGGTCCTTGATGGTGGCACTGTCGTACCCCAGTTGGATCATGGCCCCGTATTCACCAATGACGGCCGCACGGCGCTGTTCCTCCCGGCGGATTTCAACGAGTTTTTGGTCGCTCACCTCCCGGTAGGGACCGGTCCGGGAACTGCCCGACCCGCTGGTGACGGTCACCCCCGCAAACCACCGGTCGGTTTTTTGGTGACATTCCAGGATGCCGTGGAAACACATGAATTCGAGGTCATCCTGATGGGCGCCGATTCCCATGTGGGTGGTGCGTTCCAGGGCCTGCGGCAGGGGGGTGCCATCCGGGATGAGGAGGTCGGCATGGGGATTGGAAAATTTCATAATCTGAAGCGGGCACCGGGTGTGTTTCCAGCCGGGAGGATGATTCTGGCCAGATTCCCGGGGATTTACAAAATGAAATTATCGCCGCCCCCGTGCACCGTTTAACGCGTCGGCAGGCTTGCCGCGGCCACGGCCTGGCCGACCCGGCGGGATTTTTCGTCGGGAACGACAATGTGGAGCGGGTCCGCCATCTCCGGAAATCCGCGGGCGAGCACTTCCCGCGCCCGGGCGATGATGATGTCCCCGCCCGACCCCGTGGTCACCCGCCCGAGGATCAGGGCGTGTTTGTAATCATAAAAATCCCGGTACAGGGCCAGCGTGTATCCCAGGGCGATGCCGATGGCCTCGTAGATTTTGGGCACCTGCGGATTCCCGCCCTCTTTCATCAGGGACTGGACCTGTTTGAGCCGTTCGGGAACCGACAGGGATTCATCGAGAACCACCCCCGCCTGACGTGCCAGACGCATGACCCCCTGTTGCGAAAAGTACTGGACCCCGCAGCCGATGTCCCCCGACCATTCGTCCGGGGCCGCCTGCGGATTGTGGTCCACGGGCGCAAAGGCGAGTTCGTTGAGCCAGCCGGTGATCTGTCCCTCCGGATTCAGGTATCCGGCTGCCAGGCTCGATCCCATGGCGATGCCCAGGATGGCGTTTTCGCGCAGGCTCAGGGCGCCGGCCAGGGCGGTGACATCCCCGTCATTGGCCACGGCGATGGGGAGGTTCCATTCCCGTCCGATCCGTTCAAAGATTCCCGCCACCTCTGCCGCAAATTGCGCCTCGGGGACGGAGCGGAAAAGCGAGGCGGCCCGGATGCGGTTGCCGATGATCACCCCGGCGGAACTGCCGCCAATTGCGTCCACCCGGGGCAGATGTGCGGCGGCCTCGCGCAGGCCCGCGGTCAGATGCCGGTAATGGTAGCCGGGGTCCGTCTCCTCCCTGGGGTTCCACGGGAATTCCTCGGTCCACACGGCCTGCCCGTCGACAACCGCGGAGAGTTTGTAGTCGCTGGCCCCCAGATCAAACCCGATGCGGCAGCCGTCGAGGTTTCCCCCCAGGGGCATGGACATCTCCTTCGCATCGGGGATGTTTTCCGGGGAACGGGACTCGACGGAAAAGGGTTTTTCATAGATCCGCCCCATGAATTCCGCATCAAACCGCCGGGCTCCCGCGGGGGAATAGATTTTTGCCAGCTCCGCCGCAATGTGCGGCGCCCCCCCGACCATCACCCGCCATCCGCCCCGCGACCACAGGAGGAATTTGACCAGACGCTCCACATACCGGAGTGTTTCCGCAAAATGCGCCGCGTCCTCGGCGGGAAAGATGACCGTTTCATGGCGGGAGACCAGTCCGTTTTCGCGTTCGACGGCCAGGATCAGCGGGACCGCGCGGCCCGATTTTCTGGCCTCGGCGACGTAGTGCCGGTTGCCCAGGATGGCGGGACGGAATCCGGGGTCGATCTCCGGGAGGATCGGGGGAATGATTTCCAGCAGGGGCATGCACTGGGTTTAAACGGTTCCGGGAGGCGAGACCAAGCAGATTTTACAGTCCGTCACAATTTCAGATTCGGGTCGATGTCGGTGGAAAGCGGGGTCCGCACCCCCGCCCGGAATTGAAAGGTGCCCGTCAGGGCGATCATCGCCGCATTGTCCGTGCTCCAGCGCGGATCGGCCAGAAAGAGCCGGAGACCCTGCTGCGCGCATTTTGCGGCGAAGACCTCGCGCAGACGGCTGTTGCACGAAACGCCGCCGGAAACGGTCACGGTCCGGACCTTCTTTTGCCGGGCCAGGTGCAGGGTTTTTTCAACCAGCACCTCGACGATGGCCTCCTGGACGGAGGCGCACAGATCCGCCCGGTGCGCCGCGGCAAAGTCCGCCGGTTGTTTTTCCAGGAAGTAGCGGACCGAGGTTTTCAGGCCGCTGAAGCTGAAGCGGTGGCCGGGGTCCTGGAGGAGGGCCCGGGGAAAATCAAAAGCCCGGGGGTTGCCGGTGCGGGCCAGGGAGTCGATCTCCGGCCCGCCCGGGTAGGCCAGCCCGAGGAGCTTGGCGATTTTGTCGAAGGCCTCGCCCGCCGCGTCGTCAAGTGTTGATCCCGTGACCTCGTGCCGCCCCGCATTTTCCACGTGCACCAGCAGGGTGTGCCCGCCACTGACAATCAGACTCACATTCGGGAAGAGATCGGTGGCGGAAACCCCGGCGGAGAGGATCGGCGAGAGCAGGTGCCCTTCCATGTGGTTGACCGCCTGCAGGGGTTTGCCCAACGCGCAGGCGAGCCCCTTGGCCGTGGACAGGCCGACCAGCAGCGAGCTGGCCAGGCCCGGGCCGCGCGTGGCGGCGACCAGGTCGAGATCCGTCGCCGCGATTCCCGCCTCGTGGAGGGCCTGACCGATGATGCGGTCGATGCATTCCAGATGATTGCGGGCGGCGATTTCGGGAACGACCCCGCCGTAGGGGGCGTGGTCACGGATCTGGGAGGAAACGACATTCGAGAGGACGGTTGAACCGTCCTTCAGAACGGCGGCCGAGGTTTCGTCGCAGGAGGTTTCGATGCCGAGACAGTGCATGGGAACCATAAAAACCACAGTTGCCCGCCGATGGCGAGGGAGAAGAAGAACGGGACGGATTTTCCCCTGCCCGACGGGGCGGAAACAACGCAGCGCCCAAAGGTCTTTCTGGGAAGGGTGGGGACCTGCAAACACGCACGGGCTCCCGACTCGTCCAGGGTTCAACTCCCGGCGTCAAAATCCCGGATTTCCCGAAGAGGCAGTGCGGTGATTTTCTCGGCCAGGGAATAACGCAGGGTGCCGGGATACACCACCCACACATGTTCCAGTTTCAGGTCGTTGAGGGACACGTGCATGGATTTTGTCGTTTTGGGTGCATCCGTGCATTTGAACTCGAAGCCCCACCGTCGCCCGCGCCGCAACAGCAATAAATCCAGTTCCGCCCCCCGTTGTGTCGCGTAATAATACGCATCCCGTTGCCCATGGGCGATCAGCGTCTGCTCCAGCGCAAAGCCTTCCCAGCTTGCGCCGTAGCGCGGATGTGTGCGCAACTCCAGCATCCGTCCGATGCCGAGCAGATGGTGCAGCACACCACTGTCCCGCAAATACACCTTTGGCGATTTGACCAGTCGCTTGCCAAGATTCTCGAACCACGGCAGCAGCATCCGCACCATGAAGGTGCCCGCCAACAAGTCCCGATAGTGGTTGACCGCCGTGACGCTCACATCCATGGAGCGTGCCAATTCCGCCGCATTCCATGTCTGCCCATGATAATGGGCCAGCATCCTCCAAAACCGGCCCAGCGCCTCCGGAGCCACCTTTGATCCGAGTCCGGGAATGTCCCGCTCTAAAAATGTCCGCGTGAATCCTTCCATCCATCGTTCCCAAGCCTCGGGTGACTCAGCCAGAAAAGCCCGGGGAAAACCGCCGCGCAGCCACAGATCGTCCAATTTTTCCAGACCCACTTCCGACAGGGCCAATCCCGCCACGTCCACAAATTGAATCCGCCCCGCCAACGTTTCAGACACGCCCCTGACCAAGTCCCACGAGGCACTGCCCAGCAGCAGGTAGACGGCTTTGCGTTCCGGGTCATCGCACAGGGGACGTAACAGCTCAAAAAGCTCTGGCAACCTTTGGACTTCGTCGATAATCACGAGACCTTCCTGCTCTCCCAACAGTTTTTCCGGAGTGGCCCGTAAAGCCTCCCTCGTCTGTGATTTTTCCAAATCAAAAATCACCGACGATCCTGTCCATTCTGCGGCAATCTGCTCTGCCAAGGTGGTTTTCCCTGTCTGCCTCGCCCCAAGTAATGCAACAACAGGAGATTCAGTCAACCGTACCAGGATGGCCTGCAAAATCATTTTGCGTCTGATAATTTGTTGCATTTAATATTAAAAAAATATGATATACAACAATTATTTGAAAATCAATAAAAATTATGACTATCTCCTTTCATCGATTGATGTGATTCAGACAGGGGGTATGGGGGGGAGCGGTAATCAATCCTGTCAATGACCTGTCGAGACTTTTGCCTGTTCAACGGTCAGGAGGCCATGAAGCTTTTCCCCTGCGAAAAAATATCGCTCACGGATATCTCCCGCAGCCGCCCCACGCACGAGCCACTCCCGGAGCATATGGCACCGGGGCTGCCGAATCGTGACGGGAGTACGGAGTTCAGGCCAGCAATTTGACCAGGATTTTTGAATTGCGTTTGCTGGCCAGGTATTTTTCGCGGCGGAGGGGTGGCAGGTCCTCCTGGGAGCCCTCGTTGAAGCCGAATTTCTGCTGGAAATACATGAAGGCCTGCGAGGAGAGGGCGATCATTTTTTTGACCCCCAACTCCCGCGCCTGGGCTTCCGCAAATTGCACGAGCTTTTTGCCCACCCCCTGGTTTTCGTGGGTGGAGCTGACGTAGAGGCAGGCCAGTTCGGCCGTCTGCTGTTCCGGGAAGGGGTGGAGGGCGACACATCCGACGAGGTTTTTGTCGATTTCGAAGACGTAATAGTCCTGGATCTGGGCCACCACCTCCGCACGGGTGCGTTTGATGAGTTCCTCGCTTTGGACGGAGTTTTTGATGAAGTTGAGCAGGTTGCTCACGTCCTGTTTGCGGGCGCGGCGGATCGAGGCGTATTCGTTGGCGTAGATCATTGTCCCGATGCCCTCATTGGAGAAGACCTCCTGGAGCAGGCATTCATCCTTTTTGCCGTTGATGATATGGGCGCGGGGCACGCCCCCGTGGCAGGCCTTGATCGAGTGGGTCAGCTTGGAGACCAGGACCGGGGGCAGGCTGCTTTTGTGGGTTTTGAGGTATTCCTCCGCCTCCGAGACCACGAGCTGACCCTGGAGCGTGCCATTGCCGGGCAGACCATCGACGGTGGTGACATAGATGAGTTTGGCCGCGTGGAGGATTTCCGCCACCGCCAGGGCCACCCCGTCGGAATTGACGCGGTAGGTTTTGCCATCGCCGTCGAAACCCAGGGGGGGAATGACGGGGATGGCGGAGGAATTGAGCAGCGAGTGGAGGAACTCCGTGTCGATCTTTTCGACCCGTCCCGTAAAAAGCTGGTCCACCCCGCCGATGATCCCGTAGGGGTGGGCGGTGATGCAGTTGGCATAGGCCGAACGCAGGTCGCTGGAGGAGATCGCCTCCATGATCTCGTGGGTCAGACGGTTGGCCGCCATGAGGGCGATATTGAGCGTGTCGTTGTCGGTGATGCCCGTGCCGTCGTCATTGGAGATGGGGGTGCCCTTTTCGCTTGCGTACTGGCGGACCTGATGGCTGGCACCGTGGACGATGACAATCTTGATGTTCAGGCTCCGCAGAACCGCGATGTCGAGGATCAGATTCGGGAAGTTGTCGTTTTCGATGATCTCCCCGTCGATGGCGATGACAAAAATCCTGTCGCGGAACCGGGGGACGTAGGTGAGGATGCCTCTGAGATCGGAGATTTTCATTGATGTCGGAATTCCCAAGTGAATAGCAAAATCTGAAAGCCAGGCAATCAATTGTTTAGGGCGCGGCGCGGATCGAAAGCGGGGTGTGTTCCGTGGTCTTTTCGGGAGCCCTCAGTGATTCGAGTTCCCGGTAGGAGAGGATCGCCCGGCGGAAGAGTTCCTGATCGGCCGGGGTCTGGGTGACGATGTACCAGTTCATGTAGTCGGAAACCTGCTGTTGGTAGGCCACCAACTGGAGGCGTCGACCGGAGAGCGCCTCCAGAAGGGCCGGGGAGGGTTTGCGGCCCTGGGCGAGGTCGTCGAGCAGATCCCGATAGGTGATCAGCACCGTGGCGAAGGAGGGAGACGCCCGGGACACGAGGGCATTGAGACGGGATTTTTTTTCATTCACCAGGTCCCGCGACAGCCGGGGGGCATCCTGGGCGATCAGTTCCTCCAGCGGAAAAACCGTCCCGGGGGTCTTGCCGGGGAACAACAGCAATTTTTTGAGTTCCGTCTCCACCTGGGCCGGAGGCATGGAGTCGGCGGCGACGATATCGGTCAGATACACCGCCTGCAGATTCCACCAGCGGTCCAGTTGGTTCAGATCCTCGAAGGTGGGTTTGTAGCTTTTCAGAAAATAAAAGGCCCATTTTTCCGTGGGATTGGGAAGGTCCCTGAGAAATCCCTCCAGAAGGGCTGCGCCCTTGGGGACTTGCATCAGGGACCGGAACCACAGCCATTGAAGGGCGTCCTTTTGGGAGGGGGAGTAGACATCGTAGTTGGAGTCGGCGGTCAGAAACAGGGACGGAGTGGGGAACCCCTCGTTGAGGATCAGGGAACGGAGGGTGTGGGTGGGGGGGGAAGGATCATTCAGGGAGCGCCACAGGACATAACCTTCCGGGACCCAGGATGGCAGTTTTTTGAGGTTGCGTCCGGCCCCCGGGTTTTTCCCGGACTCCGCCAGGCAGTGAAAGAAGACCCGTGCGAGGAAGACATCGAGTTTTTTCTGATCAATTTTATCAGGACATTGGATGATGAGCTGGAAACAGAGCTTTTCCTGAAAGACAAAGGGGATCAGGTCCCACACATGTTCCTCCGAACGGACCCATTGGATGCGGAGCAGATACAGGTCCTCGGGGCGGAGTGAAAAAACCGACTGGAATTGGCGCAGCTGTTCATCCCCGTAGGCCGCCAGCATGGCGTTGAATTCGGGCTGGTCACTGGCCACGACAATTTTCCCCGAGGCGCTCGGGGTTGATTTGGTTCTGGAGGATTTTGTCTCCGCAGGGGTGAGAGCCGAGACGGGAGCGGTCAGTATCACCGATACCACCGCCGGGAGCAGGAGTCGGTAAAGACACAGATTCACGGGGTGGGAACAGCCGCGGGGGTGGAAGAAACAGGGGCGGGGATGGCAGGCGGGGGAGGGGTCTGGGGTGGTGCGGGTGCCGGGGCTGCAGTGGCGGGAGAGTTTGGGATCGGCATCGGTACCGCCACCGGTGCCGGGGCCGACGCTGGGGCTGGGGCTGCCACCGGTGCCGGAGCTGCAGGCGCAGAGACCGCCGGTGTTGCGGAGGCCGGAGTGGGAGGGCCGGGTGCTGGAGCCGGTGGAGCTGCGGGAGTTGGTGCGGGTGTCACCACAGGCGTGTTTTTTGGAGGGGCCGGTTTCTGGGGTGGTCCATCCGGAGTTGGTGCCTCCGGGGGGGGGGCCTTGATCGCCGTTTTGATGGTCAGTTTTTCCTCGGTGATTTCCAGGATATTGCACCCGAGGATGAGTTTTTTGTTTGGTTTGGTGATGTTTTCGAGGTTGTCCAGGGGGCCAAGAGCCTTGTCGTGGAGCATTTTCGGGATTTCAAGACTGTTGAGTTTGATGGACCGGTAACGGACCAGCAGGGCCCCGCTGTCGAGATTGGCGGAGATCCGGTAGGTCATGTAAAAGGGATGATCGAAGGCGACATACTTGAGGAACACCTTGTAGGTGCCGTCATCCAGAAACTTGACGTAGGCGCTGTCAAACTTGACCTTGATCCCCCCCGGCAGGGTTTTGGTCGAGGGCTGGATATAGCGGCTCAGCCAGGCGTTGGCCTGTTCCTCGTTGACAGACCCCGCATAATCCATGTTGTTGAGCAGGGCATCCTCGAGGTCCAATTTGGCGCGGTTGGCCCCTTCAAAATCAATTTCACATTTCAACTGTTCCTGATCCGTCCAATTTTTGTAATCCGCATACGGACGCCACACAGGCATGCCGGAAGGTTTTTTGTAGGCCAGAAAGACCGTGTATCCGATCAGCCCCAGTCCGCCCAGGACCAGGACCAGAAGCAGGAACTGGATCGCCACCGTTTTGAGGGCGATGGAACTGGAGGTGGTTTTTGCCGCCTTGTTGCCCAGACTGATTTTTTTCCGGATTTCCGTCTTGGACAGACCCCCCGAGGCGGCCTTGGATTGGACCGAGGACAGATCGAGTTTTTCGTTGCATTCCGTGCAGTATTTCCGACCGAGGTCGTTTTCGCCTCCGCAATTCTGGCAGATGATGATATTGGACATAGGGGGAGGACTCGTGCGTTTGCACCACTATAGACCCGGTTCCCCTCCCATTTCAACTGTAGAAAGCGGAAGGGGATCCGTGGGAGAGTCTTTCTAGACTTGCGCTTGCAGACCGGAACGCATACAACGGCGTGCATCATGGATCTTAAAAAGTATATCGACATCAAGTGTGGGGCGGTGGATCGGGGTCTGGACCGGCTGCTTCCCAAGGAAAAGGTCAAGCCCTCCACCATTCACAAGGCCATGAGGTACTCCATCTTTGCCGGAGGCAAGCGCCTGCGTCCGGTCCTCTGCATCGCCGCCGCCGAGGCCTGTGGCGGGAATGAACGGGAGGCCATGCCGCTGGCCTGTGCCGTCGAGTGCATCCACACCTATTCCCTGATCCATGACGATCTTCCCGGGATGGACAATGATGATTTCCGCCGGGGGCGTCCGACCAGTCACAAGGTTTTTGGTGAGGGAATCGCCATTCTCGCCGGGGACGCACTCCTGACCGAGGCCTTTGTGATGGCCGCCAAGGCCAATGCCTGGCCGCGCTACAGTCACCGGGATATTGTGGCGGAAATGGCGACCTGTGCCGGCAGTCTCTTTCTGGTGGGAGGCCAGGTTGCGGATCTCGAGGGGGAGGGCAAAAAACTCTCCCATAAGGAACTTGTTTACATCCATGAACGCAAGACCGCCGCGCTCCTGAGCACGAGCATCCGACTGGGCGCCTTTTCAGCCAATGCCACCCCCGCACAGCTGAAGGCGCTCACAAGCTTTGGGTACCACCTGGGCCTGGCCTTCCAGGTCATTGACGACATTCTGGATTGCACCAAGTCCAGCGAGGAACTCGGGAAGACCGCCGGCAAGGACGAGAAGGCCGGCAAGGCGACCTACCCCTCGATCCTGGGAATGAAAAAGGCCGAAGCCGAGGCCTCGCGACTGACCCGGAAAGCCATGGACTCTCTGCGGCCTTTCGGTGCCAAGGGTCGCCGTCTGCATGAGTTGGCGACCTACCTGCTGAGCCGTCAGAACTAGGCTGAAGGCATCAGTGCCGGAGGATTCTGGCTCCGCCCCAGGGGTAACGCTCCCTCAACGGATAATAATTCCGGTGGTAGGGATTGAGGGACAGACGGTAGGTGGTGCCAAAATCCTGAAGCACCCCCATCCTGGCGAGTAGATCAGCGAGTGTGGGAATGTGTTTCTGGATGCCCCCGTTGAAACCCGATTTTTCCGGACTGTGGTTCTGACTGCTTTCCTTGGCGTTCATGGCCGCTTTCGCGGTTGGCCCAGTATGCTCAAATCAGCTTTTGCCGCAGCAGCATAGGGGATATGGGAAATATGGTGTTTTACCGGAAGATTGCCAGAGGAGATCGACAAGTGGCGGGGAATATTCGATCAATTCCGCGATTGGGGGCGGAATCGGGGGTCAAACGGGTCAATTTTCCGGGGCGACCTGGGAGGGATTGCGGAGACGGGCGACGATGGGAGGGAGAACCTCCAGCAATTTGCCCACCTCTGCCTCTGTGTTGTAGGTTGAAAGGGAGAGCCTGATCGATCCCTTGGCGCGGGAGGCGGGCAGGCCCATGGCCGTCAGGACATGTGAAGGCTCGAGCGATCCGGTTGTGCAGGCCGATCCGCTGGAGGCGCAGATGCCTTCCCGGTCGAGCAATAAAAGCACCGCCTCGGCTTCGACGCCCTCAAGGGAGACATTGGTGGTGTTGGGCAGACGTGCCGCCCCCGCCCCGTTGATGTGGGAATCCGGGATGGCAGCCAGAAGCCCCTTTTCCATGTGGTCACGAAGGGCCCGTACCCGGGTGTTTTCCTCCTCCAACCGCTGCGCCGCCAGTTCGCATGCCTTTCCAAGAGCCACGATCGAGGCCGTGTTTTCGGTTCCCCCGCGCCGGCCCTTTTCCTGTCCGCCCCCGATGAGGTAGGGTTTGAAGGCGATCCGTTTGTGCACGTAGAGCACCCCCACCCCTTTCGGACAGTGCAGTTTGTGGCCCGAGATCGACAGCATGTCGATTTTGCTCGCCGCAAGGTTGATGGGGATTTTGCCCACCGCCTGGACCGCATCCGTATGGAAAAGAACCCCCTGTTTGCGGCACAATTCGCCGATGGCCTCGACCGGGAAAAGAACCCCGGTCTCGTTGTTGGCCCACATCAGTGTCACCAGGGCCGTCTCCGGACGGAGGGCCCGGGCCACGTCATCCACCGTGAGGAGGCCGTTGGAATCCACCTCCAGACGGGTGATTTCGTATCCCTGTTTTTCCAGAAACTCACAATGTTTTTTGATGGCCGAGTGTTCGACCCGGCTGGTGACAATGTGTTTTTTGGACGGATGAGAGAGCAGGGCATGATTCAGGGCCGCGTTGTCGGATTCCGTGCCGCAGCTTGTGAAAACGATTTCGCGTTCGTCCGCGCCGATGAGTGAGGCGACCTGCTCCCGGGCCTGTTCCAGCACCCCGGAAATCTGATTGCCGAAACGGTAGGCGCTGGAGGCATTCCCGAAAAAGTCGCGCACATAGGGGATCATCGCCTCGGCGACCTCCGGGGCGACCGGGGTGGTGGCATTGTTGTCGAGGTAGGTGACGGATTGGGGGCCGAGCAGGTTCATGGGTGATGGTGTGAAGCGGGGACTATATCCGTGCGTTCCTGGGGGATTCAACCCAAATTTGTGTCATGCCTGACCGGGTTCCGTCTGGAACGGATCCAGCAGCAGGGTCGGTTTCTGCCCCCGCGTCCCGACCTTGTACCAGTCCACGACATGGTTTTTCTGTCCGCACAGTTCACGCATCATTTTGCTTCGCAAATGGGCGCGTGTATTCGATGGAGGGGTGAGGGTGGCCTTTTCCACCCCGGTCACATGCCAGCATCCCTGCCGGTCGGCGAGGGGATGGGCCAGACTGCGCTGCGGGTGGATGTGATGGAATTCCAGGTCCTGGGATTTGAGCCACGGATCATCCCACGGGATGTTTTCCTGGGTGCAAAAGGCGTTCAGAAGCGTTTCCTTTGTGACCCAGTCCAGCAGACCGAAAGCCCCCGGCTTGTCGGATTCGAGCGCCTGCATCATGCGGGACCAGAGGGCCAGGGCCGCCTCCGTTTCAGGGGCCCGCTGTCTGAAATGTTTCGCCGCCTTTTCGTGGTACAGGCGCAGCAGGGCCAGGGCCTCCTGCTGCTGCCCGTCGGCCAGCGTCACCGGCCAGGGTCCGGTGGTGATGCGGGAGAGCGCACGCAGGGTGCCGACGGCCTCCCTCAATTCCACCCGCGGCAATTCGCCCGCCTCCATCAGATCCAGCACCAGACGGGTGGAGGCGATTTTCAGGAAAAGGGTGGCGGGCAGGACACTGCTGTCCCCATGAAGCAGGTGCAGGCGGCGGAACGAACGCGGATCCGCAAGGGGTTCATCCCGGGTGTTGACAATGGCGCGGTTGAACTGGACCCATTCGTAAAAATCGTTGCGGATGTAGTCGGCCCGCTGGCTGATCTGGAACAGGGAATCCGGGAGAAACGGGGCATCCTCAAACGGCGGCTTGAGCGCCGGGAGAGACCCCACGCGCCCGGAACCGGTCAGAAGCGTGCGCAGTGTCAGGAATGCCAGGAGGGAGGCAATGCCTGCGTCATCCAGTTCCGCATCCCGCCGGAGGGAGTAATTTTCGTGGCATCCGAAGGTGGCCCCGGTGTAGTGATCGATGTTGTTGCGGATGAAGCTGACGCGTCCCTCCCACCCGAGTGCCTCGACCGCCCGGAGCAGGATCATGTCCCCGGCCTGGTCGTAGCGGAGGACATCCGTGACATCCAGACATTCGGGGGTGCAGTATTCGACATGGCCCATGTCGAGATACAGGCGGCCCCCGTTGAAAAGGAATCCCCCGTTGCCGGCGGGTTCATCCCATCCCCGGTCATGCACGTCCAGGAGGCCGTACCCGCCCTCCGTAAAGACCCAGTTGCGGACCTGGGCCACGACCTCGTCATTGGTGAGCGGAGGCTCGATGAGGCAGCCGTACTCGGTTTCCAATCCCACGATCCGGCGGTTCATCCCTCCAATGTAGGGCCGGAGGCTCAAATGCCAAACAAAACCTGTGTCAGATCCCCGCCGCGTCCAGGATTCTGCCGACAACCGTGCGGGCCTCAAAGTATTCCCGGGCCAGTTCCCGGGCCGCCGCGGAATGCCGGGAATAGTCGGAACGGATTTTTTCGGCCGCCGTGCGGATCTCCTCCAGGGTGCGGAATTCAAAGAGACCCTCGCCCACGGGGATGAACTTGGAGAATCCCGTGGCCTGGGTGATGACCGGGCGTCCGGCGGCCAGGTAGCAGGCACTGCGGTCGCTGAACCAGCCGGTATTCAGGCGCGTGTACTGGTCCTTGGCGACGGTGAATTCGCCTTTCGAGGACCAGATGTATTCCTGATAGAGGTCGATATCCTCGCTCATCTTGTGGGGCAGGGTGAATTGCCAGCCTTGGGAGAGGAACCCGGCGCGTTCGGTGGCGTCCTTCATGTCCGTGGCCAGTTCAAAGAGTTCGCCGCAGAGACGGGGGGCGGCGCAGAATCTGTGAAACTCGGGATTTTTGCTCCACAGATAGGTTTCCCCGTTGTATTCGATGTCCTTTTTCCCCCCCGTGGCCCAGTTGGCGATGGTGGTATAGACCCCCTTTTCGGGATTGAAATCCCGGCGCTCCGGCGGCTGCCACAGGGCCGTGGCGACAGGCTGACGCGTGGGGTACCATTTGAAATCCGTCCGCGGCACCCCGCAGTCGGTCTGGTTGAGGTTTTCCCCGAAGCTGAAGAGGGCCTGGTGGCGGGAGAGGTAGGCACGGGTGTTTTCGTTGCCTTTGGCCAGTTTGATCTGTTCGACGGCGGGGTCACTCTCAATGTACAGAATGCGCCGGCTCTGGAGCAGATCGTCATTGAATTCCTGCGACCCGCACACGTTGAAAATGGCATCGGCGGTCCTGTAGAGTTCGCGGATTTTTGCCAGGCCAAGCCCCGCGGTGGGGGAGTCCGGACGGTACCGGGCGCAGTACCCCCAGTTTTCCGCTCCCAACCCGTGCTTTTGAAAAAGACGGTCCAGCATCCGCGCCGCATAGGAAAAATCCTCGGTGACCTCAAAGGTGCTGGGGTTGTAGGGAATGCGGGCGGAGTCCTCGATGTAGTAGACCTCGTGGCCCAGCTCTTTGAGACCGATCAGATAGTGGAGATGCTGCCAGACAACCCCGGCAATCGGGCAACTGCCCATGAAACCCATCACAATGACACGTTTTTTCGACATATGGAAAGAATGCGTTCAGGAGTAAACAGTCGGCGGGGAACAGTCAACCCCCTTCCCTCAACCCTTCCCCTCAAAACCACCGCTGGCATGCGGGTTGGTCGGGTGCCGGGTTCTTGGCGACCTGTGACAGGGCACGGACCATCGGCACCCGGAAATTCAAACTTCCTTGCCAGCATCCCGGTGCTGATATTCCAAAAAAACAGTGGCAAATATCCGTGTTATTATGGTAGTTTGCGGAAAAACGGAGCCCTTACTTTATGTCCGAACCCCATATTGCCCAGAAGTCCCCCATCGCCCAGGACGTGAAAGCCGGCACCTATTGGTGGTGTGCGTGCGGGCTTTCCAAGGCGCAGCCCTTTTGCGACGGATCCCACAAGGGGACTGATTTCGGTCCGACCAAGGTGGAAATTGCCATGGATCAAAAGGTCTATTGGTGCGGATGCAAACACTCCAAGAACGGCGCATTTTGCGACGGAACCCACAGCAAAATCTGAGCACTTCCATGAAACACCTTCTTCTGCTCCTCTCCACGGTTCTGATGGCAAACACGGCCCTGCTGGCCGGTCCGAGCGAATTCTGGCCGCTCAAACCGGCGGATCAGGAGGAACTCGAGGCCCAGCGCCTGCGGGTGTACAAGACGGCCGAGGACAGGTATGGCATCAAAAAATTCAGCGGGACCAAGTCCGATCTTTACATCATCCAGACCATGATCAATGACAAGGTGTTTGTCGAAGGCAACAAACTCAACCAGCAGGCGTTGGGGGTGGTCTTTGGGGACATTCTGGCCAATGAACTGGGTCTGAAGTGGGTGATGGTCCGGGACCAGTATGGCACGGACCCGACGCTCCGCCTGGAGGGGACCAACTATCAGTTTAATGCGCTGACAATGATTTCCAAGCGCATGGGGCAGAAAAAGAAACAGGTCAATGTGATGAAGCTGTACGAGGACATTTCCCGGTATGTGAAAAAAATCAAGGCCGCGGAGGAGAAGAAAAAGGCGTCGGAGGCCTGATCCGGTGGAGAATCGCCGCGGCTTTCAATCCCGGAAATTTTTGAAGAGCAGCGCGATGCCAAAGTCCTTCTGTCTGAGCAGGCCCATGACCGCCTGAAGATCGTCACGGTTTTTGCCCTCGACACGGATCTGCTGGTCCTGGTTTTTGGCGGTCACCTTGAGTTTGAGACCCTTGATCGCCTCGTTGATTTCCTTGGCCTTGCCGTGTTCGATCCCCTCCTTGATGTGCAGTTCGCAGGAGGCATGTCCGAGGGAGTTCTGAATCGGCTTTTCCTCGATGTTCTTGAGGCTGACATTCCGTTTGGCGAGCTTGGTGAGGACGATTTCCCGCAGGGCCGTCGTCTTGTACTCGTCGATGGCGCTGAGTTTGATGATTTTTTTGTCCTGCAGGCTGATGTCCCCCTTGGCGTCCTTGAAATCAAATCGGCTGGCCAGTTCCTTGCGGGCCTGGTTGAGGGCGTTGTCGATTTCCTGCATGTCGCATTCCGAAACGATGTCAAAGCTGGGCATGGGGTGTCTCCTGTTGGGTGGATTGTTCTAATCAGATTCGGTCAGATTGACAAAACGGAATTTGATCGGACGGTCAGACACACCCCTTCCTCGCCGGAGGGGGCGATGAAGGTGCTCGGGAGCGTGAATCCGCTCCGGACCAGCCCGGTGACCAGGGTGGAAGGCTGGTGGCGGTACGAGTAGAAAAGGTTCAGAATCCGTCCCCGGGGGTACCGGAATTTTTCCCCGTCAAGGGTCAGGGTCGTCCCGCGGGTCATCCGGGCCCGGGCGTCGATGCGGTAGAGGCCGGTTTTTGCCGGGCAGGGCGAGATGGAAAAGCGGATGTCTGCGGGGGTGAGCGGGAGCCCGTGATCGCGGGGGAAGAGGCACAGCCATTCGCGCATTTCCCGGTTGTCGTACTGGGGCAGGATGCGCCGCATGCCGCCCATAAAATCCGTCCCGGGGGCGAGATTGGCCCCGAGCATCAGGGCATCCCCCGGACGGCACAATGTGCGGAAGAGGCCGAAGAGTTCCCGGGGGGGGAAATTCGGGAGGATGCCAAAACACAGAAACAGGCGCGGATGCCGGGAGGGGATCCATTGGGTGAGGGTTTTCATATCGAGGGCCGTCAGCGAGACGACCAGCCCCGGGGCGCATGGTGCGTGGCAGCCCCGGCGGATGTGTTCACGGGCCGTGGTGACCATGGCGGCACTGATATCTGCCGGGGCATAGGTGGTCCGCACTCCGCGGGATCCGAGTGCACGGAGCACATCGAGGTCCTTGTGCCCCCCGCCACAGCCCAGACTGATGACCGTGACGTTCCTGCCCCCGAACCCCGCCGCAAAATGCGCCGCGGCGGTGCGGTAAATTTTTTGCACCCCCCGGTCGTGCCGGGCGGGGGAATGTTTTTCGTGGAGGGACAGCCACCGGAGCGTCTGTCGCGGACTGTCGTAATGGAACCGGTGGTTGATGGTGCCCGAGCGCAATGAATCGTGCAGTTCCCGGCGGATCGCTTCCGGGTACTGGCTGGGGTGGAGGAGCAGGGGGGTCATGCAGGTGGAAGACACGATAGGGACAATGGAAAAAAAGTCTAATTGCGAATCCCGCAGGAGGAAGGGATGTCCGGAATACCGCGGCCCCATCCCCCCAGGGACTTCCATGGATGCCGATCCCCTGCCGAAACCGGGATCAGCCTTTCTCCGCCTCGACGCGGACGAAGCGGCAGCGGCGGGCGGCCAGTTCGCAGATTTCGCCCAGACGATTGCGCAGCCGCACCGCCCAGAAGAGCAGGAACGTCCCGAGAATCATGGAAAGGACAACCAGGAGGTAGGGGTCCGCATTCAGGTAGACATGCAGGACAATGATCAGGGCCACCAGCAAGCCCAGGCTCGCCTTGGTCAGGGAGGTCATTTTCGGGGCCAGTTGGATGCGGTTGAGACGGTCGTTGCCCCCGTGGTTTTCGGTCATGGACCGCAGACGGCAATCCCACCAGGTGTTGCCGTAGACCTGGATGTCCCAATCCGTCCATCCCGTATCCAGCGAATACTGCCAGTTTTCGTGTTCGAGAATGGCCGTGACCTCCGAGAGAAACCGGTCGCGTTCGATGCCCTCATTGCTCCAGTAGGAGAGGGTGTTTTCGCGTTCGAACCGGAACCGGGGAATGCCCGCCTCATGGGTGACGATCAGGCGGCTGGGGGTGTGTTTGAGGGAGATCCAGGTGAAGTACCGGCTCCATCCGCGCATGAGCGGCTGCACAATCGCCAGCCACCAGACCAGCAGCCGGGCCAGCAGCGTATCGTAGCGGGGTTCGAGCCGGGCCCGGACCATGAAGGTGAACCCCGTAAAAACCGTCGCCAGGAACATGAACACGGGAATGATCCAGAAAGCGGGGAAAACCAGACTCGCCACCGCCGCGCACGCGGTCAGGGTGACCCATTCCAGACTGCTGGAGATCCCGGCAAAGGCGGATTCCGGGGCGGGGTAGATGGATTGGAACAGACCCATGCCGAAGACGCCGTGGTAGATGATCGGCTGTTGCAGGAAGCGCTCGAACCGGGGCAGCCCGTACACACTGCCCTTCCACTTGGCAGTCCCGTTGGGGTTGAAAAAGATCAGGTGTTTGAACCGCAGCAGGGACTCGGCCTCGCCGTAACCCTGTTGCTGTTTGAAAAAGGCGTTGATGCTGAAGCGGCGGTGGTGCCAGACAATCGCCGAGGGACTGAAGGCGATTTCGTAGCCCGCCTGCTGCAGGCGCCAGCAGAAATCCACGTCATCGCCCGCCTTGCGGTATTCCACATCCCAACCCTGCGTCACATCAAAGGCCCAGCGCCAGAAGGCCATGTTGCATCCGGGAATGTGTTCGGCGACCGTATCGGTCAGCAGCACGTGGCTGGGGGAGCCCGGCGCCGCCGCCACACAGGCCTGGATCCAGTCCTGCGCCGGCGGGGAGATGTTCGGTCCGCCCACCCCCGCATAGGATCCGTTTTGGAGGGTGGCCACCAGATAGTACAGCCAGTCCTTGTCGGCCATGCAGTCGGAATCCGTGTAGGCGACAATCGCACCCGAGGCCGCCTGCCAGCCGACGTTGCGGGCGTAGGAAAGCCCCATGTTTTTCTGGCGGATGTTTTTGACGTTCGGAAAATCCCGCAGGATCGACTGGGTGTCGTCCTTCGAGCCGTCATCGACAAGGATGATCTCAAAATCCGGGTAATCGATTTCCTGGAGCGACTGCATGCACGCCTGCAGGGTCCGTGCGCCGTTGTAGGAGCAGACCACGATGGAAACCCGCGGGTAATGGGCCAGGGGCACCCGCTGCCCCGCCCGTCCGTCCGCCCCCCGGATGAAACATTCCTGGACCGCGTGGTAGGCCTTTTTGGGCTGACGCTGCGCATCCACCAGTCCGAAGGCCCAGTCGGTGATCTGGTGGTTGCCGGTGAACCAGTCATCGGTCCAGGCAAACACAATCGTGCCGGCCAGCCCCATTTTGCCGACCGTGCGGATGTGCCAGTCGAGGGTTTCCGCCTGTTTTTCCTGGCTGTTGCGGATCGAGTCCATGCCGAATTCCCCGAGGATCAGCGGTTTGTCCTCGGCGATGTTGTGCAGGCGGGCGAGGTAGCGTTCGAAAACCTCCTGCTTTTCGAGGTACACGTTGTAGCAGTAGAAATCGACATTGTTGGGGATCAGATATTCCGTGCTGGGAAAATTGGCATACGTGACCAGGGCCTTCGGGTCGGCCTCCTTGGCAAGTTCCAGCAGGTTTTCGACGAAGGCCTTGACACGGGGCAGACCGTACCAGCGGATGGTGCCCGTGGGGATTTCGTTGCCGACCATGTATCCGAAAATGGCCGGATGCCCGCGGTTGGCCGAGACCCCCGAGGAGATCTTGTCCTGGATTTCCAGGCGGGTGACACGGCTGTCGAGAAAGTTGATGTGTTGTTCCCACGGGATCGTGATCAGGGCCTGGAGATCGAACTGTTCGCAGAGGTCCAGGAACCAGCGGGGCGGGACGTGGTACAGACGGAGGACATTGGCCCCCATCTGACGGATCAATTCCAGGTCCTGGGCGGTTTTTTCCGGACCGTGCAGATGGACCCCCGGGGAGGAGGGCTGGAACGGTCCGTACGTGACCCCCTTGAGGAAGAACTTCTGTCCGCCCCGGAAAAAGAATTTGGCACTGGGAATGACCCGGCCACGCGGACCGAGGGTTGAATTCGGTTTCACGGGGAGGAGTGGGGCCGCTGGGGCGCTGACAGACATGGGGTTTGTCAGTAGCAAAAGCCCCCCGTGGGGTCAAGCCGCGCGGAGGAACTGGCGTGCGGACTCAGAGTGCCAGGGCGAGGGGGCGGTAACGGACCTTTTGAGAGGAGCGTCGGTCGAGGAGGGCGAATTCGAGGATGCGTTCGTTCAGGACCGGCCTGAGGTCGGTGAGCGGCTGGACCTTGTCAAACGCCCCCCCCTCGCGGAGGGTTTTCCAGGCCGTCAAAAGGGTGGAGGCCAGCTCCCGTGGGGAGTCCGTGTCTGCGAGTGTTTTTTTGAGCCATCCCACCGCTTCGGCTTCGCGGGGGGGGTCCGTGAACGCCACGGCGATGCCCTGGGGGACAAACTCGTATTTCCCGTCGTAGCGGATGCGGACCAGATGATCCTCAGAGGGGGCGCCCGACAATTCCGCAAAAATCCCCTCGAGGATGAAGGGGGGGGAGAAAATCTGCTCGAAGCTGTTTTTGAGGGCCGGACCCAGGGAAAAACTGATCAGACGCTTGAGGGTGACATCCGCCGCCGAGCGGTTGAAACCCTCCAAGTGGGCCGCTTCGATGGCCGTCTGCCGGATTTTTTCAATATCCACCGGGTTGCCCAGCGCGGTGAAACCGTGCCGGTCATAAATCTCAAAGACCTTGCTGTGGCCCGAGCCCACACCCAGGAGGTAAATGCCCTCCGGACGCGACACGGCAAAAACAGGTGTGCCGCCCGAGAGCTGGTCCCTGATGTATTCACGACGGTTGGCGATCGCCTCCAGCCACCGGAAAGGTTCCTCCGTCATCGGTGTGCCTCCTTCCAGAAGGCGGTTTGTTCCCCGCCGGGGATGTCGCGGATGCCGGTGACGGAAAGCAGTTTGACCGTGGCAAAAAGACCCGATTCCGGATGGACCCCGCCGGTGGCCGTGTCAAAATCCGCCGCGGTGATCAGCAGCCGGTTGGCGAGAACGACCGCCTCGCGGAGGGACATTTTTTCCGGACGCGGCACGCCCCATTTTTCCAGATGATTGAGGATGCTTTTGATGCTGGCGGAACCCGAGCCGCTGCCCGCAAATTGCGCCGCCTCGAACTGGGCGCCCAGCGGATCGTAGAAAAAGATTCCCGGACGGGCCTCCGGCGCATTTTGATCCACCCCCGCAAAAATCGGTGCCACCAGACCGAACCCCTGCAAGGTGGCCGGAAGATTCTCGCGGAGCAGGCGGGAGAGGGCGCGGAGCTTGGCCGGGAGACTCATCGGCTGGAGCTGGCTGCGGCGGTAAAACTCAAAACTCGTCTGCAAAACGCGGGCCATTTCAAAGGCCGTGGCCGGGGCGCCCGCGATGGCCATGACCGAGTGGGTGTCGAGCTCGAGAATCTTTTCGGTTTTGTCCGAAAAAATCATGTTTCCCGCCGTGGCCCGGTGGTCCCCGGCGATGAGAATGCCCTCCGCACAGTGAAACGCAAACACCGTCGTCCCCTGCAGGGGCGCGGACTGGCCCTCGGTCTGGACCAGGGACGGAATGCCCGTCCGGGGCAGGAGGGAAAGAAAGTCGCCGTTCATAAGGTGGAATCCGGCTCCGGAGGTCATTGGCCGGTGCGCTGACGGTAGCGACGGGCCTGGTCCGGGTCGACCTTTTTCATGCGCTTGAGCAGTTCATTGACATCCGGCTTTTCAACCTTCGGCGACTGGGGGCCTCCGCTCTCCCCCCCGCCACCGCCGGGGGCCGGGGCCACGGGACGCTGTTTTTGGATGGGGTCTGGCATCCCCCATCCTAACCCCGATGGACGAATAAGCAAACGGTGAAATGGGGCGTTGGAACCACAAAGTCCACGGGGGCACAAACGATCGGGACCCCTGCAAAATGAAAATGACCTCACCCCAGACTCGCGCAGGGAAGGGACAGGAGGTCCAGAGGCGTCGAGGCGTGTCGGATCGCGCCCAGACCCTCGGCAATCTGCGCGGGCAGGAAAAGATCAAGGAGGGAGATACGGACCGTTCCCTTCGGCGAGGAAAGAAGGACGTGGTCCCACTGGGAGGCCGTCACCGCCGGTCCGAATTTTTCGATGCAGGCCCCGCGGACCGCCGCCCGTGTCGTCGGGGGCGCGGAAAAATCCGTCAGGGTCAGTTCGGCGGGTGTGTAGGGCAGGAGAAAATGCCCGGATTGGCGCAGGCCGAAATACAGACCGTTTTCAGGATCCAATTCGTGGTAGCTGAGGTCCAGACTTTGCAGCCAGGGATCCTCCGGTCCGATTTTTTCGGATTCCCGGAATGTTTCAATCAGCGTGAATTTGGCCGACCAGTCCAGCCGGTCCGCCGTCGCAAGCGGGTCCCTTTCCAGATCGGCGAGTATCCGTTCCCATTCCTCCAACAGACGGCACCAATCGGGGTCCGTGGGGCGGGCGTACTGACGGACCAGGGCGAGATATTCGTGCTGAATCTCCAGGGCGCTGGTGGCCCGGCCCGCCGCGTTTTTCCAGTGCCATTTCCAGGAACGGTCCCGGGAGAAGGCCTTCAGCGCCCCCAGCGGGTCCTCCAGGCGCGGCATCCGCTCCGTGGGTGCGCCGTTGACCAGGGCCTGAAGGACCAGGGCCGAGGTCCCGATCTTCAGGAAGTTGGCAAAGGGGGAGAGATTGGCGTCCCCGAGGATGACGTGGAAACGGCGCCATTTCTCAAATTGTGCGTGGGGTTCATCCCGCGTATTGACAATCGGGCGGCGCTGCATCGTATCCACACTCTGGAGTTCGCTGAAAAAATCCGACCGCTGGGAGATCTGGAACCCCGGCTGGAGGAAACGGTCCTCCGCCTCCCAGCCGTATTTGCCCGCGCCGCAGAAAATCTGGCGAGTGACCAGGAACGCCTGCATGCCCATGGCCAGGTGCTGCCAGGGCAGCGAGCGGGGCAGGAGGTAGTTTTCATGGGTGCCATAGCTGTGCCCCTCGAAATCCGTGTTGTTTTTGTAGAGAAGCACCGGATTGCCGGACCGCTCGTTGAGGGTGCGGGCGCAGGCCATGACCAGTTTTTCGCCGAGCGCGTCCTGCTGGAGGATTTCCCGAAGGGTCGAACATTCCGGGGTGCAGTATTCCGGATGGGCATGGTCGTTGTAGAACCGGGCCCCGTTTCTGAGGGCGAGATCGCTTTTGATTTCGCTGAAGCTCAGCGGACGCCGGGCATCCTGCGCGAAGTAATGGGCCTCGTCGAGGTCCTGGCGGAGCTCCTGCACGCGGAACCCGCGGGCATCCCGGTGCGGATCCTCGGCCGAATAATCCCAGCGCATCCGCACGCCCGGTTCCGAGGTGCTGCGGACCAGGGCAATGGACTCGGCCACGACGTCAATATCCCGGGGATCCTGCCGGGTGATCCCGAACTCCGTCTCGATGCCGAATTGGATTTGCATAATGCGGACCAGTCTGTGGGATAGAGGACACGGCGTGGCGAGGATTTTTTGAATCTGGCCGGAATCGAATCCCGACAGGAATCCTTAATGGGACGACAGTGGATTTTTCCATTTGATTTTGGGAAACATGGCAAAATCCCGATCCGTCGAACACACCACCCCTCCCACTTCCTGCGAGAGTGCTGCCAAATGGGCGTCGGACACCAGATTGCCAGTGGCATTGACCTGTTCCAGCAAGGCGCGAAAATACCTCCAATGATCCGGACCAGCCTCGATGACCTGGACACAGGGTTGGTCCAACCAACTCCCGATCCTCCGGGTGGCCTCCTTGGTTGTGAGGGGGCGCTGATGCAGTCTCGGGTTGGTTGAAATTCTCATGAAAGCACTGAGCACCGGCCAACATAACCCCACAGGATTGACACCGGAAAGTTGGGCATCCCACCATTCCCGTGCCGCCTCATGATTTTCCGAGAGACTATCCTCGGCATAGAGAATGATATTCGCATCAACCAATATCATTTGTAGTCCTCTGCTTCACTCTGGGCGAGTAATTCCGAGATATTGTCGTAATTCAAACCCTTTCGCAGTCCCATGGGGGTCGGTTTGGTCTGATAGGGTTTTCCACGACCCGTCTTTTCCAACTCGTCCAAACCCAAAGCAATGGCTTGATTGACCACATCTTTGAAACTCCGCCGCAACCGGTGGGCATCACGTTTCGCCCGTGCCATGAGTTGGTCTGATAATGTGAGGGTGGTTCTCATGAAGACATCATGATGCTTGTTTTTGGAACGTCAAGACATCATTCGATAATCAGGCGTATTGTGTCCTATTTGCCCAGCGCGAATGCTTCTCCCGGAATTCTATTTACTACCGGGTTTGACCGCCGGAATCTTTTGGAGGTCTGCGGGGAGATTCTGCGGATCGAAGGCTTCGACGGGCAGACTCAGGAGACTTTTGAAGGGGGCGTCAAAGGCCGCCTGGCCGTTGCTGCGATCCACGAGCACTCCGATGCCGCGGACATCCCCGCCGTGGGCACGGACAATGTCGAGGGTTTCCTGGACACGTCCGCCCTTGGTGACGACATCCTCGATGATGAGGATTTTTTCGCCCGGACGGATGACAAAACCGCGGCGCAGGACCAGTTTTCCCTCCTCCTTTTCGGCAAAGATGAAGCGTTTGCGCATTTGGCGGGCCACCTCCTGGCCGATGACCAGGCCGCCCATGGCCGGGGCCAGGACCGTTTCCACATCCTGCGCCGCAAAATGCGCCGCGAGGGCGGCCCCGAGCTTCTCGACCACCGGCATCTGCTGGAGGACCATGGCACATTGGAAGAACTGACGGCTGTGCAGTCCGGAGCGCAGGATGAAATGGCCCTCAAGCAGGGCGTGGGAGTCTTTGAAAGTCTGGAGGATTTCGGAGGAGGTCATGGCCGGATTACATCCCAGAAAGCCGCCCGGATGTCACGTCCCAAGCGGGCGTCAATGATTAATTTTGCTTTCCCGGGACAGGGTGCGGAAAGGGGGTTGTGGGAAAGAACCACAATTAAGGCTTTCCAATATTCCGTTTTTTCATTATAACCGCGCGCTCTTAATTCTCTCTTTTATTTATATGAACATCACGACCCTCAATCCCAAGCAAGTCATCCGCCAAACCGCCGAAGCCCTCGTCAGCTCGAAGTCCAAAATCCGCCGGGTGCCCGGGGTGGTGGGTTTTGACGGGTTTGTGGACAACATCATCCACGTGGTGGACAAGCGCACATCCGCCACCGCGTATGAGAAGGTGCCGACCATCAAGGCCTACGCCAAGCGCCTCGGGGATGCCGCGGGCAAGAGCACCAATGTGGAGTTTGTGACCGTCAACAACAAGCTGGGTGGCAACGGGCCGATCATGGCCAATGCAATGGTCTCCTTCAGCATGCCCATCACCTATATCGGGATCCTGGGGGCCTCCGCCGACCTGCACCCCGTTTTTCGCGAGTTTGCCAAACGCGCCAAGGTCATCTCCATTGCCGACCCCGGCGTGACGGATGCGCTGGAATTCGATGACGGCAAGATCATGTGCGGCAAACACGAGACCCTCGGGCAGGTCAGCTGGGCCAATATCACCAAAAAAATCGCCCTGCCGGCCCTGACCAAGACCTTTGCCGATGCGAAGTTCATCGGTCTGGTCAACTGGACCATGCTTCCCCACATGACCGAAATCTGGAAGAGTTTCCTCAAGGAGATCGCCCCCGCGATGAAGGGGGAACGGCGCACGGTGTTTTTTGATCTCGCCGACCCCGGCAAACGGACCAGGGAGGACCTGAAGACCGCCCTGGGCCTGATCGGGAAATTTGAGCCGCATTTCAACACCGTTCTCGGCCTGAACCTCAGCGAGGCCGAACAGACCTGTGCCGTGCTGGGCCTGAAGCCGACGGGCAAAAAACAGGCCCTGAGTGTGGACATGGCCGTCAAAATCCGTGAAAAACTCGGCATCAGCGTAGTGGTGGTGCATCCGACCGACCACGCCGCCGCCGCCTCGGCGGAGGAAGCCATGCATGTGGACGGACCCTACACCGCCAAACCCCTGACGACGACCGGGGCCGGGGACAACTTCAATGCCGGCTTCTGCCTCGGCTACATCAATGGCTTCAAGCTGGCGCGTTCGCTCCAATGCGGCGTGGCCACCTCCGGCTTCTACGTGCGCAACGCCAAGAGCCCGACCGTTGACGAGCTGATCAAATTCCTCCAGACCCTTTAGGGCGAACGGCCACGCCGCCGCCGCCCTGTCCCCTGAGACCCGCCCGGAGATCGGGTCTTTCAGGCCGAAGCCTCGGCGAAGGCGGATGCCGCCCATGTTGCGTTGAGTGTCCAGGGTTGGGCGTTGGACGTTGATCAATATTGTGTTTTGATCGAAATATGATAAAAGAACCAGCATGACCAAATTGACCTTGGAGCTACCCGACTCTGTCTTCTCCGCCACTCGCGAGGACCCGGTGCATTTATCCAAGCAGTTGGTATTGGCTGCCGCAGTCCTGTGGTATTCCCAGGGGCGCATCTCTCAGGAGGTTGCCGCCACTTTGGCGGGGATGGATCGCACAGATTTCTTAATGGCACTGGCGCGGATGGGCATTGATTCGTTTATTGTTGATTTTCATGATCTTGAGAAGGAACTGAGTCGTGGATAGTCCCCGTTGGGTCATCAACGCTTCCCCTCTGATCTTTTTCTCCAAAGCAAGGCGACTTGATATTCTCAAATGGTATGCCACCAGATACTTGTCCCTCGTCAGGTTTCCGCTGAAATCCTGGTGCGGGGACAAAATGATGTGACGGCAAAAACTCTGACGGATGAAATCTGGCTGAAAATTGTCGATCTCCATTCGATTCCACCTGGCATCATTGAATGGGGACTTGGCCAAGGAGAGACGTCTGTCATTGCATTGGGGATCAATTCAGGAAAACTCCCTGTCATCATTGATGATTATGCCGGGCGCAAGTGCGCTTTATCCCATGGCCTGTCCGTCAGTGGAACATTGGGGATCATTTTACGCGCCAAAAAACAGAGTTACATCCCTCTGGCAAGACCCGTGCTTGAGGAGTTTCTGATCCATGGCCTGTATCTTTCCCGTGCGACCATGGACCGGGCGTTAGCACTTGTCGGGGAATGAGAGTTCATTCCAAGGGCATTGCCTCTCCCTTTTCATCCCACTCTGGAAGTCGGGAGAGTTCCCAGTCGCCGGTTGCCGGCGGGGAAATTGCAAGTGTGCCTCTGCAGGGCGAACGGCCACGCCGCCGCCCTGTCGCCTGATACCCGCAGAGATTGGGTCTTTCAGGCCGAAGCCTCGGCGAAGGCGGATGCCGCCCGTGTTGCGTTGAGTGTTCAGGGTTGGGCGTTGGGCGTTCCGAGAATTGATTTTCGCACGCTCAACTCACAACGCCGCACGCTCAACCTTCCCATGGTGGCGTGGGACCTCCGGGCCCCCTTTCTTGATTGGCTCCGAAAGCACCTGCCCGCGACGGATGTCGGAGTTCGCGAGTTCAGAACGGGTACCACCCATGAGGGGACGAGGATTTACCATAGGGGAGACACTCCCTGTTTTTCCTGTCGCCAAGTGTGTCAGGAAGGGATAAAAGTACGGGATTGGTTGTTGAAAGTATCAGAAAGCTTTTTGAGCTGATCGGAACAACCCCGCCTGTTTCGGACGCACTGGAACAGATCGGGGAAGGGAGGGCCCATGTCCTGAGCGGGCTCGTGGATGCCGCCAAACCCGCCGTGGTGGCCGCCCTGGGCGTGAATTCCCCCGGCCCCCTGTGCCTGGTTGTTCCCGACATCCGTCGGCAGGAGGCGTATTATTCCGACCTGCAGGCCTTTGTGGAGCGGAGCCTGCCGGGTGTGGAGGTGATGTTTTTCCCCGAGATCGAGGAATTGGAGGACGAGCAGGTGGTCACCGATCCCGGGACCGTGGCCGAACGGCTCCTGTTACTGACCCGACTCAGTGCCGGGAACCTGCGGCAGAACGGGATCATTGTGGCCACCCATCGCGGATTTTTCCAGAAACTGGCGCGACTCGACCAGATTGCCTCTGGCATGCGGACACTCAAAACCGGCGACCCCGTGAGCATGGAAGAGCTGATGGGCTGCCTGGTGGCGGGCGGATATGAAGCCGTCACCCGCGCGGGGCTGCATGGGCAGATCGCCCGCCGTGGCGGGATTCTGGATGTCTTCCCCTACAACGCCGTGAATCCGGTCCGTCTGGAATTCGATGGGGACTACATCGAATCCATCCGGGAATTTGATGTGGACACCCAGATTTCCGCACGGGAGATCCGCGAGACACACCTGTTGAGCGTTCTCAGTGATGCCCCCGGGCAGGCCGTGGCCACGCTGCTCGACTATCTGCCCGAGGGGACCCTGCTGGTCGTTGATGAGGTGGGGGAGATTGATTTTGAGGGGCAGGTGCGGATTGCGGAAAGGAAAATCCGTGGCCCCGTGTTTCTTTCCGGGCAACCCCTGATATCCGCCGCCCTGGGGGTGGGCGGGGAGGACGAGCATTTTGAAGCCAGCGCCCATGGGGATCCGGTCGAGGAGGGCGTCCATCATTTTTTCGGACATGATTTCCAGGCCGAAGGCGCCGGGGACATTGTGGTGCAGGAGAGACGCCGGGCGGTGTTCCTGGAACAATTCCGCCAATGGTGCGGGGAAGGGTGGACCATCCATCTTTTTGGGAACAACGAAGGCGAATTGCGGAGACTTTCGGAAATCCTGGAGGAGGCCGGGGTGTTCAGGATTCCGGATTCCAAATTCCAAATTCCAAACAACGATCCAGAATCAGAAAACGAAAATCAGAAATCCACACACTCCGGCAAGGGATGGGTCAATGTGCATTTTGAGGTGGCCTCCGTCCTGCACGGGTTTGTGTTTCCCGCCGGGAGGCAGGTTGTTCTGACCGATTCCGAGATTTTCGGACGGTACCAGACCGTGCGTCGGCTCCGTCGGGAGGAGCGGCTGACCAAACTGCGGGCACACAGTTCGGCCCTGGACTTCAGCGAATTGCAGGAGGGCGACACCGTTGTGCATCTCCAGCACGGCATCGGTCTGTATGGCGGCCTGCAAAAGATGCCCGTGGACGGACGGGAGGAGGAGGTGCTGGTGGTGATTTTTGCCGAGAATGCGCGGCTGTTTGTCCCGCTGGAACAGGCGTATCTGGTGACCAAATACGTCGGAGTGGGCCGGCGTTCCCCCGCCCTCGATGTCCTGGGGGGCACCCGATGGGAGCGGGCGCGGACCTCCGCGCAGCGTTCTGTGATGGACTACGCCGCGCAGCTTTTGAAAATCCATGCCCAGCGGGAGACCGACCGGGGTCATGCCTTCGGGACCGACGGCAAGTGGATGCGCGAGTTTGAGGATTCGTTCCTGTACGAGGAAACCCCCGATCAGGAACGGGCGATCATTGAGACAAAACGGGACATGGAATCGCTCCGCCCCATGGACCGGCTCGTGTGTGGGGATGTGGGGTTTGGCAAGACCGAGGTGGCCATCCGGGCGATTTTCAAATGTGTGATGGAGGGCAAACAGGCCGCCCTGCTCGCCCCCACCACCGTCCTGGCCCAGCAGCATTACCGGACATTGGTGGAACGGTTCGCCGACTATCCGCTCCGCGTGGAGGTGCTCAACCGCTATCGCAGTGCGCGTCAGCAAAAGGAGACCCTGGCCGCCCTGGTCGGCGGGCAGGCCGATGTCGTGGTCGGCACCCACCGGCTCATTTCCGGCGACGTGAAGTTCAAGGACCTCGGACTGGTGGTCGTCGACGAGGAACAGCGGTTCGGCGTCAGGCAGAAGGAAAAGTTCAAGGAACGGTTCCGCCTCGTGGACATGATGACCCTCTCGGCCACCCCCATTCCGCGGACCCTGTACCTGTCACTTTCCGGCGCGCGGGACATGAGCCTGATTGAAACCCCGCCGCGCAACCGCGTCCCCGTGGAAACCGTCGTGGCCGCATATGATGAGCGGCTGATCCGGTCGGCCATCGAGCGGGAACTGGCCCGGAATGGCCAGGTCTATTTTCTGCACAACCGGGTGGAATCCATTTTGAAGGTCCGGGACCGGATCAAGGAACTGGTGCCCCGGGCGAAGGTCGATGTCGGCCACGGACAGATGGATGAGGAGGAGCTGGAAACGGTCATGGCCCATTTCATCGGGGGCCGGTCCGATGTGCTCATCAGCACCACCATCATCGAAAGCGGACTGGACATCCCCAATGCCAACACCATGATCATCGACCGTGCCGACCGGTTCGGTCTGGCCGACCTGTACCAGCTGCGGGGGAGAGTCGGCCGGTCCGATCACAAGGCCTACGCGTATCTGCTTCTGCCCCGCCACCTGATGCTTCAGCAAAATGCGCGCAAGAGGGTCAGTGCCATCAAGCAGTACAGCCAGCTGGGGGCCGGGTTCAAGATCGCGATGCGGGACCTGGAGATTCGCGGGGCCGGGAACATTCTGGGCACCGAGCAGAGCGGACACATTTCCGCCATCGGTTTCGATCTGTACTGTCACCTCCTCAAGGCCACCATTGCGCAGCTCAAGGGCGAGCGGGCCCCGCTGAGGCGGGAGGTTTCCGTGAGGCTGGATTTTCTGAGCACCACGGAGTATGAAATGCCAGATTCCAAATTCCAGATTCCAAAGGAGGGAGCCTCATGCCAAGAACAGGGCAAACACCATGGGGCAGGGGAGGGAAATTCAGATGGGGCGCCGAGGGAGCCGGCCTGGATTCCGAGACGGTACATGGACCAGACCGCCGAGCGTGTGGCCGCCTACCGGCGTTTGGCGGAGGCCTCCAATCGGGAGGAACTCGAGGTGTTGCGGGTTCAATGGCGGGACCGGTATGGGAAAATGCCTCCGGCGATGGATCTCCTGCTTTTGCTGACAGAGGTGAAAATCCTCAGTTCCCAGAAGGGGTTGGTGGAGCTGGAGGTCAAGGAGGGAAAGGTGGTGGCCAAAAAGAGGTCTGATTTTGTGATGGTGGGGGGCCGTTTTCCGCGATTGACTGGTGAGAAAGCCAAAGATAAGCTGCTGGAACTGATAAAACTTTTGGAATCCTTTTGAGTTAAACGGACTGGAAGAGGAATTTTCGTAAAACACCATGAAAACACGACTGGCGCACAGGCAATTTTTTGGGATGGGAGTCTTGCTGGCCATTCTGATGGTTCTGGCCCCCCAGAGTCTGGCCCAGGATGTCGTCGATGGGATCGCCGCGATCGTCAACGACAAAGTCATCACCTTCTCACAGGTCAAGACCCAGGTGGAGCCCCAGGAAAAGGCCTTGCGGGAGGCGTTGCAGGGCAATCCGGAGGAACTGGTCAAACGCATCAAGGCCCTGCGGCTGGAGGCCCTGAATGCGTTGATTGAGCGCCAGCTGATTCTGCAGGATTTTGAGAAGCAGGGGATGGTCATGCCCGAACGGATCGTGGATCAGCGTATGGAGGAGATCATCAAGACCCAGTTTGATGGGAACCGTTCCGCCTTCATCAAGACCATGGAGGCTCAGAAAATGACCCTGCAGGAGTATCGGCGGGATTTGAAGGACAATGTGATTGTCCAATACATGCGTCAGCGCAACGTCAACAGTGAGATCGTCATTTCCCCCTTCAAGATAGAGACCTACTACCAGAAGAACATGGACAAGTTTTACCGCGAGGACCAGATCCGTCTGAGGATGATATTTTTCCGCAAGGGGATATTCAAGGAAAAGTACGTCGATGATGCCGGCAAGGAATATGAGATGGATCCGCAGCTCAAACTGGCGCGGGAAGTTCTCAAGAAGCTGAACACCGGGTCGGATTTTTCGAATCTGGCCCGGGCGTATTCGGAGGAGCCCAAGCGGGAATCCGGGGGGGACTGGGGCTGGATCGACAACGAAACTCTGCGCGATGAGCTGGCGGCCGTGGCCTTCAAGTTGCGGCCCGGGCAGGTCAGTCCGATTGTGGTGACCGACGAGGGGTATTACATCATGCAATGTTATGATTATCGCAAGGGGGAATTGTTGCCTTTGAAAAGTGTCCGGGACCGGATCGAGGGGGAACTGGTCCAGGAGGAAAGACTTGAGCTTCAGAGGCAATGGATTGATAAGCTCAAGGAAAAGGCCTATATCAAGATGTTCTGACCGGAGGAACCGATTCCACCGCCACCGGTGGTGCTTTGTACAGGGCTTTTGAATGGCAAGTCATGAACAACCCCGTTCCCAAATATGTGCTCCTGCGGGAGGCGTTGCTCCAATACATCGGGGAGCATCGGGCGGGGGATCTGATGCCCAGCTACAATGAGATCACCCGGATCCATGGGGTGACACAGAACACCATCGACCGGGTGATGATGGAGCTGGAAGGCAGCGGCATGGTGGTGCGCCAGCAGGGGCGCGGGACCTTCATCACCGAGTGGGCGCATTCGAAGTTTGTGGCGTTGATCCAGGCGGACATGTCCACCGCCGGGGGGCGGCTGCCTTTGTACAGCATGCTCATGCTCAACCTTCAAATCCTGGCCGGGGAGCGGGGCCTGCCGGTCCTGAACTTTTTCAACATCCCCGATTTTGATCCTGCCGGGGCCAACCGGCACCAGCAGGAGATGTTCGAGAGCCAGATGGCTCTGGGGAAAATCACGGGAATCATCATGGGATCCATCGCCACGCCGCAGACCGAGGCGTGGTTTCGATCCCGGACCCTGCCCTTTGTGAGTGTTAAATTTGGGGAGCCAAGACCGGGCGAGGTTTCCCTGGACATGCAGGAAGTCATCCGACAGGGAGTCGGCGGATTGGTGACGGGTGGGGCACAAAGCGTTTGGCTGGTTCCTGTGACAGACCAGCGGGTGAGCGAGGGCAATCTTTTTTATGGGACCCTGGCGGAAAGCTGCCGACTTCACGGATTGGAAGCGGGAGTGGGGCAGATTCTGGCGGCGCGGGATGAGGGAGGGTCCGTCCACAATTATTTTGAAACGTATGGGCGGGCTGTGGCGGAGACTTTTTTGGCATCGCCGAGGGTGATGGAACGCCGCCCGGGAGTGGTGATTTTGGATGACCTGGTGACGAAAGGTTTTTTGGCGGGTCTTCGGGCGGGAGGGGTCAGTCCGGGAAAGGATGTTTTCATCGCCACTCTGTCATTCCGGGGGTCGCCCACGTTGTACGGGGAGGAGGAGCGGATGGTGCGGAGTGAATTCAACATTTCCGATGTTGCCTCTGCGATGCTCGACTGCCTGCGCGCACTTGCGGGAGGCCCTGCAACGCGGACCTTTCATGTAAGTCCAAAAATAGTGCTGCCCATTTAAACATAGTCTCTAAAGCACTATTATTTCATTTTTTTATTGTAGCGTAATTGACTACAATCATTTTTTATTTCTTTATTGTAATCTATTGTATATTAGATGTTTAATATTATATTATAGTATGTGTACACTATTCAGTGTTGACATTTGTAAAATAAAAATTAGTATAAAGTCATTATGGAAGCAATTCGTCGTCCGGATGCGTTCACCTTGGCAGAAATGCTGATTGCCATGGGGGTATGCGCGATTGGAATCCTGGGTGTTTTTTCAGGTTTTGTCTTTCTTCAGAAAGCCTCGGTCCATGCCGCCTACAATACCGGCGCACAGCGGGTGGCTCAGGAACACCTTGAGCGGGCGATGGCCGTCAACATCGACGAACTCCGCAACAATCCCACGGCCACCTATGTCAATTTCAATTACAGTGGATTGAGAATTACCACCACCGCCAACACCAATTCCCAATCCTCCCTGACCAATGCCGCCACACGACAGTTTGACATCCAGATGGGCTATCAGAACGGCACGGCCACCGGAGCGGTCACCTATTCCCGGGCCACGGAGGACGCCGTGCTGGCCTATCTGACCCGGATTACAGTGTCTCCCGTCACTCGGAACAGATCCTTTACGAATCTGGCCGGGGTATCCCCCGCTGCGGTTGACCAGCAGAGATTTTACCGGATCAACGTGGATGTTTATTGGAGCAACAAGAATAAAAACTTCACCAACAGCGTCTCTGCGATGAGGCCCGAACTATGAAGGATTTCCCGGTACAACGGAACGAACAGGGGTTTACAATCTCGGAACTGATTGTTGCCGCCGCCGTTTTTGTCCTGGTCAGTGCCCTGGCGATGGGGGGATTTGTGGCGGTTCACAAACTGTACTCCTTTACAAGGATGCTGGACACGGCCCACGATGATGTCAGGTCGGCGACGGATACGGTGTCCTATTATGCCAAACAATCCCTGGCCTATCCGCTGCTGTACGCGAGCAATGGTGCGGTGATGTCCAGCGGCTCCTCGGGTGAGGACCTCCGTCTGATCAGCAGTGGCTTTTACGGGTTGCTCGTTTCTGCGGTCAATATCGGTGACACCACATGCACGATTTCCAACACGGCCCTGACCTCTCCGATCGCCATTTTGCCCACCGTCTACGGGACGCTGCCGAGTAACACGGCTTTTGCGACGATGACAAACTCCGGGGTGGTCCGGACGAGTATTTCCGTCCACACCGTGGGAACCAATGATGTGGTGCGGTTTGATTCCACTCCGGCGGTTTACAGCATGGTCTCGAGCAATGCGGGTCAGATCAACACCCTGAATGCGGCTCTGACCAACACGGCCGTGACCACAGTGTCCATTCCGCTTCGGTCGGCGGCGACCACCTTTGTGCCTTCCGGGACCCGGGTGCTTATCGGCAGGGAAATGAGGTTTCTGGTGACCAATGCCTTTTACACCAACTATGCGGGAGGGATCACCACCAACCGGGATATGCGTATGTACACGGACTCGGGAAACACCTCGAACTATAAGACAATCCTCAGCTTCATCCCATCCAACACACTGACTGCGGATGTATCGGCCCAGGATACGACCGCCTATTACGTCAACGGCGTTTCCAACGCGGTCCAGACACCTACCACCGCCCAGGTTCCCCACACGAACGTGTTCACCGTCATCGGCCCCCTGTTGATCGTGGATTTGAAGTATGCCTCGCCCGGGGATGTGACCGGCAAGGGGATCTACAGACTCCGGACGCAGGTCACACTGCGTGGGGACCCCCAATTTAAAAAACCGGCCAACTCCGATGTGGTGGGCATCAACGCCTATGACGCGGGGGGGGTCAATGACTGATCAATCAGGAGGAGAGCCATGAAAACAATCCCTTGTTCCCAAAACAGTTCCTGCCGCGGCAGCGCGTTGGTGTGGACTCTGATCATTGTCAGTTCCCTGTCCTTTTTGCTGGCGGCGGCCATCGCGCTCAATTCACATACCCGTTCCATGGCCAGTCGGGGGGATCTGGCTCTGGAAACGGCCTATGCTGCCGAAGTCTGCCTGGCGACCATCTACAAGGATGTGGGCAGGATGCTGGATCAGACGGATTACACAAATGTCACATACGGGGTGGTCAGCAGCAATATCAACATGTCCACCGCACCCTCGGCCTTCATCAACACCTCGCGGGTGGAGATCATCAATTATGGAGCTATTCCGCTGAGTTCCAACGGGGTTCCCTCCAATTTTTCCCACAAGAATGGCGGGGAGCGTGACAACCGGTTTCTGGCGGTGGCCTGGGTGCGCAGTCGGATCAACCCGAACGTGGTGACAAAGCTTCAACAGGAAATCCAGTACACGTTTGAACCCCTGTTTTACTACGGCGTGTTTTATGTCCCCAATCTGGAATTTCACTCGGGTCCCGCGATGGCCATGACCGGCAAAATCCATTCCAATGCGAGTATTTTTTTCTACACATTTTCAACCAATACATTCAACGGTCCTGTCACCAGTGCGGGATCACCATTAAACACGTACGGGGGGCAGACCGTGTATGCCCGGTTTGGCGGGGATACCAATACCTGGGCCCAATTCACACCCAATACAACCAATTTCAACTACAACAGCACCAACAACTCGTTTCGTTATACATTCACAAATGTTTCAGGGACTGTTTCCACATCATATAATGCGTTTGCAGGAGGTCTCCCGTCGCCAACCGGCTCAAAACTTGTGCCAGGGATGAACGGATACGGCGGAACCACCATTACCAATTCCACCAACTACGGTTCAAACTACAGCACCAACGGTGCGATCGCCCTCATCAAAAGGCCCGTTTATACAAATTCCTTCGGACAGGCCGTCACAGATCCTTATGCCTTGGATACCACGGCAGATCAGGATTCAACGGTCAATTCCAAGGCACGACTTTACTACAAAGCGGGACTACGGGTGATAGTTCCGGGCACCAGTAATGCGGGCCGCTTGCCACAGTTTTATTACGGGAACGCCTCCAGCAACAATCCCTACGGAACCACGGCCATTACTCCCTACATCACCAATACCTACACCCTTCCCGGTCCCATCACCACCAATATCATCGTTCCCAATCTCACCTATCAGACCCTCACAGGTGCCTTTAATGCGAATGGCAAAATGTCCGATTACCGTTGGAGTGGACAGACCAATTCCGCGGGTCAGACGGTCAGCAACATGGCCTATCTGGCCCGCAGCAATGTGGTCACAACCGAATTTGACGTTTCTAAAATCCTCAACACCGGAGCCAATGTCACCAATGCCCCGGTACATACCAACATTACACGGGCTTCGATTTATACAACAAACATCGGCACAAATGTTGTCACTGTCAGCAATACGACCCCTTTCGAGTTCAATGGTGTGGTCTATGTTTCCAATATTGATGGCACCAGCAGCAACAAAACCGGGGTGACCATGAAGAATGCCACCAATATTCCCAATATCACGAGTTATGATAACAGTGCATACAATAGTTCGAATATTGGAATGACGGTTGTCACCGATAATCCCATGTATCTGCTGGGTGATTACAATACCGGGGGTACCAACACCCTTGCCAATACCAGTAATACGGCCAACAATCCCACGTATGGACTGACCAACTCCACGGTGACCGGTTACTCCAGAAGACCGGCGGCGGTGTTTGCGGATGCGGTGACCATTCTCTCCAGCCGATACGGGGGCTATCTGGGACAGACCAAGTCCGGGAGCCGGGACGCCATCCATACCACCTATAATGTTGCCATCGTGGCAGGCCAGTCCCCCGTGGATTCCAATACCGTTACCGGTGGTCTTCATAATTTCCCCCGCTTTTTGGAGGATTGGGGCAGCCAGCGGGCCACGATCAATGGATCGATTGTCAATCTCTTCAATTCCGAACAGGCCACCGCCCGTTTCTACTCGGATAACGGAGGACAATCCTTTAATACATCACCGGGAGTATCCGGTTTTAATGCATCCCGTTTTGAAAGTTATTACAGCCCGCCCATCCGCATATGGAACTGGGACACCAACTTCCAGGACCCCAACAAAAATCCGCCTGGGGTCCCCATGGTGCGCAGTTTCACACAGGGCCAGTGGGCGCGATCCCAGTAAAGCTTGAGATTGGGATGGGAGATATGTTGCCTTGGGTGAAATTTGAACCCCATGTCCACCAGATCCCCCTCCCATAGCCGGTGGCTGCACAATGCCCCGGTTGACCTTTTGATCGGATGCGGGGCGTGGACGCTGCCCCTTTTTATACTGACCTATCTGATCGGTTCGGGAGAACTGCAGGTGCTGATGCTGGTGTTCTACTACCTGGCTTGGTTTGTCAATAATCCCCACTACATGGCCACCTGGGTGCGGGCCTTTTCCAGCCGGGAGGATTTTTTGGCCCATCGCACCGTGATTGTGGGAGCCACAGTGCTGGCTGCGGGGGCGTTGGTGGCCGGTCATTTCTCCTGGACCTTTTTTCTCGTCCTTTGGACCGTTTACCTGACCTGGAGCCCCTGGCATTATTCGAGTCAGAATTTCGGACTGGCGCTTCTCTTTTTGAAGCATCGGGGGTTGAAGGTTGAGGCCCGTGAAAAAAAATGTCTCAGTCTGTCCTTCATCTTTTCCTGCGCCGCATGGTTTTTTGCCGTCCACGTTCAGGGGAATTTGGATCCGTATGTAATCACACTCGGCATACCCGTATTCTGGTCGCAGGTGGCCGTGTGGGTCTGCCTCACCTTGTTTGCCGGGTTTGGAATTTTCGCCTGGATGATTCTGCTGCGGCGCGGAAGTCTGTCCGATCTGTTTCCCTCGCTGGTCCTGTGGCTGACCCAGACCCTCTGGTTTGCCGCTCCTGTCGCCTACCAGAGTTTGCAGGTACACCAATTTTCCACCGCCTCCTACAGCGGAGGGGTCCTGGCCTTCATGCACTGTGCCCAATACCTTTGGTTTACAACCTATTTTTCCCGCAGACAACAGGGAGAAAAGGCATGGGGGTTTGACCGGTATTATCTGTTGCTCATAGTGGGCGGACTGGCACTTTTTGTTCCGGGTCCGTGGCTGGCGAGCCGTCTGTTCGGTTTTGATCTGGCCCAGAGCGCACTTGTTTTTATCGCCGTGGTCAATATCCATCATTTTATCATCGATGGGGTGGTGTGGAAGCTTCGGGAAAAGCGTGTGAGCCGGATTTTGGAGGGAGAGGAGACGAGCCTCCAACCCTCCTCTTGGGAACGGCTGTGGGGGAGTCTGTCCGGCAGGACACTTTTGGCCGGAGTGATCGCGGTTGTTTTAATGATCGGGATGGTGGATTTGTTCCAGTATTTCATCCTTTGGGGAAAGCCCACAGAAGACCGTTTGGAAATAGCCCGAAAAATCAATCCGCAGGACACCCGTGTATATCTCAAGTGGGCTCAACTGCTGGATGGGAAGTCGGATACCCGCGGGGCTTTGGAGCAGGCCCGGAAGGCCCGTGGGATCAATCCCAACAATTCCTCCGCGCAGAATGCCTATGGTCTGTACCTGCTGAAGGCAGGATTCAGCGATGACGCCTACGAATATTATCGCTCCCTGTATTCGGATACCTGGAATTATCCCGGGCCCGCCTTTGTTTACGGAAGACTCTCGGCCGAACGGGGACAGTTTCTGGAAGCCGCCCAGGCCCTTTCATTTGTATATGAGATGGACCCCTACAATGACGAAGCGCTCATGATGGCGGCAGATTCCTATCTCCATGCTGGGAAACCGGACCTTGCGCGTCAGTTGATGAACCGATTCCGGCTTTTGAAAACCAATCCGGAGTTTGAATTTCAGTGGACTGAAAAGCTCTCCGACTCTTACGCGGCCACGGGTAATCCCCGGGAGGCGGCAGCCCTTTGGGCGGCGCTCCGGGGACGACTGATGAGGGAAGACCAGTTGCAGCGATCGCTGGTGGCCTTGGGAAAACTGACAGAGTTCACTGGATTGACAGATGCGAAGGAGGCGGACCGCATGGCAGTAGAGGGCGTTGAAAGGTCACGGATGATACTGAATCCGGAATTGGAGGGGCTGTTCTGGTATCAGATGGCTTTCCGCGCCTCGACGGAAAAGAAGCAGGCACCGATACGGGCGGCCCTATATTTCAAGGCCTGTTCATTACTCAAACCATTAGCCAATCCCATGGGGGCAAAGGCCTCGGAAGAGTTGGCAGTGGCAGAGAAGAACATCCCGTCGCGGGACCTTCCCAATCTGAGAAAACATTACGATTCCATGGCCGAGGAATATTTGAAAGGCCGGTAATCCGGGATTACTCCATGAACCTCAAATCCAGCTTTCCGTTGGAGGCGATGATTTCGAGATTCTTCCCGGTTTTGTTGTCGCTGAGTTCCACCGTGCCCCCGGCGCATTCGAGAATGACCTTTCCCGCGGCAATGTCCCAGAGACTGATGCTGCGTTCCATGTAGGCATCCAGTCTTCCGCAGGCGATGAAAGCCATGTCCAGAGCCGCCGACCCCATGCTCCGCAATTTGCGGGCCCTCACGGCGTAGTGGCGGATTTGGTTCAGGCCCGCCTCGATGCTGTCGGCATGTTTGCTCATCCCCAGGGAAAGGATCGCCTCGCCGACTGTGGCACGGTTGCTGACCCGGATATCGCGTCCGTTGAGTTGGGCGGGGCCTCCCTTTTGTGCCGTAAAGAGTTCATCCCGCATGGGATCGTAAATCACACCCACGACCATTTCCCCCATTTTTTCCATGCCGATGGACACCGCAAAGTGTGGGAGCCCGTAACTGAAATTGACCGTGCCATCCAGCGGGTCGATGATCCAGCGGTGGGGAGACTCCTGATTTCCGCGGATGCCTTCCTCGCCGAAGATGGCATGGTCCGGATAGGCCTTGAGAATGATCCCCTCAATCAGTTCCTGGGCCTGGACATCCAGCGCGAGTTTGATGTCATGGGCGTGGGTCTCATTGACGACCAGTTCGGTCCCAAAATTGTCCTTGAGCAATTTGCCCGCCTGGCGGGCGGCATCGATGGCGACATCCAGAAACATGTGTTTTACCTTCTGAGGGAGGGGGAAAATTCGGGGCCTTTGGAAATGAGGAGGTCCTTGATGATGCCATTTTCCAGGGAATAGACCCAGCCATGGATCAGGAGCTTTTGTTTCCTATCCCATGCATCATGGACGATCACATTGTTGGCGAGGTTTTCGACCTGGTGCTTGACGTTCAACTCGCAGATTTCGTTCAGATCCAAAGGGTGGTCACTGGGAATGATGTCCCGGATGTGGTTGAGCCAGTGGTCCAGGACCCCGCGCACATGGCCCCGTACCGCGGCCTCCACCCCCCCGCATCCGTAATGCCCGCACACAATGATGTGTTCGACCTTCAGGATGTCCACGGCGTATTGGAGCACCGAGAGCAGGTTGATATCCGTATTGATGACAAGATTGGAGATGTTGCGATGGACAAAAATCTCCCCGGGGAGCAGGCCCGTGATCTGATTGGCCGGGACCCGGCTGTCCGAGCAGCCGATCCACAGATACTGCGGTTTTTGCTGGTGGGAGAGCCGGTCGAAAAAACCGGGCATTTCCGATTCAATCTGACTGGCCCATTTCTTGTTGTGTTCGAGCAGTTTTTGGATGTTTTCCATGGGTCTTGGGCTAAGATCAAAGCCCTCCTTTGGGCAAAAGGCAAAGGGAAATCATGGGAGGGTTCTCAATTCAGCAGATTGTACCAGTTGTCGCGCTGGTGGGGTTCGTAACCGAGTTCGGTGATCAGGCGGCGGATTTCATCAAGGGTCAGACGGAAGCTGGTTCCGGCGCTGGAGACGACATTCTCCTCCATCATCAGACTGCCAAAGTCATTGGCCCCAAACTGCAGGGCGATCTGGCCGATCTTCGGACCCTGGGTGACCCAGGAGGACTGCACATTTTCAAAATTATCGAGGAAAATGCGGCTGAGGGCCTGCATGCGGAGGTATTCGTGGGAACCGACGGTTTCGGCGCGGAGCGGAATGTTTTTGTCCTTTTGAAAGGTCCAGCAGATGAATGCGGTGAATCCGCCCGTTTGGTCCTGCTGATCGCGGAGGCGTTGAAGGTGCCGGATGCGTTCCTCGACGGTTTCCACATGGCCGAACATCATGGTGGCACTGGATTTGAGGCCCAACTCGTGTGCGTACTGCATGGCCAGAAGCCAGTGATCGGAGTCGCACTTGAGGGGGGCGATCCGGTTGCGGACGCGGTCCACAAGGATTTCACCACCGCCACCGGGGATCGATCCCAGGCCCGCTTCCATAAAGCGGCGGATCACCTCTTTCATGGGCATCTGAAAGACCTCGGCAAAATGGTTGAACTCCGGTGGGGAAAAGGCGTGGATGTTGATGGTCGGGAATTTTGTTTTGATGTGCCCGAGCAGCTCCAGGTACCAGTCGAGGGTCAGCTTCGGATGATGGCCCCCCTGCATCAGAATCTGGGTGCCGCCCACGGCAATCAGTTCCTCGATCTTCCGGTCGATCTGCGCGTGGGTCAGGACGTACGAGTCAGGGTCGGTCTCGACCCGGTAGAATCCGCAGAACTTGCAGTACGTGTCGCAGATATTGGTATAGTTGATGTTGCGGTCGATGATGTAGGTGACAATGTTTTCGCCGCGACCGTCAAAGGCGTCCCGTTTGGCCAGGCGTCTTCGGGCATCGGCGAGGCCGCCCAGTTCGTGCAGGGGGAGCCGGTATAGCTCCAGGGCTTCCTCCGGAGTGATCCGCAGACCCTCCAGGACCCGGCCTGTGAGGGAATCGTTGAGGGCGGATGCGATCATGATGCCGTCAATTTAGTCCGCCTCCGGCCAAAAGGCAACCAGCGGATGTCGCCGGGAACCGCAGATTTTTTGACCGCGGATATCACGGATCACACGGATATTTTTTGAGATTTGGAACCGGAAACATTCTGCACACCCAACGAATTCAACCGGCAACCGAGAACCGGCAACCGATTTCCCCACGCTCAACGGGAGCCAGCGGTCTGGGCCGGGGCGAAATCCACCTGCTGTTTGAAGAAATCGACCTTGGCGACGACCACCTTGATGCGGTCGCCGAGTCGGAAGGTTTTTTTGGTCTGACGCCCCCGGAGTTCCGCCCGGGCCTCGTCGAAGATGTAGAAATCATCCTCGATGGCCGAAAGCGGAACCAGCCCGTGGATGAGAAACTCGGGAAGCTCGACCATCATGCCGTAGTTGCGGACATCGGTGACCATCGCGTCGAAGGCCTGTTTGGTATCCGACTGGTTTTGCATGACAAAATACTGGAGCTTCTTGAGTTTGACCGATTCCTGCTCGGCTTCCGAGGCTGTGCGCTCCGTGCGGGAAATATGTTCGGCCGTCGCGGCCATGTCGCCCGGGCGCGGACGGTAGGGTTCCCCGCCGCAAATGGAGGCGACGATCCGGTGGACAATCAGGTCCGAGTAGCGACGGATCGGGGAGGTGAAGTGTGTGTAATTGACCTTGTGAAGCCCGTAATGGCCGAGGGGTTTGACCCCGTAACAGGCCCGTTTGAGGGATTTGAGGAGACCCAGCTTCAGCGAGTACTCCTCCGGAAGCCCCTTGATCAATTTGAGGAAACGGACGATCTCGGTGCGTTTGGTCAGGTCCCCGACCTGGATGCCGCCGGCAATGAGCACCTCGCGGAATTCATCCAACCGACCCGGATCGGGGGCTTCGTGGACGCGGTAGATTGCCGGCAGATCACGGTTTTTGAAATCGAGGGCCGTCACCTCATTGGCGGCGAGCATGAACTCCTCGATCAACTGGTGGGAGATGTCGTTTTCTACCTTTTCAAGTTTGACCGGGATACCCTGTTGATCCACCCAGACCTTCACCTCCGGGAATTCCAGATCGAGCGAACCCTTTTCGAATCGTTCCCGGCGCAGGAGTGAGGCCAGGGCCCACATTTCCCTGAGTTTTTCCCGCAGTTCCGGCACAGGAGGCGGGCAATGCCCGGGGTCCAGGGGGGTGTTGTCCATCTTGTAGGCGAAGGGATTGGGAGGGATTTCATCGGCGCCGTTGAGAAGGGCAAAAGCCTGTTTGTAGGTCAGACGTTTACGGGAACGGATCACCGACTCGGCAAACTCATATTTTTTGATCTGACCGGTCTTCGAGAATGTGATGAACGCACTTTTGACCAGACGGTCCACTCCCTCCTTGAGCGAACAGATGCCGTTGGAAAGACGTTCCGGCAGCATCGGCAGGACGCGGTCGGCCAGATAGACCGAGTTGCCGCGTTCGCGTGCCTCCCGGTCCATCTCCGTGCCCGGGCGGACGTAATGGGAGACATCCGCGATGTGGACCCCCAGAAACCAGTCTCCGTTTTTGAGATGTTCCACCTGGACCGCGTCGTCGTAGTCCTTCGCATCATCCGGATCGATCGTGATGATGAATTCCTGCCGCAGATCGCGGCGTTTGCGGAGCACCTCCGGCGGGACCGTGGCCGGGATGCGTTCGGCCTCTGAAATCACCTCGTTGGGGAACTCCGTGGGGAGGTCGTATTTGCGGATGATCGCGATGATATCGATGGAAGGGTCGCCCGCCTTGCCGAGAATTTCGGTGATCTCCCCCTCGGGATTCACATGGCGGTTGGTCCATTCGTGCAATTTGACGACCACCTTGTCGCCCACCTGGGCCCCCGGAAAGGGCTGGACGTAGATGTCGTTGAAAATCCGGGGATCATCCGGCACGACATAATGGAAATTTTTACTTTTCTGGAGGGTGCCCACGATCTGGGAGCGGACCCGTTCGATGATCTTCAGGACCGTGCCCTCGAGTTTTTCCTTTTCCTCGCGTCCGCGGGGTTTGAGGTCGGACTTGCCCCGGGGGCGTTTGCCGGACTGACGGTCACGGCCTCCCGACGGGAGCGGACGTTTGGCTTTTTTGTCAATCCGGACCAATACCTTGTCCTTGTGCAGGGCTGTGGAGGTGTTGTGCGGAGCGATGAAAATATCCGGCGTCTTGTCACCACCTGGAAGAACCTCGGGCACGACAAAACCGAAACCCTTTTCATTCATCAGGATCGTTCCCGTCACCAGGTCCGCCGTTTTGGGGAGACAGTAACGGTTTTTGATGCAGACAATCTGGCCCGCCTGCTCCATCTGGGCGAGGACATGGCGGAGTTCACTTTTGTCATCCGGCGTTGCACGCACCTTGCGGGCGAGTTCGTTTTTGTCGAGGGGGCGGTAATCGGTCCGGGACAGGAGCCGGAGGATTTGGTTGGAGAGTGTATTCATGAAAGGTCAGGGGGTCAGAAGCGTGTCGCGCGGGACAAGCTGCCGGTAGGTGTGGGCGGTGGCCAGCATGCACCACGGCATAATGATGATCCAGCCCAGCAGTGTGATGACGGCCAGGATCATCAGCAGGGAGACGACGGTAAAATACCAGGCCAGGGGTTTGATGTTTTTGAAGACCATCCGGCAGGTGGATTTTGTGGCGCCAAAGGCATCGGGAACCGCCCCGTCCGCCAGCAGGGCTTCCAGGTAGAGAAGGAAGGTCATCACGATGACATAGACGGTTGCAAAGAGGACAATCACCAGGCCCACCAGTGCCCACCATCCCAGTGAAATGTCCTCGGGCGAGGTGTTCGAACCCTCGATGGCGATGATTGCCACGACCAGAATCACGGCCACCACCACCAGGGGAATGACCAGGATCAGGGAGATGGCAAACCGGATCACACTCGCCAGGATGCTGTTATTGATCCTGTTTTTGAATCCGTACAGGATGTCCCCGGCGCAGGCGTGGGAGCCATCCACGAGATTCAGGGAAAGTTTCCAATAGCCGATCATCACCGCGGACATGAAGAGGGTGCTGTACACAAAACCGATTCCAAAAGGCAGGACCGAGGGGATCATCAGCAGCCACATCAGAAACAGGGAGCCGATGGCCAGGCCCGGGCGTCCGGAAAAACATTTCCACCCCTCGGCCAGAGCCTTTGAGGTGTTGATCCGGGCGGTCATATCCGCCAGACGCACAGTGTTTCTGGGTGTGGAATCCGCCCGGAGGGGCGGGGGGGTGGGGGCGGTTAAAAAGAGGTCCGCCAGTTCCGGCAATGCCCCCGCCTTTGACCGGGTGCCGTCGCTTTGAACCACCTCGAAGTCGGCAAGGATCAGTCCCTGCCGGATCCAACCCCGAAGGGTCTCAAGATCGGAGGGTCCATATTTCTGGCCATTCCAGCTGGTGACGGTGTATTGGGTCATGGGGACGTGAGGGGGGGACGGGCACAATCTCCGGGGTGAAGGAACGAATGTCAACGGTGTAAATCCGGGGGGCTGAGCCGACCAGGTCCCGCAATCGCTACCAAAGGGTCAGGAACAGGATTTCCATCACGAAGGCCTGGGAAAGGCCGAGCAGGAGCAGCAGCCGGAAGAGGGGGGCTTCAATCAGGGGGCCCCTTCCAATGATCACCGCCACGAGCCAGGGCATCGCAAAAATCCAGATGCGCTCGGTTTCCATTTGGAACAGGTGTCCGAAGGTCATCGTCGCGAGGGTCAGAATCACGGACCATTCCCAGGCGTCCCACTTTTTCCAGTCTCCGGACAGGCGCCATATCAATGCGGCCACCACCGCGACGCCGGAGCCGATTCCGAATGCGAACAGATTGCCAAAGCTGATATTCCAATAAAGTTCCCGAAGCCTTCCGGAGGTCAGTCCGTTCATGAACCCATGATTGTTTTTGGCGGCCTCCAGGAGACAGGCGTACATTGAGAATCCGGTCAGGGCGTAAAAGACCAGATAGACCCCAAAAAACAGCACCCCGGTCATTCCCAATGTGAGGGCAGTCCTGCCCGGCTTTTTCCATCCGGTCAGACCGATGTATAATCCCAGGGCCAATCCCAGGGGGAACACCACAAAACTGAAATACGCGGCCAGTGCAAGGGTCAGTCCCAGCAGGGCGCCAAAGAGGACGGACTGATTCCAGCGGTCCGACTTCATCGCACCGACGGTCAGTGAGGCCATCCAGAGACACAGACCGGCCCATCCGAAAAAGATCGCGTCCATGGAGGTGCAGGCAAAATCCAACAACGAGGGGATTGTCAGCATCAGCAACGCCCCCTGACGGGCGGCGGCCATCCCGGCCATCCGTCGGTAGGCCAGGTAAAAAAACAGGCATCCGGCCGCGAAAAAAACCAGGGTGGCCATGGCGACGATCAGGACTCCCTCCCCGAAAGCCTGGGTCAGTCCGTAAATGAGCAGGGAGTATCCGGGAGGGAAGTGTTTGCCGTGCAGGGAAAGGCGGGGCATGTAGTCCACATAATGGGAAATGTAAAAGGACAGGTCGTAGATGCGAAAGGCGTCAAAATAGACCTCCTCACCGGGATACAGCAGGAGGAGCTTCCCGAGGGAGCCGTAATTTTGCCGGATTCCAAAAAGAAGGACCGGCAGGACAAGGGAAATCAACCCCAGATAAACCAGGAAATTGCTTTCGGGGGTTTTTTGCGGATCGGTCAGACGGAGGGCGGACCACACCAGGAGCCCTGCCGCCAGGACATACAACAGTCCCTGCCACTTGAACACCGGGAACCAGAAGGCGTACAGAGGGGTCAGCGCCGGAACCAGTTGATGGTTCAGTTTCAACGGGGTCAGGACCTGGGGTCGCAGCACCCATGAGTCCAGGGCCCAATAGGCGGCCAGCACGGCGGCGACACCGATGATCAAAAGCAGCATTCGGGACAGGGGTTTGGAAAGGGAAGATGTCATGGTGTGCAAACGAAGGTTGATTCGTGACCCTATCAGGGGTTAAGTCAGATGTCATGTCTTTTGCCTCCTTCGGAAAATCGGTGTGCGAAAGTGTCTCGCGCTTTCCATTCGGGGCCACCATGGTGTTTGTGGCCCTGACCGCGCTGCAGATTGATCTGGGCAATTTCCACCGTTTTCACACGTCGGATTCCCTGATGCACACGATCATGAGCACCCAGCGATGGACCTTTTTTTTCTGGGATCAGAACCGCTACGGGGCCTTCTTTGCGTTGCTGGCGAGTCCGGTCAGGGACCCGTTCTGGAACCTGCTGTTGCTCTACTGGATGGTGCTCACCTGTGCCCTGGGTTCCTTTTTTGCACTGACCCGGTACCTGATTCCGGAAGGGCCCTGGTGGGCGGCGGGGGCACTTTCCCTGCTGATGTTTCTGGGACTGACCGGTGACCTGACCGCGTTCATTTTTATTTACCAGCCCTATGCCACCGCCGCATTTTGGGGGTTGACCGGTCTGATCATTCTCGAAACCCCCGGAAGAGGATGGAGGCGGGGATTTTTTGCGACACTGGCCCTGTTTGTCAGTGCATGGATTTGTATGCCCATGCCGCTGATGCTGGGGCTGTTGGTTTTGCTCCGGCATCTCCCGGATATGGTGGGTCGGCGGAGGGTCGCCGTATGGGAGATCATTCCCGCCGTGTCCCTTTTGGCACTGAATTTTCTGATCATCCTGGCCATCTCCAATATGTGGCCCTACCGGTGGGAGTATGGAATCAGCCCGGTCTCCCTCTGGCCGGAGTCCTTTCTGAAACTTTCCTTCAATCTTTTTTACTACTACTTTGCCCATGGCAAGATTCCCCTGACCCTGCTGATGAGCGGCGCTTCCCTGTTTTTTCTTCTCAGATTCAGAACGGATCAGGATTGGCGGACCGTGCTCTGGATGTGTTTTTCGTGTCTGATCACCGCACTGGCCGCTCTCGGCCTGTTCGCCTTCACGGATTGGGTCCTGAAACACGACTTCCGGCCCGATTACGCCGCCAGTGCGTACTTTTTTTTGCAGGGGGCCATTTCCATCCTGGTGATCAGCGCGTGTTTTGGACGAGTGCGTGACGTCCAAAAGCCTTACATCACAGGGATGGGCATGGTGCTGATCGTGGGGGTCAGTCTGGCGGTTTACGGCTGGCCCTCGGTCCGCGGTGTGGACCGCGATCTGGACGCCTTTGTGGGGCCGTATGCACGTCAGGTCATTGACCTGAAAGCCAGTCACGTCATGGGGGAATTCACCCGGGTCTGGCCGGTGGCCTTTTATGCGAATGTCCTTCGCTACCGTCAGGGTCAGCGGGAACCGATCCATGTCATTTCCGCGCATGCCACCACCACGCGGGATCGCTGGAGCAAAGTGCCCCGTGAAAGGGTCCGTGTGGCCACCTTTCGAAACGACCCCCAGGCCGATCATTACCGGGAGGGATACCGACTTCCGCCACTGGAGCCGGTGGCCCAGAACGAAACATTCATCGTGCTGAGTCCTGTCCGGAAGCAGTAGCGAAGTGTTCCCAGGGCAAAGGCCGGGAGGGGTCAACGTTCCTTTTACGTGCCACCCAAGGCGTGGAGGGGTATGACCCGGGCCTCCACCTGGTCCGCGCTCATGCCAATCAGTTCGGCAAGAGGCAGGGCATCCACCACGCGGAATTTGCCGCTCTGTGTGCGGCGCAACCGGCTCAGATGGGCCCCGCAGCCCAGTTTCTGTCCCAGATCATGCGCGAGGGAACGGACATAGGTTCCCTTGGTGCAAAAGAGATCGAATTCGATCCTGGGAAGGGCCATGGAGAGGAGACGCAATTCGTACACATGGATAAAACGCGGTTCCCGTTCCACCTCCTCCCCTTTGCGGGCCATTTTGTAAAGGGGCTGACCCTTGATTTTGATGGCCGAGACCATGGGTGGAATCTGATACTGGTCTCCGGTAAATCCCCTGAAACCCTCACGTATTTCGCCCTCGGTCAGCGGCGGAACAAGCCGGTTTTCCAGGATTTCCCCCTCGGCATCATAGGTGGAAGTCTCGACCCCCAGCGTCATTTCCCCTTCATACCGTTTGTCATCGCCCATGAGGTTGTTGGAGAGTTTGGTGCCCTTGCCCAGAACAATGACGAGGAGCCCGGTGGCCATCGGATCGAGGGTTCCGCAGTGACCCACCTTGGGAAACTGGAACCGTCCGCGAATCTTCGCCACGACATCGTGTGAGGTCCAATCGCTCGGTTTGTCCACCAATAGGGCTCCATCAAACATAGGGTCGCGGACTATGACGGTTTTTCCCATTCCTGCCAAGTCCCCTGTTTTTCACGGGAAGGAAACGGGGCCTTCTGGGGGAGCCTTCCCGCGGGTGACGAAGAAAATCGCGATTTCCCCTAGATGTCGCCCAGCTTTTTTTTCAGACGACGAAGCTGCTCCTCGACGCGGGAGGTGTTGGTTTTGGAATCCGTTGTCGGAGTGGGGAGGGCGTTGCGGTTGGGCACGGCGATGTTTCCTCCCAGATTGCCCGCGATTTTGGAAGGTGAAGGGGCCGGAACGGAGGGTTTGGAGACGGACGTGGAACGGGGGGTTCCCGCGGGAACGGCCACGGTCGTGGATCCGCCGTAACTCATCACCCCCGTTTGAAGGGTCAGATCCTCCTGCAAACTGCGATGGGGTCTGATATTCAAGCCCTGCAGGACGCCGTGATAGGCCTTGACCGCGTCCTCCGGGGTGATCGACCCCTCGACGATGTAACGGAGGAATTGGATGAAGGCCAGCTGATGTTCGGCCATGTTGATCTTGCGGCCAAAGAGGGCCACACGCGCACCGTATTTCTGGGCCTCACTGATCAGTTTGAAGGCGTCGTAGGTGGTGCCCGCACCGCCGCCGAGAATGCCCACCACCAGTGAGGGATCATACGCGCAGAGTTCCTCCATGGCCTTCGGGCCGTGATAGACGATTTTGAGGAATTCCGGACGTCCGCGCTGGGTCACGCCCGCCAGGCTCCGCACGATGTGGTCGTTGATGAAGTGTCCGATCTTGTCGTCGGAGATGCCGGTCTTCACGTTCGGGTCGAAGACTTCCAGGAAATATTTGAACCCCTTGAGTTCGGCTTCCTCGCGGAAGTCCTTGAAGGCGCACAGGGAACGTTTGTCGCGGTCGAGATCGTTGGTGAAGGTCACCGAGTAAAGGCCCAGATTGGCCCCCGTGATTTCGCCCTCTTCACACTCCAGTTTGCCGCATTGGATGTGGTCGATGGAGGCCGAGCGGAAGGGTTGGGAGGGTTGTTGGATGTAGGAGCCGTGACGGATGACCCAGATATCCGTCGCGTCGTTGGCCCGGGCGGCGGGGGTGAGGTGGGAGTTTTTGAAGAGCCCCTCCTTGATGGAGAGCTGCTCGATATTGGAGGCGGAGGCCAGGAGGATGTCCACCAGTCCCTGCTTGATCACGTCACGAATCTGCTGCTGGTACTCCGGCAGAGTTTTGAAATGCAGTTCCCCGCTGGAGAAGGCCTCGGGACTCTGATTGGGTTTGGGTCCCGGGGCGGTGATGCCGAAGGCCATGTCGGCATCCTTCGCGTCGGCAATGATGAAGGATTTGGCCCGGCCGGGGTTGGACCGGATTTCCGCCAGTTTGGTGTCGAGGGATTTTTGCATAAGGGGGGTAAAAATGTCTAATTTGTAATTTCTAATGACTAAAAACTTCAGAGAGTGTCATGTTTTGAGGGTTTCGATGCACATGTTTTCTCGACCATTTCTGACAATCGATGCAAAGATTAAATGTAATTCTTTGGCTTCCTGCCAGAGCTGGGCCAGTTCGTCCCTTGAATTGGTTTCCGCAATCGCCAGCATTCGCAGCCAATGTTTCGTTTCGCGGGCTTCCTTTCGACACAGACCGATCTTATGGATAAAATCCTTTTTTGATGAAGCATCATCCGCCTCACAATAGTTCGCCCCCACGCTGGTAGCTGAACGCACCACTTGGTTGATCAGCGGAGTGTTGACGGGATTTGGTTTAACATTTTTCGCAAATTTAATCACATTTTCTCCAAAAATGGCCGTGCGTTCTTCAAGATCGAATTTTTGCGTTTTCATGCCTTTGAATCATGCGTGGGTTTTTAAACATGAGTCATTAGTCGATAGACATTAGACATTTGTTTCACGCCTTGACCTTGGCCAGGGTTTCCTTGAGGGCCTTGGCGGAGGCCTGCAGGGCGGTCAGTTCCTTGGGCCAGAGTTCGAGTTCGATCCGTTTTTCAATGCCGTTTCTGCCGACGACGGTGGGCACGGAGAGACTGATGTCCCGGATGCCGTACTCGCCGCGGATCAGGCTCGAGACGGGCAGGATGCGCCTGCGGTCCAAAGCCACCGCCTCGACGACCTCCTTGATGGCGATGCCCACGGCCCAGCCCGCCCCGCCCTTGCGCGAGATGACCTCCGCCCCGCTGCCTTTGGTGCGTTCAAAGAGTTTGTTCTGGAGCCCGGGATTCATGCCCGGGAATTTGTTGAGGTCAAATCCGTCCACTGTGGCACTGGACCACACCGGCAGCATGGAGTCGCCATGTTCGCCCAGGATCATGGCCCGCACCTGGGTGGGCGGGAGATGGAGTTCGGCGGCGATCAGGGAGCAGAAGCGTGACGTATCGAGCATGGTGCCCAGTCCGAACACCTGGTTTTCGGGCAGTCCCAGACGTTGCATGGCCATGTGGGTGAGGATATCCACCGGGTTGCTGACCACAAAGATGAAGGCCTCGCGGCGCAGACCCGCCGTGCGGAGGCTGTCGAGAATCTGGAGGAACAGTGTGACGTTGCGGTTGATGAGGTCCAGACGGGATTCATCGGGTTTGCGGCGCAGTCCCGCCGTGATGACGATCATGTCGCATTGGGCGATGGAGGGGTAGTCACAGGCATGGATTTTCTGGTCCGCCGTGTAGGCCGCACCGTGCAGAAGGTCGAGGGCTTCCCCTTCTGCGGTGGCCGCGTTGGCGTCGAGCAGGGCGATTTCGCGGACAATGCCGCCACATTGGAGCGCGAAGGCCGCGCAGCTTCCCACACGTCCGCCTCCCCCGATGATTCCGACTTTGAGACTCATGATGTTGTTTCTCCTGGAAGGGTTGTTGAAAATGAGGGGTTATTTGCCGCCGAGGGCCCTGTATATCTGGTCGGTGATCTGCTGGACCGTTTTGTCGTCGGGGTCCGTCCCGGAGGAGTCCCCGGTCGCCCCGGTTTTGCATCCGCAACTGCTGGCTTTGCCGCGAAGCACTTCCCACGGATCGATCTCGCACAGTTCCACCGGTTTGAGACCCGAACGGGGATCGGGCATTCCCAGTTTGTTGCGCAGCTCGATCAATTTGCCCACCTCGTTGTCGGGAATGGTGGCGTTGCCCTTGAGCGGCATTGCCAGGAGCAAAGTGCGGCAATAGGCGTCGGTGATTTCCATCTTCCAATGGGCGTCCTCCACCGAACTGCCCCAGCAGATGACCCCGTGGTTGCCCATCAGGATGGACTGATGCTGCGCGGCCAGCGGTTGGATGATCTCCGCCATTTCCCTGCTTCCGGGTGTTTTGTACGGAGCCAGCGGAGCGCGTCCGACAAACACCTCGTATTCGGGAATCAGACAGGCCGGGGGTTCAATGCCCGCGATGGCAAAGGCCGTGGCATGGACCGGATGGGCATGGACCACCGCCTTGGCGGTGGCATTGCCCTTGTAAAGGGCCAGGTGTGTGGTGATTTCGCTGGTGCGTTTGGAGGAGCCCGCAATCTGGTTGCCTTCCAGATCGACCATGCAGATCATCTCGGGTTTGATGAACCCCTTGCTGACCAGTGTGGGGGTGCACAGGACCTCGTTGGGGCCGATGCGGTAGGAGATGTTCCCCCCGTTGCCGTCGACAAATTCCCGCTGCCACAGACGGCGGCCGATCTCGCAGATATCGAGTTTGACCTGCTGGGCTTCCGGGGAGTTGAACAGGGCTTCAATCCTGTTGGTTCCCCCCGAGACAGGGGAGGCCGGGGCCGGAGAGGAGGACCCGGTGGAGGTCACCACACGCACCCGCGCCTCGGAAAAGGCGTCCTTGGCGCCGGGGGTCAGGATCGTGCCGGGGGTCAGGGCGAATTCCCTGGCTCCGGAGTGGATGAAGGTTTCAGCGTCTTTTTGTGTGAAGAGTTTCATGGGGTGTTTCCTTTGCTACTTGCCGGTCTTGGGGGATTGATAGAAGAAATCGTCGATGAGGGCGGCGTTGTAGGCATCCACAGGGCGCGGCGGATCAAACGGGCAGGCCGCCTCCCGTCCTTCGCTGATGGCGATCAGATCCCCCGGACTTCCGCCGAGTTCATCGTACACGACAATGCCAAAATCGTGGTCATGGCGTCCCTCAAAGGCCCCGGTTTTCCAGGGCAGGGTCAGCAGCAGGCGTTCCCCCACGTAGCTGGGATGTTTCTGGGAGAGGACGACGCGTCCGATGACTTTGCCAAATCTCATAGGGTGTTGTTGACTCCATCGTCAAGGATTCCCAGAACGTTCCAGCGGATCGGGGACAGTTCGCTGCCGACCAGTTTGCGGGACTCCGCGCCGTCGCTGGAAATGAGCACCTTGGAACCGATCCCCGCGCCGAAGGGGTCGATCGTCAGCTGCGGGGGTCCGTCATTTTCCATGGCACTGGTCAGGGGCTGGGCGATGAGCAGGCGCCATCCCTCCAGCGAGGGATGTTTGACTGTGGCCGTGGCGTAGCCTTCGATGCGGGCGATCCTCATGGGAGCCCTCCCGCGGGAAGAGCCCCCGCAGATGACGCAGA
>JANRIZ010000051.1:0-6374 GCA_033764445.1 Verrucomicrobiia bacterium | reverse complement strand
CGGGGCCAGGCCCTGCATCAGGACAATTTCTATCTGGCCGTCAAACCCTTCAGCTGTATTGCCGCCTGGACGGCCATTGATCCGGCCATCCCTGAAAATGGCGGGTTGTATGTCGTGCCCGACACGCACAATTATCCCGTGGTGTGCCCGAAGGAGGCCGATCCCAACGAGAGTTTCTTCCAGCATTTTGTGCCGCCCCCCGAGGGGAAGAAGGCCATCCCGGCCCGGTTGGAGCCCGGTGACACGCTCTTTTTCAACGGCAACGTCATCCACGGGTCCGGTCCGAACCGGCACGAGACACTGTGGCGGAGGTCCTACATCTGCCACTACCTGCCCTCCAAGGCGGCATATCTGGCCGGGATGTACAATCCGTGCCTGCGTTTTGACGGGACCTCCCTTGAAGTGGCCGCCAATCCCGACGGCGGACCCTGCGGCAAGGAGTGGGAAGGCAAGCTGCCGTACGTGGCGTAGGGACCCGTTTCCGGGGATGGTTCGGTCTTGATCCGGGCGACGGAAGCCGGATACTGCGGGCATGCTGCCACTGGAGGACACGTACATCGACATCCTGCGCAAAGCCATGCGTGGGGGGGGCTACACCGAGGAGACCCTGGCCGCCGCGTCCGGGCTGGATGCGGTGCATTTGCGGGAGCTGCGGGCCGGGACCCTGCGGGACGAGCAGAGCCTGCGCCGGCTCTGTCCGGTTTTGAACCTGGATGCCGCCGCCCTTCTGGACATCTCGCGCCAGCATTGGACACCGTTGCCCCGTCAGGGTTTTTGTGATTCGTTTGCGATGTACACCACCCCGTACAAGGACTTTTTTGTCAATGCCTACCTGCTCTGGGACCCGGCGACGAGGAAGGCCGCGGCCTTTGACACCGGGACAGATTGTGATGGCATGCTGGCAGATATTGCCAAACACGGGCTGGAGCTGGAGAGCCTGTTTCTGACCCATTCCCACACCGACCACATCATGGAAATCGACCGGCTGATGCACAAGACCGGATGCCGTAGGGCTCTGATCGGGGCGCGGGAACCCGTGGAGGGGGTGGAGGCCTCGGTTCGTGAGGGGGACCGTTTTTCCGTGGGAGGACTGCGTATCCGGGCGCTGGACACATTTGGACACACCGTGGGAGGAGTGACCTATGTGGTGGAGGGTTTGAAAGCCGACGGGACCCTTGTGGCATTGGTGGGGGACAGCCTTTTTTCGGGGTCGATGGGAGGGGGGCTTGTGTCGCACCAGGACGCGCTCCGGAACAATCTCGAAAAGATCATGACCCTTCCCGACACGACGATCCTGTGCAGTGGTCATGGCCCGCTGACCAGTGTGGCCGAGGAAAAGCGGCACAACCCGTTTTTTGCCGGAAAATTCCCGGTCTGAGAGGAGGCGTCACTCAAAGACCAGACGTCCGAAGAGAGGCGGGTTGTGAAAATTGGGCCGGGGAAGGGTGGCCCAGGAAAAAAAATGATTTTTTCCGTTGTCATAATCGATCCGGGTGACATTTCCGCGCCAGGACTGGCCTGAGGACGGCGGGCAGCCCTTGAGACCCTCCAGAAGCAGGTAGGGGATGAAGACCTCCGCCGACCAGCCCTCGATTTTTTCCCCGGGCCGTGCGCGACCGCCTCTGACCGAAACCGCCTTGGCCGTTTTTTTCCGACCCCCGTATTTCCAGGGAGTCCAACCCGAGAGGGAATTTCCGTTATTGGAAATGAGCAGGGGGGCCTCGGCCCCGAAGGGGGAGATTTCGTACTCGAAGTAGACCGGGGAACCCGGGTCGGGCTGCAGAAAGACCTCGGCCACGTCCTCGAGGTAGAGACTTTCAAAATCGCCGCGGGGATGGGCGGTGAGCAGGGGGTCCTGACATTCGATCTGCACGTAGAGACCCCGGTCCGAGTACAGCAGCCGGGCGCGCGTGGCGTATCCGGTGAGGGCCGTGTTCAAAGGTGGAACCGCCATCCACGCGGCCTTGTCCCAAAATGCGGCGGAGCCCGGGGAGCCCGGATCGAAGTCGGTGGTCCGTATGACCCGGTATTCCGGCGGTTCCGTTTGTGCCAGCAGGGACCCGGCACAGCCCAGCAGGATGAGAACCGAGAGAATTTGAATCCGGAGAAGCATCCGCATGGGAACATCTCTAAATCGGCGGGCCGCCCTTGACCATTCAAATGTGCGGACCCCGTCAGGCGCCTTCGGGCCAAAAAGTCCGGTTGCAATCAGGACAGGGAGACCCCATGATGGGCGGGTGCGGTTTTTTGGTTCCATGAAACTTGTCCTGTTGGCTCTGATGAGCACCTGCATGTTCCTGGGGTGCCACCGGATATTGCCGCCCGAGCAGCCCCCGCCCCCGCCGCCCAAGCAGTTGTCACCCATTGAAAGGGCGCAGCAGTTTCTGGACAAAAAGGAACCCGGACAGGCCATCATGGAGCTGTCCCGGGCCCAGACCGATGAAGCCCTTGAAATGCTGATTTCCCTGTTGAAACAGGACAAGCTGCACGAGACCCCCCACGTGCATGCGTCATCCCGGAGCCAGATCATTTCCGCGCTGAGAAAATGGCCCGCCCATCATGACAGAATATGGGCGGCCCTTTTCACCCTGATGCGGGAGCGGCAGGCCCAGGACGCCTGGATGGTCAATGAAATCACCAGCCTCGCCGAGGATTGGAGTGTCCATTCGCCCGAATATTCCCGGGCCCTGGCCGAGGCCGTTGTCGCGTGTCCGGACAAAGGCATGACGTTCACGCTGTTGCGCCGCCTGGACAGGGTCATGTCCCCCGAGGCCGCCCAGGTGCTGCTGCAGGCCCTGCCACAGCCATTGGACCAGGAGAAACTGACCAAGGACATGCTGGGCATGATCGTCAATCATCCCGTCCCCGAGGCCGTCCCCCTGCTCAGGAGCCTGGTCCGGGACCGGCAGTATCCGCTTCTGTTTGAGGCCGCCGCCCTGGCCCTGTGCAAGAGTGGAGATGAGGAATCCGTTGCCGTTGTGGAGACCCGATACAATGCCGAACAGGATTTTGACACACGGCAGAAACTTTCACGGGCGCTGATGACAGCACCCCAGCCCCGTTTTCGTGAACTTATGGCCAAGGGCCTCGGGAGCACCTCCTCCAAGGTTCTGCGCCTGGATGCCGCCCGGGCCCTGGCGCAGACCGCGCGTCCGGAGGACTCCGCTCTCATCCAGATGTACCTGGGGGATCCCGACCCCCGGATCCGGCACTGGATGGTGCAGGCCGCCGTCAAGGCCGTTCCCGGGGCGGGTTCGCAGGCCGGCTGGAGGGAGTTCCGGGACAAATGGGCGGCACAGGAGGAGGGGTATACCGCGTTGCGCCTCTCCGAGGCGCTGCAGGATCCGGCACGTGTCGCCTCCCTCCGGGCGACCCTGGAGGGCAAACAGAAAGCCGCCGCAGACAGTGGCGCAGGCCTGGCGGCCTATCTCGGGAAAAAGCAGGCGGAGGTGAAGGCGGATTTTCCGGCGGCCAAGGTGACCGTGTTGAGCCGGGACATGTCCACCGGCAGCCATCTCCTGATATTGAACGTCGGCTGGATTCTGGTGGTTCCGGGGGAACACCTCCGGATGTTTGGGAACAACGGGACGGGGCCCTATGGGCGGATCAGCCTGCTGCGGGAATCGACGCGTGAGGTTTTTGGGATCAGGAACGGGGATCCCGGCTCGCGGATTTTCGAGTTGCACGGTCCTCCCCGCGAGGCCGTGCCGCAGGGGGTGCTCAGTTATGATTTTGCGGCCGGGGAAAAAAAGGTGAGGGTCTATTACCTGCTGGATTCGCGCGGAACCGTCGAGGGCATTGATCTGGTCACCCCCGACCCCTGATCAGGACCGTTCTACTGCTGTTGCTGGGCTGATTGGGCGGCGGATTTTTTCATGGGCCGAAGCGAGCGGAGAATCGCGGGTTCGGCCTGGTGCATGTAGGATTTGGCGATGGCTTCGCCCAGGGAGTTGAGACGCAGCTGAAGTTCGTCCATGGTCTGGTGCAGGCCGCGGCTGAGGTAGTCTGCGATCTCGCTGTAGCGCAGGTCGGCCAGAAGACGGCCGCTCAGTTTTTCGGGCGTGTTGGAAAAGGTGCCCGAGGGGGCGCCGGAAATGCGGCGCAGGGCCTCATCCAGACTGCGGACATTGAAGAGGACCGAGCGCGGGAAGTCCGGGGAGAGCAGGAGGAATTCGGCCACATTGACCGGGGTGAAGACCGAGGCGTAGAGCCTCTGGTAGGCCAGCCGTGCGCTGCAACTGCGGAGGACGGCATTGAGCTGGAGCTGCTCCGCGCCCTGAAGGTGGCTGAGTTTTCCCAGGAGGTAGAATTCGTCATCCAGGATGCGGGAGGTTTTGTCCGTCCGTTCGATGTGCAGCCCCATCTGGATGAAGTCCCAGCCTTCGTCATGGGACATGGTGGCATCCGTGGTGCCGCGGAACCGGTGGCAGGATTCCTTGATATGCTGGAAAAAGTCGTAGGCGCTTTTTTCGTATTCCATGCGGGCGTTTTTGCTGGTGATCCACAGGTAGAAACGGTTGATTTCTCCCCACATTTCCGTCGAGATCTGTTCCCGCACCGTGCGGGCGTTTTCGCGGGCGCTGCTCAGGCAGCCGAGGATGGAATTGGGATTGTCGCGGTCAAAGACCATAAAATCAATGACCCCTGCCTGGGACCCCGCGCGCTTGAGTTTCCGGAACGTGACATCATCGCCCAGGGCCATGACCAGGGGGGTCCAGTTGCCCGAGAGTTTTTCAGCCTGGAGCGTCGGCAAATCCAGCATGAGCTGGGTGTTCACATCCACGATGCGGGCGATGTTTTCGATCCGTTCGATGGAACGGCTCATCCAATACAGGCATTCGGCGACTCGGCTGAGCATGGTGTTTTTCGGTTGACGGTTTTGAAGGGGGGGGAGGGCGGTGATGGAATGGTTGGACGGACGACTAGGTTTCGAGGACCCAGGTATCCTTGCTGCCGCCTCCCTGGCTGGAGTTGACGACAAGGGACCCCTTTTTGAGGGCGACCCGGGTCAGACCCCCGGGGACAATGGTGATTTTTTCCCCGTAGAGGATATAGGGCCGGAGGTCGATGTGACGGGCCTCGAACCGTCCGTCAATGTAGCAGGCGTGGCGCGAGAGGGCCAGCGTCGGTTGGGCGATGTAATTGCGGGGGTTTTCGCGGACGAGCCTGCGGAATTTCTCGATCTCCGCCCGGGAGGCCTGGGGACCGATGAGCATGCCGTAACCGCCCGATTCATTGGCCGCCTTCACGACGAGCTCGGGGAGGTGTTCCATGATGAATTTCATGTCCGATTCCTCGCTGGCCAGGTAGGTGGGGACATTGGGTAGGATCGGGTCCTGGTTGAGATAGTATTTGATCATGCGGGGCACAAAATAATAGATGACCTTGTCATCGGCCACCCCCGTGCCGATGGAATTGGCCAGACTGACGTTGCCTGCGCGGGTGGCGCCGACCAGGCCCGGGACCCCCAGGACCGAGTCCCTGCGGAAGACCCTTGGGTCGAGAAAATCGTCGTCGATGCGGCGGTAGACGACATCGACCGGTTGCAGCCCCTTGGTTGTCCGCATGTAGACATGGTCGTCCTGGACCACCAGATCGCCGCCCTGGACGATTTCGATGCCCATCTGACGGGCCAGATAGCTGTGTTCAAAGTAGGCACTGTTGTGGATGCCGGGGGTGAGCAACACCACCGTGGGGTCGGGTTTGCCGCGGGGGGAGACGTATTGGAGCAGGCGGAGGAGTTCCTGCGGATAACTTTCCACCGGGCGCACCCCGCAGGTTTCAAACAGGTGGGGCAGGACCCGTTTGAGCGTCTGGCGGTTTTCGAGCAGGTACGAGACGCCACTCGGACAGCGGCCGTTGTCTTCGAGAACCATGTAGGTGCCGTTTTCATCACGGATCAGGTCCGAGCCGCAGATGTGGATGTAGATGTTGCGGGGGACGTTGAAATTCATGAATTCCGGGCGGAAATGTTTTGCCCCCTGGATGTAGGAAAGCGGGATGATTTTGTCCCGGATGATGTTTTGTCCGTGGTAGATGTCGTGCAGGAAGAGATTCAGTGCCGTGATGCGCTGGACCAGACCCGCCTCGATGCGGGACCATTCCTCCGGGGGGATGATCCGGGGGACCATGTCGAAGGGAAAGATGCGTTCCGTCCCCTGGGAATCGTTGTAGACGGTGAAGGTGATCCCCTGCTGGAGGAAGGCCGTGTCGGCCATCTGGCGGCGCTGTTCGAATTCGACCCGGGTGAGTTGCTGGAACCGTTTGATCAATTTGCGGTAATGGGGACGCGGGGCGCCCTTGCTGTCGCACATTTCGTCGAAGAATCCCGAGCAATCGTATTGATCAAAGGAGATTTTCATGGGGGAGATCAC
>JANRIZ010000039.1:0-12875 GCA_033764445.1 Verrucomicrobiia bacterium | reverse complement strand
TACCGCAAGATGCACATCCCGGATGATCCGCTTTTCTACGAAAAATTCTATTTCACCCCCGGCGATCTCGGATTCAAGGCCTGGCAGACCCGGTACGCCAAGATCGGGGTGCTCATCTGTTGGGACCAGTGGTATCCCGAGGGGGCGCGACTGACCGCCCTTCAGGGGGCCGAGATACTGTTTTATCCGACCGCCATCGGCTGGCATCCCTCCGAGAAAAATGAGTACGGGCACGCCCATCACAGCTCATGGGAAACCATCCAGCGCTCCCATGCCGTGGCCAACGGCTGTTACGTCGCCTCCACCAACCGCATCGGGCACGAAGTGCTGGAGGGACTCGGTGGGGACGGGCTTGAGTTCTGGGGGCAGAGCTTCATCTGCGACACCAGCGGACTGATTTTGAAGAAGGCCTCCGTGGACCGGGAGGAAATCCTGGTGCAACCCATTGATCTCGACAAGGTCGACACCGTGCGCACGCACTGGCCCTTTCTGCGCGACCGGCGCATCGACGCCTACGGGGACATCACCCGCCGGCTCATTGATTGAAGGAGGGATCCGCACACAAAGCAGGATTGGCACTTGGCAAACAACAGTGGCCGGATAACCTCCCAGGATGATCATTAAAAGAAACAATGTCCCGGGCCCCGCCGGTCAACGACCCGTTTTTTTCCTGGCCGCCTGTCTCCTGACCAGTGGCATGATTGCCGCCGGAGCGCAGACAGACGCCGTGACAGGGTTTTCCCGGGAAAATCTTGTCCAAAAACAGTGGAAGCCGGGCAAAAAGGTGGCCGTTTGTTTTGTGCTTTATGTCGAGGTCTGGGGTTTCGGCCAGGGTCCGAATTTCCGTCCGGATATGGCCGCCCGCAAGCCGGACCTGGTCAATGAGGCATTCCGGAACTATGCCATTGATTTCGGAGTCGAACGTGTGGGTGGTGTGTTTCGGGAGAGTCGGGTGCCGCTGAGTGTGGCCTTGAATGCCCTGTTTCCCGTCGAGCAGCCGGTGGCCTGGAAAAAATTCCGGACACTTGTCCCGCAGGCTTCCCTGCTCGCGCACGGCATGAATAACACCTCCGAAATGCTGCCGTTGGCGGGGGGATTGGCCGCACAGGAAAAATACATCAAACAGACCCTCGACCTGATCGAAAAGGAAACCGGGGTGCGTCCCAAGGGCTGGAGCAGCCCCAGTGTCTACGGCAATCAGGATACCTTCCGGGCCAGTGCCGCCAGCGGAATCGCCTACACCCTCGATGCGATGGACTCCGACCATCTCTCCATTCTGGACACGCCCGCGGGCAGACTCCTCCTCATTCCGTATCCCCCGGTGACCGTGGATATGGGCCAATTTCTCGGACGCAACCAGACAGCGCGTGAGATGGGCCAGCTTTGGACGGATTATGTCGGTGAGCTGGCACGCGAGGCGAAAAACAATCCCGACAGACCCGCCACCGTCGTGGCCATTGGCATCCATCCCTTCGTCATGGGATCGCCCGACGGGGCCGCCGCGCTGCGGCGCACACTGGAAACCCTGAAAAAAATGCCCCAGGTCTGGCTGACGGATACCGATACGGTGATGGAAGTTTCCAAGTCCAAATTGCGTTGAGAGTGCGGAGTTGAGCGTTGAGCGTACCGAAAACCGATTTTCGCACGCACAACCCACAACGCCGAACGTTCAACATCTCCCTGGTGGTGCGGGACCTCTGGGCGCGCCTCCCTGAATGCAACGCCCTTACAGGGCTTGCCATATAATTCTTTATCCTGGGGCGCTGCCCCCGGTTTCCCTTGCAGCGGCCCTCAGGGCTGGCACTCCGGGCAGAGCCCGTAGAACTCCAGTTCGTGGTAGAGATTTTTGAAGCCCGAGGAGCGTTCGATGGCGCGTTCGATCTTTTCGACCGGACAGGCGATGTCGATGCTTTTGATGACCCCGCATTCGGAGCAGACCAGGAAGTCGTGGTGGTCATCGCCGGGAACATGGAGAAAATAATGGATGCTGCGGCTGTGGGTGCCCAGTTTGCGGACCAGACCCGCCTTTTCCAGACGGGTGACCAGGCGGAAGACCGTGGCCGGGTCGCAGGCCTCTTTGATGGATTTTTCCCGGGTCAGTTGGGACCAGGAAATCGGGGTGTTGCCGGCGGCCAGCACCGTGAGAACCGTTTCCAGTGGGCGTGTCCGGCGCAGACCGTGTTTGCGGCATTCGTTGAGAAGGGATTCGACTCGGGAGGGCAGGGCTTTCACGTGTCTGGCCACAGTGCGCCAAGACAGGCCGCATGGCCAGCCGAAACAGTCTCCCCGCTCAGAGAGGATCGGCGGCGACCTGCTGGTGGAGCCGGGCATAGGCGCCGGCCTGGGCGAGGAGTTCCTCGTGGCGGCCGGACTCCACGATGCGCCCCTGGTCGAGGACGACGATGCGGTCGGCATTTCGGATTGTCGAGAGTCGGTGGGCGATGGCGATGACCGTGCGTCCGCGACTGGCCTCGTCGAGAGCCGACTGCACGGCCCGTTCGCTCTCGCTGTCGAGGGCGCTGGTGGCCTCGTCGAGAATGAGGATCGGAGGTTCGCGCAGAATGGCGCGGGCGATGGCCAGACGCTGCCGTTGGCCGCCGGAAATCTGCACCCCCTTTTCGCCCACCTCCGCGTCGTAACCCCCCGGCATTTCCATGATGAAGTGGTGGGCATGGGCGATGCGGGCCGCATGTTCGATCTGGGCCCGGGTGGCGTCGGGTTTCCCGTAGGCGATGTTTTGGGCGACAGTCGTATGGAAGAGGATCGTTTCCTGGCTGACAATCCCGATCTGGGCGCGGAGCGAGTGCTGGGTGACATGGCGCAGATCGATCCCGTCGATGGTGATGGAGCCCCCCGTGGGGTCGTAGAAACGCGGGAGCAGATGGGCGATGGTGGTCTTGCCGCTGCCGCTGGAACCGACCAGGGCCACGAAGCTTCCCCGGGCAATGACCAGGCTGATCCCGTGCAGGACCTGTTTTTGGGCGTAGGCGAAACGGACGTTTTCGAGCCGGATCTCGTGCGAGATGGGGGGCAGCACCCGGGCGTCCCGGGCATCCTCCACCGTCTGGGTCTTGTCGAGGATTTCAAAGATGCGTTCCGCCCCCGCCGCCGCGTTTTGCAGCGTGAGATGGATATGGCTGAGGGATTTGAGCGGTGCGTACATGACAAACATGGCGGCGATGAAGGTGAAAAAATGTTTTGGTTCCATCCCGGCATGGGTGGCGTACACGAGGACCAGGCCCACGCCCAGAGCCCCCATGACCTCGATGATCGGGCTGGTGATGTTGCTGGAACGGACGATGCGCATGGAGTGGTAGATCAGGCTGTTGGAGTTGTCGCGGAATTTCCGGATTTCATCGTGTTCGCGTCCGAACGCCTTGACCACACGGATGCCCGTGAAGCTCTCATGCATCAGTGCGTTGAGCTGGCTGAGATTTTTCTGGGTGGCCCGGCTGTCCTGCCGCACCTTGCGTCCGAAAATCGAGATGGGCACCAGGCACAGCGGGAAGGTGATCAGGGCCAGGCAGGTGAGCGTGGGGTCGAGCACGATCAGACTCACAAAACCGATGAGCAGGGTCAGCGGCTGTTTGACGAGGTCCGCCACGAGATTGACCAGGGCGCGTTGCACGTTGCCCGTGTCGTTGTTGATGCGGCTCATCAGATCGCCCGTGGAGCTGGTCGAATAGAAGGCGATGGAAAGATTCTGGAGGTGACTGAAGAGGTGGTTGCGGATGTCCATGATCGTGCGGACCCCGACCCAGCTCAGGAGATAGTTGTTGAGGTAGTTGAAGAGACCCCGCAGGGCGAAGACCGCCGGGATGAGCAGGGCGATGAGAATGACCGTTTTGAGCGGGTAGGTTCCCGTCGAGGGCTGGAGCGGACCCAGCAGGGAGTCCGAAAGGGAGTGTTTGACTTGGTCGAGCCAGGCATCCAGACGCGGGAAAAGCGTGAAGGATTTTGCGTCGGAGGCGGAGGTTTTCCCGCCGGGGAACGCCAGACCCGTGGCCAGATTGGTGACGGCGATGATGGCGCCATTCATGACCGCATAACACAGTCCGCACAGCAGGCCGGCGGCAAAACGGACCTTGTACGGGGCCAGGTATTTGAGGAGACGCACGTACCAGTTCATGAAGCGGCCAGTAAACAGGGAACAGGATAGGGTGAACAGTGGAAAATCACGGACCCTTCTCAGGGGGCGGCCATCTGGGCTTTGAGCTGTTTGGAGGCCATGCTGTAGCCGCCCTCGGCCCCGTCGATGAAGTGGATGTGCTGCCCGTCCCGGGCGTCCTGAAAAAAGCAGGTCATCAGCGAGGCGTCCGACTCATGCAGACCGTAATAGAGCTCCCCCTCCGCGTGGCGGGCCTGCAGGTACCGGGTCACCTCCTCCAGCTGCGCCGGGGAGCAGTCGATGACCATGCGCAAAATATCGTCGAATTTCCGGTAGTCCGCATGGACCCGCATGGAGGCCTGGTAGCGAGGCGCGTCAAAAATCAGGGCCGGCAGACGATACCGGAAAATCAGGACCGCCGCCACGATTTCCACCAGGCGCTTCAAAAAAGGCAGGCTCCAGCGGGACCCCGTGTAGCGGCATTCCTCCCGCAGACATTCCCGGAGACTTTTGTATTGCAGCCGGTCCGTATTCACGGGGTTGGAGGCATTGATGTTGCCCCCGAAAACCCCGTTGAGGAAGCGGAGGAACGCCTCATAGGTCGGGTTGGGAGGTGTGCGCCGGGAAAGCACCAGCAGGGTGAGAATCCGTCCCCGCTGGTTGGGAATGCGGTTCCACCGGCAGGAGAGCCCCGTCAGGTCGATGTTTCCCTCCGTCACCCCCGGCAGGGCGTATTGTTCCGGCTGGGATTTGAGCCGTTTTTCCGCCTCGGACAGACCCCCGCCCCGGAAAATGGCCACACATCGACCGGTGACCAGCTGGTACCGGGCCACCTCGATTTCCTTGCCGTCCCGGCACAGGTCGCGGATCGGAATCCGTCCCACCCTCAATTCCAGCCCGAAATTTTTCCGGGCCAGCAGCTGCAGCCGTTGCAGGGCCCCGCCCACCCGGTCCGCCTCTCCGGGGGGCACCAGCAGGGTGGCGCCGTCGCCGCCGAAAACGTAGGGAAAATCGTACGGCAGCACATTCTGCACCACCGTGATGGAGGCGGCCCCGATGGTGTTGACGTCCTTGTAGCGTCCGGCTTCCACCGCGCGGGTGGACCCCGCGACATCGGTGATGAAGACCAGCCAGTCCTCCGGGACCGGTTCAAAATGCCGGTTTAGGGTGATCCCGAAAAAATCGGAAAAAGGCGGCAGCTCCGTGTAGAAATTTTGTGGGGGCATGGCGGCGGATCAGCAGGGGGGGTGGAGGCAAAGATGACACGGGGATGGAAAAATTCAAGGGCTCCCCGGCCACCGACGCAATCATCAGGCTTTCCATGCGTGGGGACTTGCATTAATCAGGGAGGGTCCATGTGTGAAGAGACTGATTTTTTTTCAAAGAATCCGGGTTCCGGACTGGGATGTTTTGTCGTGCACACGCGTCCCCGGGTGGAAAAAAAGGCCGCGGAGCTGGCCTCCTCCCTCGGGCGCCCCGTATTTCTGCCCCTGTATGAAAAGCCGCAGCAGCGGCGGTCCGGACGGGGCCGGGTCCGCCACTACCGCACCCGGTTCCCCCTGTTCCCGGGATACCTTTTTGCCAGGCTCACGGCGGAGGATGTCAAAAACGAGCGTTTGCGGGCACACGTGGCGGGGATGATCCCGGTCACCGCGCTGGAGGAGCCTGTCCTGCTGCGGCAGCTGCAACAGGTCAAAACCGCGTTGGAAGGACCGTACACATTGGAGCCGTACGAATATCTCAAGACCGGGGCGACCGTGAGTGTTTCCATGGGGCCTCTCAAGGGGCTGGAAGGGTATGTGGTCTGCCACAAGGACCGTCAGACCTTTGTCGTGCAGGTGGATCTGGTGGGTCGGGCTGTTTCGATCGACGTGGATGCCGCCCTGCTCAGGGTTCTGTAGCGGGGGCTCCGCTCAGAAACCGCCGCCCAGGGCGAGCATCAGATCGGCACGGTTGTCGAGTCGGGCGCGTTGGGTGGCCAGCAGCAGACTGCGGGCGTTGAGGGAGGAGCGCTGGGTGTCGAGCAGGGCGATGATGTCGATCTGCCCCGCCTTGTACCGTTCCCGGGCCAGCAGAAAGGCCTCCTCGAATTGCGTCAGGGCTTCGGCCTGAAGCGCCTCGCGCTGTTTGAGGAAGGCCTCGCGTGCGAGGGAGTTTTCGACCTCGCTGAAGGCCGTGAGGACCAGTTTGGCATATTCCGCCGCCGCCTCCTTTTGGGCCGCCTCCTGCTGTTCGATCCGGGATTGGATTTCCCCCGCGCGGAAGACGGGCTGGGTGAGGTTGCCGACGATCGAGGCGACCAGGGCCCGTTCGTCGAGGAGTTTTTCCAGTTCGTTGGAGGAGGTGCCGCCGCTGCCGGTGAGGGCCAGTTTGGGCAGACGTTCCGCCCGGGCGGAGAAGACCCTGTTTTCGGAGGCAAACAGCTGCCATTCGGCCGAGAGCAGATCGGGACGGCGCATCAGGAGGTCCGAGGGCAGGCCCACGGGAATTTCCGCCGGCATCGAAGGAAGAGCCTTGCGGACCTCGATGGAAGCGGCCGGGTAGCGGGCGAGAACCAGTTCCAGGGTGCGTTTGGCCTCCTCAAAATTCTGTCTGCGCTGGACGAGCGCCTCCTCCGACTGTTTTTCCTGGGCGCTGGTGAGTTTGAAGTCAAAGGCCGAGACCGCGCCGCCCTTGTAGCGGGCATCGACCAGCAGGGTCGTCCGCCGGGAGATGTCGAGGTTTTCCGAGGCGATCCGGACCTGTTCCTGCGCCTCAATGGCTGCGAACCAGGCTTTGGCCGTCTGGGCCGCGAGGGAAAGGCGCGAGGCCTCGAGATTGAACCGGGAGGATTCCGCCACCGCCATGGCGGCACCCTTGCCCGCGCGGAGCCGTCCCCACAGGTCGATTTCCCAGGAGATGTTCATGGTCAGACCGTAGGAATCCGTCCCGCGGTTGGGATCGAAGGTCTGCGAACGGCCCTGCGAGGCCCCGGCATCCGCCTTGGGGTACAGTGCGGAGGCGGCCCCACGGACCCCGGCACGGGCGGATTCCAGACGGGCCGCCGCAATTTGCAGGTCCAGATTGCGGTTCATCGCCTCGACGACGATTTTTTCGAGGTCCTCACTTTTGAACTGGGACAGCCACCCGGTCTGGACCGGATCATGTTTGTAGGGAACCGCCTTCCAGGCCGCCGGCGGGTCCACCGGCGGGGAGGGCTTGGTTTTGACGGGGGTGGCGCAGGCGGAAATCAGCAGCAGAACCATCAGGCAACAGAGGGGTGGGAACGGGACATTCCGGCCAATTCCCGGAAGATGGCGGGCGGAGGAGACAATGGAGATAAGACCCTGCATGAGGAGAGTTCAGTTGACCACAAACCATACGCCGAGTCCATGCCGGTTTAGGCCCCCTGTTTTCGCGGGGTGAATTCCCGACAGGGAAGCTAGGCTTTGGCGGGAGAGGGACAGGATTTGTTTTTGGGTCTTGCGCGGGGGATGAGTTATCGTTTGTCTGTCACCTCCAACACAATCCAACCTGACCCTTCCTATGCCCAGCCCCGTCGAACTTCTCAAAGACCAAAGCAACTACCTGCGTGGAACCCTCAAGGCCACCATGGAGGATCCGGCCAAGGACCATGTGAGCGAGGAGGAATATCAGTTGCTGAAATTCCACGGGTCCTATCAGCAGGACAACCGCGACCAGCGGACCCAGCTCAAAAAGGAGGGCAAGGACAAGGCGTGGAGTTTCATGCTGCGGACCAAGACCCCCGGCGGGGCGATGACCGCCGCGCAGTATCTGGTGCATGACAAAATTTCCGACGATCTGGGCAACCACACCATGCGACTGACCACGCGCCAGGGCATCCAGTTCCATGGCATTCTCAAGGGGGATTTCAAGGAGTGTGTCCAACGGATCGTCGCCTCCGGGGTGACCACGCTCGGAGCGTGCGGGGATGTGGTCCGAAACACGATGGGCCCTGCCGCGCCCATCCAGGATGACGCGCACCGGGAGTGCCAGAAATTTTCCGAGGAAATCAGCAGATATTTTCTGCCGCGTTCGGGTGCCTATGCGGAAATCTGGCTCGACGGGCAGAAGGTGGATCTTTCGGGCAAGACCCCGGAGGAGGTCGAACCTGTGTACGGGAAACATTACCTGCCCCGCAAATTCAAGATCGGAATCGTCATCCCCCCGCGCAATGACGTGGACATCTATTCCCAGGACATCGGGTTTGTGGCCCATGTCGAAAATGGAAAACTGACCGGGTACAATATTTTTGTGGGCGGCGGATTTGGGATGTCCCACGGCAATACCGCCACGTATCCGCATCTGGCCCAGCCGCTTTTTTATGTCAAAAAGGAGCATGCCCTGGAGGCCTGCGAGGCCATCGTGACCTTTCAGCGCGACAACGGCAACCGCGAGGACCGTAAACTTTCCCGGTTCAAATATGTTGTCTCCCGTCTGGGCATCGACGCGGTGCGCCAGGGCGTGCAGCAGCGCATGCAGTCGCCGACCGAGCCGGTCAGGCCTTTCACATTCACCACCGTTTCCGATGCCCTGGGCTGGCACGAGCAGGGGGATGGAAAGTGGTTTGTGGGGGTGCATATCGCGCAGGGCCGGGTGCAGGACGCCGGGATCCGCTACAAGAGCGCCTTCCAGCAAATCGCCACCCGGATCGGGTGTCCCTTGAAGCTGACCCCCAATTGCAACATCATTTTCCACGACATCGACACGGCGCAAAAGGCCTCTGTGGATGCGATCCTCTCCGAACACGGTGTGCCCGCCGCCACCGGCTTCACGGAAATGCGCAAGACCGGCCACGCCTGCGTGGCCCTGCCCACCTGCGGCCTGTCACTGGCCGAGAGCGAACGCGTCTTCACCGGGCTGATGGACCAGGTGGATGCGGTGCTGCGCGATCTGGGCCTGGAACAGGAGCCGATTCTTGTCCGGATGACCGGCTGCCCCAACGGTTGTGCGCGTCCGTACAACTCGGACTTTGCCTTTGTGGGCCGTGCCCCGAACAAATACGCCTTTTATGTCGGCGGCTCCCATCGTGGTGATCGTCTGGCCGGACTTGAAAAGAAGTCCATTGATTTCAAGGACATCCCCGCCGCGATCCGTGCCCATCTGGAGGATTTCAAAAAGAACCGTCAGTCCGGTGAAACCTTCAGTGATTACTGGGGCCGGACCAAGGTCAGCGGACCCCTGCCGCATCCGGACCAGTTCCATTTTGAGCTGGCCGACCGCGAGGCCCGGCTCAAGGGCGCTCCGGCCACTGCGGCCGAATGAGGTTTCTTGCGAAGAACGCAAAGGAACGCGAGGGAGGAAGCTTATCCGCAGGGGACGCAGGGTCTTTTCCAAAGACCTTTCACAGGCCAGCGTCAAAGTTTGATCACTTGCGTATAGGAAAAGTCATCTTGCCCGACAAGCTTTGCCTCAGGGCTTAGGTGCACGGAGACTCGTTTACTTTCTTCGTGGACACTGCGGATAGGTCCGATGTATCCGCGATGTTTTTTGGAAAGTATCATGACTTTATCTCCGACATTGAATGGATATCCGTTCATGCGTGAAAAAATGATGTCAATGATGGCCAGCGGAATCGAAAAGACCAAAGGAGCCATGATAATCGCAAATGGAGTTCCGAATAAGAAGGCCAGTAGGAACACCAACAGAAATCCGGGGTCGCGCAATGTGGCAAGGCTTGGGGCACAGAACCACCAGATGAAAATCGGTCCACCTACTGCACCGATTCCCAGAACCATTTTGATTGGTCCCCCATCAGCAACCCAGTTATGGATGAAAGTGGGTTTCATGATTCAAGGGATTCCCTGTCCAATTCTGCATCTTTCAGGATTTTAAGAAGCAACCCCGGCCCGAGCATTTCGCCGGAATGGACAGGAACGACTGTATAGCGGCCATCCGGATGTCTGAGAGAATGATGACTGCCCCGGATGCGAATCACTTCGAACCCGTGCATCTCCAGAATGCGGATCAATTCCCTTCCTTTGAGACGGGGCAATCGAGGCATGTTCAGACCTTGATTCGTTGAACGCCGATAAAGTGAGGAGAACCCTTATGGTCAGATTCGTCCTCCAGACAGAGCTCAATGACTTCGCGAATCCGTTTCATCAGTGCATCCAGGGATTTTGCCTGGGTATGGCACCCGCGCAATTCAGGGACTGTAGCGACAAAATACCCTTCCGAGTCCTGTTCAATGATGACATTAAATTCCCGCAGTTCCCGTGCTTTTGACATGAACTAAATCTACACTTTCCATTCGGCGGATGCAAAGCTGAAAACTCCGGATGTTTCAGCGGAAGAGACGGTAGGCGATGAGGTTGAAAAAGACAGCGAGATTCCAGTACAGAAGGGCGACACTGACGTGGCTGTGGCCGTGTTTGATGATGCTCTGGTAGAAATGAGAGGAGTGGGCCTTGAAAATATTGTCTCCGCGCAGAAGTCGGCGGATGACCGTGATGCCCGCATCGAGTATGAAGGGGGACCAGATCAGCGCCGCCTGCCAGGGGTTGAGATGGCGCGGGACCAGCCCCTGCGAGGCCGGGAGGGCCGCCAGGGCCAGGACAAAACCGATGACCAGCGCGCCGCCATCCCCCATGAAGGTGCGCGGACTGGGGAAATTGAACGGCATGAACGCCAGCACACTGACCCCCAGTGCCATCACCAGCAGGGAGGCCCATTGCATGGAGGGATTCTGCGTCCAGTAAAAGAGAAACATCGACATGATGATGGCCGTCCCTCCCGCCATGCCGTTGGAGCCGTCCATGAAGTTGAAAAAATTGGTCAGAGCCACGATCCAGAGCACCGTGAAAAAGAATCCTGTCACGGGTCCGATCTCAATGGAGATTGGACCGAAAATCTGGAATCCTTCGACGCGGTAACAAAACCCCGCCGCCAGACAGGCTGCCGCAACTTGCGAAAGAAATTTCAGCAGGGAGGAAGTCGGGTCGTTGTCGTGGCCGGTGGCCGAGCGCCAGTCGTCGTAGAGTCCCGCGGAGAGCAGCAGGACCATGCAGGCCAGGGCGATCCACAGGCGCGGGTCCTGAAGGATCGCGCCTGCCACCGAAAGAGAGACGATCCAGCCCGCGAAGAGGCCCAGCCCCGCCAGACGCGGGATGCGGCCCTCGTGCAGGCTGCGGTCATGGGCCTGGGAATGGACCGCCCACAGGTGCGCGAGCTTGATGCTCATCCAGGTTCCGGCCAGGGAGCAGAAAAAGCCCAGCAGCAGGATGACGATCATGTCGTTGACGGTGATCATGGTGAGCCCGAGGAAAACGTTTTTTGGATCGCTTGGCGAGCCGGAAAGGGCGGGACAAATCCCAGGCGGAGCAGGGCGTCGGGTGTGTGGACGGATTCGGTCAGCCACGCCTCCAGACTGCGGACCGCCGTCGGCAACGGCAGGACCCACCCGGCGCATTTTGCGAGGGAGAGCGCCAGACGCGCCTGGGCGTTGTTGAGGATCGGACGCGGGGGCGGCACCTCCGCCGCTTCGGCGATGAGGGAGCAAAGGGTCCGCATGTCGAGGGTTTCGGCATCGGAGACAGTGAGCGGAGCCATGGGCCCGTTCATCGCCCCTTGGGACTCCCTCGGGGGCTGCTCCAGAAAGAAATGGATGGCCGCGACGAGGTTGCCCACGTAGCAGAGGGATTTGCGCTGGGAGCCATCGCCGATGAATGTGAATCTGCGGCTGGCAATGGCCCGGAACAATCGGCCCGTGTTGGCGACATTGCCCGCGCCGTAAACGGGGGTGGGGCGGAGGATGACCCGGTCGAAATTCCATTTTTTGGCCATGGCATCAAGGACCTCCTCGGCGGTTTTTTTGGTCAGGGCATAGGACCAGTGCGGGTCCTCGGAGCCGTTGCCGAAGGTTTCCCATTCCGTGACCTTGATGGAGCTGAGCAGGATGAATTTGCGGAGTTTCCCCCGGCCCCTCCCGCACAGATGGGCCAGGAGCGAGCCCAGGCCCGCGATATTGACATTTTCCATCATTTCCAGTTCGGCCCTGTTGAGCCTGTACGCATGGTGAAAGACCGCCATGTGCACGACCAGCTCCGCATCGGCAATCTGTTCCTGCCAGGGCCCGGTCAGTGTGATATCCCCTTCCACAATTTGCGCGTCGAGACCCTCGAGTTTTTTTTCGAGTTCCGGCGTGCGCTGGCGTGTGAGGATTTTGAGACGGTAGTTTTTTCCGGGGAGTGAGGCCAGCAAATGCGAGCCGATGAAGCCGGTGGCTCCGGTGAGGAGAAGGACCGGTTTTTCCATGGGGGAATCCATGGGACCTCAGTTCTGGCCCGGCAGCGGGACGACTTTGGAGGAGGCCGGGGCGGGGGATTCGTCGCCTTCGCAGCGGTTGACGGTTTCCGCCAGACGGTTGGTGATTTCGAGAGGGGAAAGGGTGCCGCATCCGGAGACCAGATCACGGGCGAGGGTGATGCAGTCCGCCGCCGCCCTGCGTTCGGAGGTGATGTGGAAGAGCCCCTCGGAGAAGGATGCCAGGGGTTCGTCCTCGCGGGCCAGTTCCTCGTGCATTTTTTCTCCCGGGCGCAGGCCTGTGAAGACGATGCGGATTTCCTGGTCGGGGATGCGGCCCGAGATGGTGATCAGTTCCCGCGCGAAATCGACGATTTTGACAGGCTTGCCCATGTCCAGGACAAAAATTTCGCCGCTGCCCCCGAGTCCCCCGGCCTGGATGACCAGCTGCACCGCCTCCGGGATGGTCATGAAAAACCGGGTCATCTCCGGGTGGGTGACCGTCACGGGTCCGCCCGCCTCG
>JANRIZ010000023.1:0-22496 GCA_033764445.1 Verrucomicrobiia bacterium | reverse complement strand
CCGCCAATGGTCTTGATCCGGTTGCCAATCTGTTGGGCGTGGGTGATCTCGACCATCACATCCGCCGCGAGGGATTTTTTGATGATGTCCGACATCACCCCATCCAGATCGATGGAAAGGGCAATGTAATTTTGGACTGTTTCAAGCTCCATGCCATAGGCGATACAAAGCTCACGGATGATGTCCGCATTGTTTTCCTTTTTGCTCATGACGGGAGCTTATACCCCAATCCTCAATCGGTCAAACGGGTTTCAAAAGGGTTCCTTTGGCTTCCTGCAAAGCTCCAGCCATCCCGGAACAGGCGATCTCGTGACCGGGAGGGGATGTTGAATGCCTCCATTTCCCCATGTTTTACGGATAATCTTCAAAATTTCACGAAGTAAAACAGGACTCAATGACTCCTCTTCAGAGGATTGTTTTCATGAAAAAAACAATAAAAAGTTTGCAATGTAAGACGTTGTGCAATCAAAAGTTACCGTCACACGATGCTGGGAAAAAACTTTGTGATTTTTTTCACAAAGTACTTGCACTCAACTGCGCACTTGTTTATGTCTCCATCAGGGTCGGACATCAAAAGCCACCCGGCATGACCCTTAATCCCGAGAGATCGGACCCATTCTAATGGCACAGATTTTCCCACGTTGGACCAATATCATCCCCCTGAAAATTGCGGGGGCGCTCATTTTGATTGCCCTCGCGATCTCCTGTGGCATCTGGTATTATTTCACACCGAAATACACGCGCGTCGGATACCAGCCGACCCAGCCGGTTCCCTTCAGCCATGCCCTCCATGTGAATCAGCTGGGGATGGATTGCCGCCACTGCCACAGCTTTGTTGAAAAATCCTCGCATGCGAATGTTCCGCACACCCAGACCTGCATCAACTGCCACTCGCAGGTGAAAAAGGACAGCCCGAAGCTCAACGCCGTCTGGGCGAGTTGGAATTCCGGCCGGGCAATCCCGTGGATCAAAATCCATCAGGCGCCGGACTATGTCTATTTTGACCACTCCGCCCACGTCAACCGGGGGATCTCCTGCGTCCACTGCCACGGCCAGATCAATGAGATGGAGGTGGTCTATCACGCCAAGCCTCTGTCCATGAGCTTCTGTCTGGATTGCCACCGTGCCCCCCAGGAATTCATCCGTCCGGTCGATCAGGTTTACAACCTCGATTGGAAAGTTCAGTCCCGCGAGGAACAGCTCAAAATGGGCCGGGAACTGGTCGAACAATGGAAAGTTAACCCCCCTGTCACTTGCGAAGGTTGCCATCGATGAAACGAGTCATCCAACATCCCGCCCCCGAAACCACCGGCCGCAAGTACTGGCGCAGTCTTGAGGAGCTGGCCGAGTCCCCCGCATTCCAGGCGGAACTGGAACGCGAGTTCCCCCAGGGGGCTGCCGAGTTTCATGGAGACGACCTTTCGCGCCGCAATTTCCTGCGTCTGATGGGGGCCTCCATGGCCTTGGCCGGGGTTGGTTTTGCGGGATGCCGCCGTCCGGAAGCCTACATCACCCCCTACCGGAAATCCCCTGAATGGGCAATCCCGGGCCGTTCCCTTTTCTACACCACGGCCATGCCCCGCCGCAAGGGGGCAATGCCCCTGATGGCCACCACCTACGACGGACGCCCGACCAAAATCGAGGGCAACCCCGGGCTCCCAGGCTCCCGCACCGCGACGGATGCGATCGCCCAGGCTTCCATTCTCGACCTGTACGATCCGGACCGCGCCAAGGATGTGATGGCCCAGGGCAAGCCCTCCACACTGGAGGCTTTCTGGAAACAGTTGTCCGATCTTCGCACGCAATTTGCGGCGAACAAGGGGGCGGGTCTGGCCATTCTGGCCAATGTGGACTCCTCTCCCACGCGGTCACGGCTCAAGGCCGAGTTGCGGGCCCAATTCCCCGCCGCCATTTGGGCGGAGTATGACCCGATTCTGGCCGCCTCCTCACTGGAGTCCGCCCAGGAATTGCTGCTGGGCCAGGGGGTCACCCAGGCCCCCCTCTACGACAAGGCAAAAGTCATTCTCTCGTTGGACTGCGATTTTCTCGGGTTTTTCGATGGAACGACGGATTCGATCAAAAAATTTGCGGATGGCCGCCGCGTGGCCAAACCGGGGGATGGGATGAACCGTCTCTATGCGGTTGAAAACCGTTACACGCTCACGGGTGGGATGGCCGATCACCGCCTGCGTCTGCCTGCCTCCCAGATTCCGGCCTTCACGGCACTCCTGGCGAAGGAACTCGAAAAAACGGGTCTGAATCTCGGTCTCAACGGGGCCGCCGACGCGATTGCCAAGGTTTCTGCCAAGGATGATTTCAAAACGAAATGGATTGCGGAGCTGGCCCAGGATCTGATTCGCCACAAAGGTTCCGCCCTGGTGGTCGCGGGTTCCAATCAACCGGTGGCGGTCCATGTGCTGACAGCCGCCATCAACAGTGCCCTGGACTCCTACGGCACCACGATCTCAACGGTTTCCGCCCCCACCCGGGAGGCCAAATCGATTCAGGACCTGGCCGCCGCGATTGAGGCAAAATCCGTCCAAACCCTGTTTGTCCTCGGTGGCAATCCGGTGTACGACGCGCCGGCGGAGTTGAACTGGGCCTCGTTGCAAAAATCGGTTCCACAGGTCATTCGTTCCAGCTACTACCGTGATGAATCCTCGACGGGTGCCCAATGGTTTGTGCCGACGGCCCACTACCTCGAAAGCTGGGGGGACGGGCTCACCCCCGAAGGGGCCTACGTCTGTATCCAGCCGACGATCCTGCCGCTTTTTGCCGGAGTCAGCCAGCTTCAGATTCTCGCCGCCCTGCTGGGTCAGCCGGTGGCCTTTGGGCCCCAGGCGGTGCAGGAGACCTTCCGCCAGATTTCCAAAAACAATTCCGAACTGGCCTGGAACGAATTTGTCCATGACGGGGTTTTGACCGGCTCCTCGGCAAAATCACTGGGGGCAAAACCGGCCATCGACCGGGCCCGCACTGCCATCAGCGGTTCCTTTGCATCCCTGGGGGACAAGTCCCTCGAGTTGGTACTGGTTCCGAGCACCAGTGTGGAGGACGGACAATTTGCCAACAACGGCTGGCTGCAGGAACTACCCGACACGATCACCAAAAACACCTGGGGCAATGCGGCATTGGTCAGTCCCAAAACAGCCAAAGAACTGGGGATCGAAAGCCATGTCAACAAGGGCATCCACTACGGAAAAATGGTGGCACTGACAGTCAACAAACGTCAGATCACCGTTCCGGTCCTGGTGGCCCCCGGGCATGCGGACAATTCCATTTCCCTTTCCCTGGGATACGGGCGCACCCAGGCCGGACGCGCCGGAAACGGTGTCGGGTTTAACGCCTACCCGATCCGCACCTCGGAGGCCCCCTATGTCATGACCGGAGTGAGTCTCAAGCCCACCGGAGAGGAGACGGACTTCGCCCTCACCCAGGAACACGGAGCCATGGAAGGTCGCGCGATTGTTCGTGAGGCCACGTCGGAGGCGTGGGCGGCCAACCCCGGGTTTGCCAAGGAACAGGGCATCGACGGACATCAACCCTACATCGAGGCGGTCAATCCCTACACGGGTCAGACCGAGAAGACGCTCCCCTCGATTTACAAACATCCCCTGATGACCGGGCTCAATCAGTGGGGGATGACCATTGACCTGAATACGTGTGTGGGGTGCAATGCCTGCATGGTGGCCTGTCAGTCGGAAAACAATATTCCGGTCGTGGGCCGCGAACAGGTCCAGCACAACCGCGAAATGCACTGGATCCGCATTGACCGCTACTTTGCCGGACCGGAGGGAACCCCCGACGAAAATGCCGTCGAAAACCCCGAAATGGTCATGCAGCCGATGGCCTGTCAACAGTGCGAAAATGCCCCCTGTGAAACGGTCTGCCCGGTCAATGCCACGGTCCACAGCGAGGAAGGCCTGAATGTCATGACCTACAACCGCTGCATCGGCACGCGGTATTGCGCCAACAACTGTCCGTACAAGGTCCGTCGCTTCAATTTCTTTGATTACAACAAACGTCCGATTCACCGGACCCAGGTGGGCCTGGGCCCCCTGAAGGTGGAATCCGAGCGTCCGCTCTATTTCGGGCCACTCGCCACCCGTCCCGAAGACGAGGTGGAACTGATCAAAATGCAGAAAAATCCCAATGTCACGGTGCGGATGCGCGGTGTCATGGAAAAATGCACCTATTGTGTCCAGCGCCTGGAAGGGGCCAAAATCGAGCAGCTCGCCAGGATCAAGGGCTCCGAAAACCACCGGCTTCCGGATGGGGTCGTCAAAACCGCATGCCAGCAGGTCTGCCCCGCAGAAGCCATCACCTTTGGAAACATCAACGATGCGAACAGTGCCGTGGCCAAAGCCAAAAACGACCCGCGCAATTATCAGGTGCTTGCCTACATCGGCACTGTCCCCCGCACCTCCTATCTGGCCCGGATCCGCAACCCCAATCCCAAAATGCCCGATGCCATCAGTATGGGTCTGATCAGTACTCCGGCCGGTCACGAGGGGGAACACGGGCATGAGTCCCATGATCACACGCCGCATGCGGCGGACCCACATTCCGCCCCGGCTGAGGGCGCCACATCCCACGGAGGCAGCGGACACTGATGTCAAACTCGACCCTTGAAAATCCAAACGTCATGGTGCGGCGGCCCTTGGTCGCCAACAAACGCAGTTATCACTGGGTCAGTGATAAAATCTGCAGCATCTGCGAGGACCCGGCTCCGCTGTGGTGGTGGTTTTTCACCGTTGTCAGCTTTGTCCTGATGATGACCTGTTTTGCCCTGATCGGTTACCAGATTTCCACGGGGGTGGGGGTTTGGGGCCTGAACCATCCGGTCGGCTGGGCCTGGGACATCACCAACTTCGTTTTCTGGATCGGCATCGGGCACGCGGGGACGCTGATTTCGGCGATCCTGTTCCTGACCCGCCAGAAGTGGCGCACTTCGATCAATCGCGCGGCCGAGGCGATGACACTTTTTGCGGTCATCTGCGCCGCGATCTTCCCGGGCATCCACGTCGGTCGTGTCTGGATGGCCTGGTACCTGGCCCCGATCCCCAACTCGAATGCCATCTGGCAGAATTTCCGCAGTCCGCTGCTGTGGGACGTCTTTGCGGTCTCGACATACTTCACCGTTTCGGTGCTTTTCTGGTATACGGGGCTGATTCCCGATCTGGCCCTGCTGCGCGACCGCGCCAAGAACAAGATCCGCAAGGTTGTATTCGGTATCCTGGCCCTCGGATGGCGCGGGTCCAACCGCCAGTGGAGCCACTACGAAAAAGCCTATCTGATCCTGGCCGGCATCTCCACCCCGCTGGTGCTTTCGGTTCACTCGGTGGTGTCCTTCGACTTCGCCACCTCGATCCTTCCCGGATGGCACACGACGATCTTCCCTCCCTATTTTGTGGCTGGGGCGATCTTCGGCGGATTTGCCATGGTGCTGACGATCATGCTGCCGGCCCGCTGGGTTTTTGGTCTCCACGACATGATCACCCAGAAGCACATTGACAACATGTGCAAAATCCTGGTTCTGACCGGCACGATTGTCGGTTACGCCTACATCATGGAACTGTTCATTGCCTGGTACGGCGGCAATCCCTTCGAAAAATTTGTCTTCATCAAGAGCCGTGTCTCGGCCCCGTTCTGGGCGGTGTTCGGCTACCTGCCCTTTGACTGGGCCCAGGGGATCGCCAAAAGCCTGGGCACCAATTACGGACCCTATTGGTGGGCCTACTGGGCCATGATGAGCTGCAATGTCATTTCACCCCAGTTCCTATGGTTCAAAAAAATCCGTGAAAATCCATGGCTCGTTTGGATGGTGTGCATGGCCATCAATGCGGGCATGTGGTTTGAGCGGTTTGTCATCATCGTCACCTCCCTGTTCCGTGATTTCCTGCCCTCCTCCTGGGGTTATTTCAAACCCACCTGGGTGGACATCTGGACCTTTGTCGGGACCTTCGGTCTGTTCCTTTTCCTGTTCCTCCTCTTCATGAAGTTTCTGCCGATGATCGCCATTTCGGAAGTCAAGGGGGTCATGCCCGAAAGTGATCCCCACAACCATGACCACGACCCCAAAAAGGAAGGGAGTCACCACTGATATGAACGCTCCCGAATCAAAGGTTCTCTATGCCGTCGGCGCACAGTTCAAGAGCGTGGCCGATCTGTACCATGCCGCTGAAAAAATCCGTGACTCGGGTTTCAAACGCTGGGATGTGCACTCCCCGTTCCCCATCCATGGGATGGACGATGCGATGGGCATCAACCGCTCCTGGGTTTCCTTCTTCTCACTGGTCGGCGGCGCCATCGGCTTCTGCACCGCGGTGGCCCTCCAGGTTTACACCTCGGTCATCGAATATCCGCTGATCACCAACGGAAAACCGTTCTTCAGTCTCCCGGCCTTTTTCCCGGTCATGTTCGAGCTGACGATCCTGATCACGGCCTTCATGACCCTGTTCGGGCTTTTTGGCCTGAGCATGCTGCCCCAGTTCCATCATCCGGTATTCAACTGGGATCTCTTCTGCGAAAAGGCCAATGATGACGGATTTTTCATCGTCATCGAGGCACGAGACCGGATTTTCAACGAATCGAAAACCAAACAACTCCTGGAGGAAATCGGCGGCACCAACATCACGCCGATCTACTACTAGTCCATGAGATATTTCATTTACGCCTACATCTTCACGCTCATCGTGGTTGTCTCGGTGGCGGGTTACCGCGGCCAGAAATCCGTACGGCGCCCGCTGGAATTCTTTCCGGACATGGACCGCCAGATGAAAATCAAGTTCCAGGTGCCGGACAAATTTTTTGAAAACGGTCTGGCCGCCCGCACTCCCGTCGGGGGAACCCTGGCCAAGGGAACCTTCAGCACCAATACCTATTTCATGACCGGGGCCATGGGCACTGTCTTTGGGGACGGTCTCCCGGTGCCGGTGACCGTCGCCTCGATCACCCGCGGTCAGGACCGGTACAATATCAACTGCGCGGTCTGCCACGGCAAGGCCGGCGATGGCAATGGCGTGGTCGGCAATTATGGCCTGGCGGGCATTGCCAATCTGACGGACCCCGCCTATCGCACCATGTCCGACGGACACCTCTTTCACACCATCACCCACGGCAAGGGAAACATGGGACCCTACGGCTCCAACATCACTCCCGAGGATCGTTGGAATATTGTCGCCTATATCCGTGCCCTGCAAAAGCTGCAGGCCTCCCAGGAAAAACCCCAGGCCTCCACCACCCCCGCGGCGGCACCGGCCGGAAATGCAACCCGCTAACGGTTTTTATGTTATGAGCGAACATTCCACACAATCTCCCAAGCCTGAAAAACTCGATCTGGCGGATTTCCTGATCCCCTCGACGGTCGCTCTGGCCGTGGGGGTCGCGGGCATCGCCCTGGCGGTTCTGTGCACCTGGTTCCGTCTTTTTGGCTCAACCGGGACCCAACTGGCCTACTCCTGGCTTTTTGCCTGTTCCTACGTGATCACCATCTCCTTCGGCTCCCTGTTCTGGGTCCTGCTCCACCACGCGACCAATGCGGGCTGGTCGGTGGCCATCCGCCGGATTGTTGAAAAGGCCGCGGGCATGATCCCCTACATCGGCCTGATGCTTCTTCTGCCCATGATCGTCCTGGCCCCGAAAATCTATCTCTGGATGACTCCCGCATCCTTGACAGCCGCCGAAAAACACATGCTGCATCTGAAGGAACCGTTTCTGACAATCCCCTTCTTCTGGGGGGCCTCGGTGTTCTACTTTGTCGCCCTGAGTCTCCTGGCCCTTCTCCTCAAACGCTGGTCCTGCCAGCAGGACGAGTCGGGTGATGTGAAACTCTCCCTGCGGATGCGGCATCTGGCCTACCCGGGCATCTTCTTTTTTGCGGTGGTCATGACGTTCTGGGCCTTCCATTGGCTGATGGGAATTGATTTCCTCTGGTTCTCAACCATGTGGGGGGTGTACATCTTTGCAGGATCGGCCTGGAGTTCCATGGCCCTGCTCATTGTCATGGTCACCATTCTCAAGGCGAAGGGGTATCTCTCGATCATCACCGAGGAACACTACCATATCATGGGCAAGCTGCTTTTTGCCTTCACGGTCTTCTGGGCCTACATCGCCTTCGACCAATACATGCTTTACTGGTATGCCAACATTCCCGAGGAAACGACCTTTTTCATCAAACGCAATCAGGGTCTGTGGCACTGGTATTGCATCTTCCTGCTGACGATCGGGCACTTTGCAGTCCCTTTCCTTCTTCTGCTGACCCAGTGGATCAAACGCACGACCACAACGATCCTGGCCATGGGTTGCTATGTGCTGGTGCTTCACATGCTCGACCTTTACTGGATCATTCTTCCCCAACTCCATCCGGATACCATTCACCTCCACATCCTCGACATTCTGTGTCTGGTCGGGGTCGTGGGTGTGATGACCTTCATTTTCCTGAAGTCTTTGGGCCGCCACGGTCTGTTCCCGGCCCGGGATCCGCGCCTGGTTGAAACTCTCACCCTGAAGAACTGATATGACCCAGAAACGCACCTCCCTCCTCTTCATCATCCCGGTCTGTCTGGGGATCATTGCCGGTTTTGCCATGTTCCCGATCGTCACCACCCTGATCCGGGATGCCCGGGTCGATTCGGCCACGGCTGCGGCGGAGGACGATGCGGAAGCCCCCCACTGGTATGCGGCCATCCAGAATTTCTTCTCCCGCAAGACCTATGCCGAAAAAACGGCGGAAAAACGTCTGGAAATCCTCAACAAAGCCACCCTGGGAGCCCAGGCCAAATTGTATCCCACCAATGGAATGACCATTTCCAATGCGATCATTCTGGCGGCGGCGGATCTTTCCGCAAAACCGGTTCGGCCTTCCCCGGAAAATGTCACCAACGCGGCCCCCTCCCTGATTGTCCCCCCCAAACCCGCCGAGGTGAAACCATGATGCCCCTCCTGGCCATCGCCCGGGAAATCGAGGTCGCCTGGCCCACCCAGTGGGATCAGGCCAATCCCTTTTTCTGGGTGGCGGCGGGATCTCTCGTCTTTCTGGGGGTCACGGCCATGCTGGGTTTTTATTGGGCGGCCCAAAACGGACAGTTCGAAAAACTCGACGAGGCCTCCCGGGAAATCTTCGGGGCGGACGAACCCATTGGCATGGTCACCGACCGGTTCCCCGAAAAGAAACGCAAGTAACGATCCAAATACCCAACGCCTATGAATTTCCTGCGCAATATGCTCCATCCGGCCTCCGCTGAATCTGCGGGGACTGCGGTTTCCATGCCCGAAAGTGCTGCCGCCCAAAGAAGGGAACGGGCGGCCATTGATGCCTCCACCCGCATCCCGGTACTGGTTTTTTATGCGTCCGCTGTTTTCTGGCTGCTCTTCGGTTCCCTGATGGGACTACTGTCCTCCCTCAAAATGCATCATCCGACAACGGGTTTGCTCGCGGATTTTGCCATGCTCACCTTCGGTCGGGTGCGCCCGGCGCATCTGAATGCGGTCGCCTACGGCTGGGCGGCCACGGCGGGTCTGGGAACGGCGATCTGGCTGATGGCCCGGCTGTGCGGGACCCGCCTGGTCAATCCGATCCTGCCTTTGATCGCGGGTGTCTTCTGGAATGCCGGTGTGGCTCTGGGCATCTACGGCGTCCTTGCAGGGGACAGTCGGTCGGTGGAATGGCTGGAGTTCCCCAACTACGCCTCACCCTGTCTCTTCATTTCCTACGCCCTGCTGGGCATCTGGGGGGTGATGATGATTCTTCAACGCAAACCGGGCCACATCTACGTCTCCCAATGGTACATTTTTGCGGCCCTTTTCTGGTTCCCCTGGCTGTATGGAACCGCCCAGATCATGATCAATTTTGTTCCGGCCCAGGGAACGATCCAGGCGGCGGTCAACTGGTGGTATGGCCATAATGCCCTGGGACTTTTCTTTACCCCCATCGGATTGGCCACAGCCTACTATTTCATCCCCAAAATCATCGGCCGCCCGGTCCACAGCTACTACCTCTCGGTGATCGGCTTCTGGAGTCTGGCCTTTTTCTACAGTTGGAACGGCATGCATCACCTCATTGGCGGACCCGTTCCCCTGTGGATGCAGACGGCCTCGGTGGTGGCCAGCTGCATGATGCTCATCCCTGTGGGAGTCACGGCCATCAATCACCACACCACGATGCGGGGGCACTTCCACCTGCTCAAATCCAGCCCTTCCCTCCGGTTTGTCGTCTTCGGGGCGATCATGTACACCGCCACGAGTCTGCAGGGTATTCTGGAGGCGGTTCCCTGGTTTAACAAACTGGTTCACTTCACCCACTACACTGTCGGCCACGCCCACCTGGGTCTCTACTCCTTCTTCACGATGATGATGTTTGGCGCCATGTACTACATCATTCCCCGCCTGGTGGAATGGGAATGGCCCTCCGCACGCATGATCAGCGCCCATTTCTGGCTCACGGCCGTGGGCAGTCTGCTGATGTTTCTGACGCTCACTGTCGGCGGCTTTCTCCAGGCCCTGGCCCTCAATGACGACAAGGTGACCTTCATGGCCATCGTGGACATGGTCAATCCGTTCCTCCAATTCCGGTCACTGGCGGGTCTGATGATGTTTGCCGGACACATCATTTTCGGCACTCTGTTTGTGATGATGCTTTTGAAGTTTGGCGAAAAACAATCCGGACCGACCACCCTCGGCAACCATGAGGATTCATCCCTGTAACCCATCCTGTCCATGAACCGTTTACCCACACTCTTTGCAGGCTTTTTCCTGACCTTCGCCTTTGCCTGGCTGGGTCTGGTCATCATTCCCTATATCCAGCTCGAAAAACTGGGGCCCCACGAAAGTGATGACGGCACCATGCTTCCCCTCCCCCCCAGCGGCATCGCCCAGCAGGGGGCCGCCATCTACGGACGCGAGGGCTGCATCTATTGTCACAGTCAGCAGGTCCGTCCCGCCAACCGCGGATCGGATATCGCCCGCGGCTGGGGCACCCGCGCCACCGTGGCCCGTGATTACATCTACGACCGGACTGTTTACCTGGGCACCATGCGCACCGGACCGGACCTCGCCAATATCGGTGCCCGTCAGGACAGTCCCGAGTGGCATCACAAACACCTCTATTCCCCCGAGACAATGTCCCCGGGCTCGATCATGCCCGCCTACACCTATCTTTACAGGGTCCAGAAAATCGGACGTTTTCCATCCCCGGATGCGATTGAATTTTACAAGACAGACACAAAGGTGGCCATTCCGGAGGGTTACGAAATTGTCCCCACCGAGGAGGCCAAACAACTGGTGGCCTATCTGATTTCCCTTAAAAAAGCCTCGTATCCGCTGCCGGAGGCCCCGTCCGAATAAGAGGAATGAACTATGGCTGAGAATCCCCATCCCGATCACGATAATTTAGATTACTCGCACAAGTCCGAGGAATTTGACCTTGCCGAGGTCCATCAGGCGATTGACCGCGAAAAAAACGACCCGGTGGAGGGCAATGAACCCATCCCGGTCTGGATGGTGGCCCTGTGTGCCTTCATCCTCTTCTGCGGCGGGCTGTATTTCGGCAACAACACGGGCGGATTCCGGGCGGATGTCTTTGACAGCGCCCTGGTCACCTATGGACCGGTCAAGGGCGGTTCAAAACAGGTCGACCCGCTGGTGGCCGGCAAACGTCTTTTTGTCGCCCAATGCGCCTCCTGCCATCAGAGCACGGGCCAGGGTGTGTCGGGGCAATATCCCACGCTTCATGGCACCGAACAGGTCATCGGTGCCCCCAATCGTCTGGTGGCTCTCGTCCTCCATGGGATGAACGGCCCCATCAACGTCAAGGGTGCCCTGTACAACGGCAACATGCCCGCCCACAAAGACAAGTTGACCGATGATCAGCTGGCACTCATTCTCACCTACGTCCGCACCAATCCTGAATGGGGCAATGCCTGCGCCCCGGTCACCAGGGAATTGGTGGCGAAAGTCCGGGCCGATACCAAAGACCGTCCGGGTGCCTTCACGTGGGAGGAACTTTTGAAAATGCCCGCCGAGGACATCGCCCCGGTCGCCCAAACCGAGGCCGCCCCGGCCCCCGGGACTTCGGCCAAAAAATAGGCCACGATTTTTTGCCGATAAAAAAGGATGCATCCATGCATCCCCCGATTTTTCATACATTACAAGCGGTCTATCGGTATTGGTCCAGCTCCTTGCGGATCCGGCTGTAGAGTTCGTCGGCCCAATCCGGCACCGGGGACATCTGCGGAGGAAGCTCGGTCCTGCGAAAATCAACTGGACTGATGATGACACGCATTTTTTCAACACCCGTCCTGGCGGCAAGCACAAACAGCTCCTCGATGGCCGTATCCCCCAACGGGATGCATCCGATGGTCACCGCCTTTCCATGGATCATAATGTCCCCTCCCAACCTTGACCGGCCATCCCGGAGTCCCTGCTCGCGGTCAAACTCATTGGGGTAGCCGATTCGCAATGCGAGATGGAACCGGCTGTTGGGATTGAGCGATTCAACGGGGTAGATTCCCTCCGGGATCTGGCGGTCACCCTCACGCAGTTTCGGGCCCAAAATGCCGCTGAAGGCGGTGAATGGATATTCCCTTAACTTTCTGAAACCGCCCTTTTTCTCCGCAGCCCATACCTCCAAAAACCTTTCCTGCTTGCAGGCAACCAATGTCACTGTCTCCGGAGGATAGGAAAGCCCGGCCTTTTGAAAATCCCTTTTCCATCCAGGTTCCACCCCCGGTGCAAATTGCGCCAGACGATCCTCCACGGTCTTTTTCCGATCAGACATCCTGTTTTGAAAAACCTCCAAACCCCACCTCAATGCAGGATGGAAAAACCAGGCCGCTGCAACGACCAGACACGACAATGTGATCAGTCTCATGTTTCATCCGGTGGCCCTGCGAGACCCGATCCTCTCAGCGGTTCCAGGCCTCCCAATCAATTTTCAGCCCCGCCGGCAGGGATTTTCCGGTGCGGGCCCGGGCGCAGACCTGCAGGGTTTTGGATTGCCCCGGCAAAAGCAAACAATAATTGTCCGACACGGAAAAATCAAAGTCATCTCCCTCCGCCATGGAATCATTGACCACCGTAAAATACAGGGCGGGGACGGTCCCGCCATTGACCACCTCAACGGTCCATTCCGCCATCCCGGCGCCTTCTGAACGGGCGGTCACCAAGACCTCCAGTGTACAGGGGTCAAGCTGGGTCAGACCCTTCATCGGCTGGTCAACAGCAAGACCCCCGGTCACATGGCCGGTGGCAGCGTACTCAAGCAGATTGACCAACAGTTGATGGGCCGAATTCCACCGCCGGAAAGGAGTCTGGGAAAAATTGTGCCCTCCATAAGGTCCCGCAAAGGCCACCACCCTTCCCTTGCCCAAATGACGAACCCCCAGCACGGGCTGACTCCCCTCGATGCCGATGACATCATTCATCTCCCTGAAGGTGGTCTGAACCCGGATGGCCAGTCCGGGCGGTTGGGACATGTCCACATCCTTCCAGATCGGATGCTCGCAGACTTTTTTAAAACCGCTGCTCTGCACGTCCCACGGGACCCCGACAACCTGACTGTCGTCTTTTTCCTGGATCGACCAGGAACGGTTGTGTTCGTCACTGTTGGAATAGTGATTGTCGGCGAATCCAAACGGGAGCATTTCTTCGAGGGCGGATCCCCGGAGGCCATCCACCTCATACGCGCCGGAGACATATGCGGAGGTGTTGAACCCGAAATACACGAGACCAAGGCCCCGGTTTTCAACGGCATCCCTGATTTTTTTGAAAAAATCCAGGCCCAGCGACCGGATCGGGTTGAAGATCGGGCCCAACACAACGGCATCATATCGCGACAGGTCCAGTCTTCCTGTGTCGAGCGGACAAACCGGCGAAACCTCCCGGGCCTCCAGTGTGAAATGGGCGGCCTTGAAATATTCGTGAATGACGTTGCTTTCGTAAAGCCCACCGGAAAGGAACAGAATCCGTCCGCCGGGTGAGGAAGTTCCGGGAATGACCGAAAAGGCGTAATCATTTTCCAGTGGCTCCCCGTCGGAGGTCTTTCCCCGAAGCTTCAGGAAAAAGGCCGGGCGGGACGGGACCGGGAAGGAGACCGACCCGAGACAGACGGAATCACCGTTTGTTTTTCCTCTGAAAGTCCAATGTCCCAGAGATTTCCCGGTCGAATCCACGGCCACGGCCTCACACTCAATTGCACTCCATTGGTTTCCCTCAAGGGAATAAAAGACATCCGCACGGAAATCCGACCCTTCGGCATAAAGGTAACTTGTATACCGAGCGGAAATCAGGCGCGTGGCGCAGGCCCGTTTGAATGTGTAAAAGGAATGTTTGGGGACCAGGTTGCTGTCGATGATTCCCCAGTTGAAGTCCACCCAGGGCTCGTTGAATTCCCAGGTGGTAAACCCGCTGGAATGGGGCTTCTGGCGGCGGAACTCCTCGGCGATGTACTGGTAGCCGGTGGCCTGAATCCACTGTGTGTAACGCACAAAATCCTCCGGACGGGCGGTTTTCAGTGGCGTAAACCAGTCGCAGTAGCGCTCCATGATGGCGTAGTAACCACGATCGGGCATGCGATGACTCCAGACCGGACCGCTGACCTCCGCCAGCTCCTCGGGACGCAGAGCTTTTTTAAGGCTTTTGAGTGAGGCGGCCGCCGTCACCCCGCATTCGGAGTTGAACGGGGTTTTGATGGAATGATACCGCCCCTGATGATCCAGGTCCACATGCCAGGGACCGTGCACCTCGGGATTGATGGGGCAGGAGCGGTGAAAATACTGGTTCCGGCCCCAGCGTTTCATCAGACGGTCCATGATCTGGAAAATGGGATCCAAGGGCCGGTTCTGGTCGCCGAACTGGAAGAGTTCGTTCCCACCATTCATGATCACCACAGAGGGGTGCATGTTCATCTGCAGGATGACATTGAAAAACTCCCTTTCCAAACGCTGCTGCTGCTGCAAAGACTTGTCTGTTCCCGGCGCAAAATTCAGAAAATCCTGGGAAATCATCACTCCCAGAAGGCTCGCCTCCTCGAAAAACTCCTCGCCGGACAGGTACCCCCCACCCCAAACACGCAGGGTGTTGTTGTTGGACTCCCGCGCACGACGCATGAGGTTTCGCAGATGGTCTCCGCTCCAGTCCGACCAGAAAAGGGTTGTCGGCACCGTGGACCCTCCCTTGACATACACCTTCTGACCATTGATGTAATGATCAAAATTGTAGTCGCCTTCACGGGGTTTTTCAGGCCATCCCGCATCTCCCCCCTCGCGAATGACATCGTAACCTTTGTAGGACTCCTGGCCGTAACTCTGGTTTTCATACGGATGCCAGTCAAATACGGAGGGGGCGGGGCTGTTGCGGAAGGTGGTATTACAGCGCCGCTCCACCTGTCTGAAACCGGTCACCTGGCGGACCTCCTGCCCTCCGGTCCGGAGACTGAGGGTATAACAGTGGGGATGCCCCAGATCAAACGGCATCCAGGATTTGACGGGAATTTGATTGAATGGAATCGACGCCATTCCCGAGGTGTCCGGGACGGCAGTTCCCTCCCAGTCAAGGGAAGCACCATGAAAATTGACCGGTTCCAGGCGAAGTTGATATTTGAATTCCCCTTCAAATGATCCATGCACCCAAAACACACCGCTGACGGTTTTAAAATCGGCGTCGAAGGCGTATTCACTCCGGATAAAATGGATGCAACCCCCGCGGGATACGATCAATTCCGGGACCTCGGCCAGTCCACAGGAAAGCATGAAGGGGTTCTGATCCCCGCCATAAAGCATGCGGGATTTGAGCGACTGGGGAGTGGCTTTGAAGAGCCCGGCCATTCCCATGTTCATATTGGCCGCATCGTTTCCAAGCCGGTTTTTGGCGGCCTCATCGGGGGATTGGATGTCCCTGGGATCGCAGGACCACAGCCGGATTGACAGGATGTTTTCTCCGGGCGTCAGCGGTGCTGTCACATCCAGATAATGTACCTGGTTAAAACTCTCACTGCTCCCCACATGCGTGCCATTGACAAAAAATTCCGCCAGCTGATCCACCCCGCGCAACCGGAGTGTGGCCCTTTCTCCTGATTTCAGGACGGGCCCCGCAAATTTTGTTTCAAACCACCACTCCTTGGCGGCGACCCAGTCCGACTGCCTGGAGTTGTCGCTCAAACGCGGATCCGGAACCTTCCCGTGAAGGAACATCAAATGGCGGGTATCCATGGGCAGATCAAAGGCAAATGTCTCCTGTCCCTCATTGGATTCGTTTCGGAGTGAAGTTGAAAACTCCCTGTAAAAAGCGGTCCAGTTTTTTTGAAGTTTGAGTGAGAGGATGTGTTTCATGGGTGGAGGGACGGTCAAATGGATTCTGGCAAATTTCCTGCGGTCCGCTAGTGTGGTTTTCGACAACCAAACAGAATCCTCCCCCCCAACTCAAGCTCCAAAAAAATGATCAGACTCGGTGTCAATATCGACCATGTGGCGACCCTCCGGCAGGCCCGTTATGCGGGGGCCGGGGAAAACGCCTGGGTGGAACCAGACCTGCTGGAAGCCGCACGGGAGGCTCAAAAAGGCGGGGCTGACGGGATTACGGTCCACCTGCGGGAGGATCGGCGGCATATCCAGGACCGGGATGTGTTCAGGCTCAGTGAAAGCATCTCCATTCCGTTGAATCTGGAACTGGCCCTGGTTCCGGAAATCGTCCTCCTGGCCCTGCGCCTGAAACCCCAGTTCACCTGTCTGGTCCCCGAAAAACGCCAGGAAATCACGACGGAAGGGGGCTTGGACCTCAAGCCCCGCAAAAAGGACTGTCAGACGACCATCCAGAAATTGCACGATGCGGGGATCCGGGTCAGCATCTTTCTGGATCCCGACAGGGACCAGATCAAAACCGCCGCATTGCTGGGAGCCGATGCCATCGAACTGCATACGGGAAAATTCGCCCTGGCCAGCACCCCCGGAGCGATCCGGCGGGAGGTTGAAAAACTCAAGACCTCCGCACAGATGGCGGGAGAGGAAGGTCTGCTGGTCAACGCCGGTCATGGCATCAATTACAAAAACGTGGCCCACCTCATCGATCTGCCCTACTTGAATGAATTCAATATCGGCCATTCCATCGTCTCCCGGGCCGTCACCACCGGCCTCCAGGAGGCCGTCCGCGACATGAAAAAAATCATGTCACGAAAATAAAAAACCGCCCGTGGGGGCGGTCAGAACGCACATGATGATTTGAAACCGGTCAGTCGGAGCCGCAATCAGAAACAAAGATCGAACGGAACATGGATATGAAATCCGAAAATTGGATTGTTGCCTTTTGCGTCAATTTTCATAGTGTCCAATCATGGCGTCGGGAAAGGAAATCTTTGAGGAATTCGCCTCATTTGTCATAACGACGTTTGATCGGATCGCAGGGGTTTCCAGTGCACACCATGTTCGCAGGCAGTGACTGTTTGACAATGCTTCCGGCAGTGACCACGGCATTTTTTCCAATGCTCACACCCGGCCCGACAAAAGCCCGGGCGGCCACCCAAACCCCTTCCTCAATGAGGATCGGTTTCACAATCAGGTCAAAACTTTGCTTCCGATAGTCATGGTTCCCCGTGCAAATGTACACCTCCTGTGAAAGACATACGTGCGATTGGATTTGAACCGGTGCCAAAGAAAGGATGGTGACCCCCTCCCCAATCCACACGAAGTCCCCCAATTCCAGATTCCAGGGCATGGTGATATTGACACAGGGATGAATGACAACCTTCTTTCCCACCTTGGCACCGAATAATCGAAGCAATTGGCACTGCCAGACATCCGCCCAGGGAAAACGGGTGGTAAAAAATGCCATTTTAACCAGGTACCACAACACTTCCTTCAAGAAGGGCGCCCCGCGCTGATATGCGGAATTGTTGAATTGGTCCAATCTCATTGATGTTTATTCACGGTTTTGATTGGCCGATTTCAGTCCGATTCATGGTTTTGGTAAACTCAATAAATTGCTCTGTGATTGCGGGCCAAAGAAACCTTTTTCGCACTAAATGGCCTCCCCTGGCTCCCATCTCACTTCTGTTTTGGTCAGTGGTCGTCAAAAATGCATGCATGGCCCTCGTCCATGAATCCGCCTCCGCCTCACAGACCATTCCGCACTTTTCTACCACAACCTCTTCAAGATGGCATCCGGTGGTCACCAAGACGGGACGTGATGCCGCCATGGCCTCCAAGACAGCCACGCTAAAGCCTTCCGAATGGGAAGGCAGTACAAAAATATCGCAGTGCTGGAAAAGTGCTGTTTTCATCTCCCCCTTGACGGGCCCGGCCAACGTGACCCGATGCCCAAGATTTTCATTTTCAATGAGCGTGATGAGTGGACCCCTGAAGCCATCATCAGGTCCGGCAATCACCAGATGCCATTGTGGAAACTGAGGGGATAGCCGCTTCCAGGATTGAATGAGTAAATCCAACCCCTTCTTCACGTGCAAACGACCCAGAAAGAGAATGATTTTTTTTCCGCCGAGTTCGGGCCAACGGTGTTCCACAACCTCCCTTTCCACATGTTTTTCGATGGGGTTGAGATCAATGCCGTTGGGAATGATCCGAATTTCAGCCCTGGGAACCAACTGCCGGATCTGGTCGGCCTCTGCAAGTGTCAACGCCCTCCAGGCTGTCGCATTCCTGAAATTATGATCCTCAAAGAAAAAACGGACCAGACGCTTTTTCAGCCGGGATCGATTCAACGCCCATGGCTCAAGCATGCCATGGGGATGAATCACCAGTGGGACCCCATATGTCCTTGCGGTTTGTCCTGCCAGCAGGTTCGGATACACCCAAAGTCCGTGCACATGGAGACTTTTGATTTTCGGGGCAAGTTCATGCACTCTTCTCCTGAACCCAGCCGAATAAAATGCCGCAGGCAGAAATTCCTGACTGAAAAGCTCCACTCCCTGCTCCTGACAGGAATCCGGCGCACCAAAACCAAGACACCGGCTGTCCTGTCCCTGTCGCAAACTTTCCCTGTGTAGGTCCAAAACACACCGGGCAATCCCGCTTTGGGTCGGGTTTAGGGACTGGGTGAGATGCAGAATCATCAGGGTGTTTTGAAAGTTTGAACTACCTACACCAAATTGCCGATTGATGGAATTTTTTTGGGCTTCTGAATATCAGCGTCATCCGCGCAATCTGCGGTTACAATGTTCGCCCGTTGCCGGCATCTTTTCCCATCTGCGTTTTTCTGCGTCATCCCGAACTCCGACAAATCGTGAGCAAGCCACCCGGGACAAGTCTGCGGGAGACCTGTTCAGAATGGATCAGATTGGAACGGCCCGGTTCTTGAAACCGAACTGTTCCTGGTAACGGTTGAATGTGGAACACATGCCGGGAGGCAGCGTCAGTTCCTGTCCGCCACGTTCCCGGGCTGGTCTGACCTTTGCTGACATGCGGCGGGTCCAGCTTTCATCCACCGTAATATTCAAAAATTGCGACAAGTCCTCCAGGCATCGGACCGGTGCGTGTGTAAAATCCGCATAATAGATTTCCCTGAGTCTGTCTCCCAGACGGAACCGCCACGATTCAATCACCTTCATGCTGACGATCCATTCATAGGCGCCCAATTGCATGTAATCCCCCAATAATGGAACCTCATCGGCATGCACGCCTTCTTTTGCCCCATCACACATGAGTACGTCAATTTTTCTGAAAAGCATTCCCCACCATTGATTCAAATCCGGCATTCCTTCAATTCGATAGGAATTATGTGATGCGATCTCATGGATCGATCGGGCGACTTCGACTCCGTCCCGGGCGATGTGGATAAATTTTGACTTCGGATCAAGGCCATTGATATATCCGATTCTCATCGCATTCTGCGGCGTTTTTTCAATCACGAGTCGGCACCCATTCAAAAAAGCCTTCTTTTTGAAGAGTGCCGCAAAACGTCCGGTCAATCCGGGCAGGACGTCCCCTTCTTCAAGAATCAGTCTGGAGGGGCCATCACGGTATAGACCCAGAACATCCGTACGACCATCCAATGCAGCCCACAAATGGTAAGGCTCAAACAGGTAGTGAACCTCCTGATGCTGGGACAGTAGTTCCCCCAAAATCGTTGTTCCAGACCGTCCACAACCAATGATAAAGGCCGATTGGACCTGATGATAGTCCGGGTGGTCCTGGACTCCCCATGCGTCCTGCTCAGCGTTCCTCCATAATGTTCCATATTTTTTACGCCTCAAATAGGGATAGAGGGCCCCTTTGAGAAGGCTGGGGGTAAACCATTGACGCCTCCCCTTTCTGGCGGTTCCCGCTGCAAGGCTGGCATTAAGGAGGTTCTCGGCAAAATGATCCGGGGTATATCGACCGATCATATGTTGTGAGGCACTTCCCATGTGAGCAAGCAATGATCGTGACTCATAGGCCCGACACAGGACACTGACCATGTCGGAGGTGTTGTAGGGGTCAAATTTCCATCCGTTAATCCCCTCGCGCACCAAATCAGAGGAACAGCCCAAACGTTTGGAGGCAAGAATGGGAAGCCCGGACGCCATGGCTTCATTGACGACCAACCCCCAGGGCTCACTCTCGGCAGGGTGAACAAACAGTTCCGCACGGGCATAGTACTCGGGCAACTGATCAATCTGCCGGAAGCCTGGCAAAATGACATCCGGAATCTGTCGGTTTTCAATCCGATCACGGATTTCGGCCATCTGCGGACCATCTCCCAGGATGACAAGAGGCCAGCCGCCTGGGTGTCGCTGACGGAATTCACGGTAGGCATCCAGAAGACGCATGATGTTTTTGCGTTCAATCAGTCTCGAGGAAGCGAGTATGAACGGGGACAGTTTTTCTGGGAGACCCAAATCGTTTCGGGAAAAACCAGCCTCTTTGATCCGTTCGACAGAGCTGGAAAAATATTCATTATCCACCACATCGTACCTGTCAAATATGCGCTCTGACTCCATGCCCAACTCCAAAAGATAATCCCGGTGCAAAAAACCCCCGCAAAATGCGGCATCAAAACGATTGATATATTGGGATTTGATTTTCTCCAACAACAGATAACGCGCCTTGTCCAGCCGGGTGGTTTCTGTCATCAAAACAGCCCTTTTGCCCTGCTTGAGGCACCACTTCAAACAGGCGTGGGCATCCGGCGAGGCGTAACCACAGATCGCAACCACATCGGGATTGCTTCGGGCCAAAAAGGCATGAATGGCCTCTGCCATCGCCCTGCGGGGCAATCTTTCATAGATGCCCGTCTGAAACAATGTCGTGACTCCGCCGCGGTCAATCTGATCCTCCTTTCTCCACTGGTAGGTACTGTCCCCAGAGGCGATTTCCAATCCGTCCAGCAGGATGTCTTTTTGCATAAAGACACGCCGACTCGCATGGTATCTGGCAAAATGATAGGGGCCGTAACGGGGCCAGTGGATCAGGACCTTTTTCATATTTCGTTGATCACACCGGGGGACAGTCTCCCCGCACACCAATTCCTCAAGGCCAGCAGATTCCCGGAAAATCGTTGTCGGTAGGCGATTGATTCCCCAGAAAACAGGGTGTGAGCCAGATTTGATACCATTCCGGCCAGAATAAATCGGAACAGGGATTCGGACCATGAGAGCGATTTTTTTCGACTCAAATGGATCGGATTGGCGACCTGTGAATAACCAAACCGCCGATCGCTCATCCGGCCCACACTCACACGTCTGTGCACCAGTCTGCACGCGGAATAGCGTCCGATGAGACCCAAGGCCTGGCAGCGCCTGGCAAAATCCAGATCATACAGCCATGCATAGTGCGGGAGCGATTCGTCAAATCCCAGACTTCGGATCAGTCCAGTCCTCACATTCATATTGCATCCGTACAGTTGTGATCCCGGGAAAAAGGCATCCGACACTGGATGGGAATCAAACATCTGATTTGCCGTTTGCTCCGTCATTTCCTTCTCACAGATGACAACTCCATCAAAGGCTTGGACCTCTGCGTGTTGATCAAAATAAAGTCTGGAGGATTTGAGATAATCCTGGGACGGATAGACATCATCATCAAAAAGTGTGACATACCGGTCTGTATCCCGAAGAAGCCGGATGGCTTCATTGAGCTGACTGGCCAGACCCTCCTTTGAAAAAACAATGGCCGCTTGTGAAGCTTCAACGATCCATGGCGTCAAATCTGAAGGAGATGTCACACTGACAATCAGCCGGGAAGGCATTTCTGTCTGCTGCCTGATACACCGGAGCGTCTGTTCAAGAATCTGAGGACGACCTTTTGAGGCCATGATGACAACGTGGCTCATGGTTGTGGCGGACGTTGTGGAGGAGGAGGATTTGACGGACGAACCATGGATATGCCCCTGAACGGAACACGTCCCATCTGTGGCCTGTGAGCCGGAGGATTACCAGACGGGCCTTGAACTTGATTTGGCTGGTTTACAGGGCTCTGCAGATGTGTCATGAGAGATTTGCCCCCGACAAAAATTTTAAAAATGATGATCACACCAAACACGGGTAGAAACGCCATTCCTGCATTGGCAAGGTC
>JANRIZ010000007.1:0-18950 GCA_033764445.1 Verrucomicrobiia bacterium | reverse complement strand
CCCTGCAACTGGCTTTCAATGGCGGCCACCACCTCCGAAATGTGCTCCTCATCGAGAAGCGGCACCAGCACCCCGACTGTCCGGGTCGATTTCAGCCGGAGCCCGCGGGCAATGGGATTGGTCCGGTACCCCATCTCCCGGGCCAACCCCCTGATCTTTTCCTTGGTCCCGGCGGAAATGTCCGGGGCGTCATTCATCACCTTGGAAACGGTCATGATCGAAACCCCGGCACGGGCGGCGACTTCCTTGATGGTGACCGGGCGGTGGGACATGACAAAAAAAGGGAACGGCTCCCCCCGGAAAAGGGTTACAGTTTGGACTCCGCCTCATCAATGATGGAAATGAATTCTCCGGTGTTCTGCGCCTTGAGCAGACGCTGGCGGACATCGACCTGCTTGAGGATACGGGCCAGGCTGCCGACCAGCCGCAGATAATCCGTGACCATCCGCTTGGGGGTGCCGATGACAAAAATCAACTTCACATCCGGGTTGCCCGTCTCCTCGAAATCCACACCCTCCAGGCTGCGGCCAATGGCCACCACCATGTCCGAAAGTTGCTCGATGCGGGCATGCGGAAAGGCCAGTTCGTGCCCAAGGCTCGTGGTATTGCTCCGCTCCCGGGCCAGCAGCTCCTCGTAAAATTTCTTGAAGTCCAGGATGCGCGGATCATTTTGCACAAGATCGGCCACCTCCCGGATGGCCTGGCACTTCTTGCCGGATGTCAAATTCAGCTGGATGAACTCTGGTTTGAGCAATTCGGCAATTTTCATAGCAGTACTAGATGTTCGACCCACTCCACTTCAACTTGTGCCGCAGCACCTGGTAGAATGAATAATCGTCAAGTTTGGCCAGTCGCACGGTCTTTCGTGCCAATCGCAATCTGACGGAATCCCCCGATTCTAAACTGAAAACCTCCTGCCCGTCCAGTGTAAGATTGATCTTCCGGTTGACCGACTCGATCCGCGCCTGCAGGATCGACCGATTCGAGACCACCAACGAACGGTTGGTCAGGGTATGCGGACAGATCGGGGTGACCGAAAAAACGGCCGCATCCGGCGCCACCACCGGTCCGCCGGCGGACATTGCATAGGCGGTCGAACCCGTCGGCGTGGCCACGAGCAAGCCGTCACACGCATAGGTGGTCACCTCCTCCCCGTCGACACAGAGATTGATCTTGATGATCCGCGGCACCTCGCCGCGGCTGATGACCGCCTCGTTGAGCGCCAGGGATGAAAAAATGCGGCGCCCACCCCGGGTCACCTCCGCCTGGATCAAATGCCGCTGGCTGATCCGGTACTTCCCGGAAAACACCTGACGCAGCACAGGCACCAGCTTCGAGGACGCCCCGGCGGTCAAAAAACCGAGGCCGCCAAAATTGATCCCCAAAATGGGGCGGCGGGCCCCGTAAAGCACCCGCGCACTCGAAAGCATCGTCCCATCCCCCCCGAGCACCAGGATCAGATCGCACTCCCGCGCCAGCCGCGCGATGGTCACAAAATCCCGGGCCCCCAACACCATCGCGGTCTCCTCACTGAGCATCACCCGCACTTTGCGCCGGGCGGCCAGCTTCAACACGGTCCGGACGGCGGCCACGGCACTGGGTTTGTCGGAGTTGGCGATCAGCCCAATGGTTTTCACCCCCTCTTTCAAAGGGACTCACGGCACAAGTTCAAGAAAATTGAGGAATTCATTTCCCGTCGGCGATCAAAAACAGAAGACACTCCCCCGGCGCTCAGACCCCGACGGGTCTTTTCCAGATGGGCACTTTCCGCTTCATCCCGTCTATGATCCACTGGCACGCGGCAAAGGCTTCGGCCCGATGCGCGGAGCGGATGCGGATCCATAAAGACGCCTCCCCCACCCGCACCACACCGATCCGGTGCCGGAGTTCAATCCGGTCCAAGGTCCATTGCCGCCGGGCTTCCGCAAAAAGTTTCTCAAACTCCCCCCGGGCCATCGCCTCAAAACACTCGTATTCAATGGCCTCAATCTCCCCCTCCCCTTCCCGGGCCCGGACCACGCCGTAAAACTCCACCACCGCGCCGCAATGGCCCGGCACGGGTGCCGACAGGGAAATGGGATCGGGCGAGAGGTTCAGTTCTGTTTGAGAGGACATGGGGGGAGGAATCTGTGAAGGATTGTCGGGCGGGAAGGTCATCCGCCCTGCACCGGGGGCATCAGGGAAAGCTCGTCGCCCTCACAAAGCACCTGGGTCCGCAACGCGTACTCGGTGCCCACGGCCAGAAGAAGACTGCGGTCCCATTCGCGGATTTTTGGAAAACGGGCATACACGGATTCCAGACCCGTCGCCACGGTGGACCCGGCGGGCAGCTCCAGCTCCCACTCGCCGCAGGATGCCGCATCACGAAGCTGGGCCCACAGTCGGACCCGGATGGTCACCCCGGGGCTCATGGAAGATAAACCTCCCGTTTCAAAATCCCCACAAAGGGAAGATTCCGGTAGAGTCCCCTGTAATCCAGGCCATATCCCACGACAAATTCATCGGGAATGGTCCGGCAATGATAGTCCGCCTCCACAGGAACCTCCCGGATGCGCTCCTTGCACAAAAAAACACAGGTCTTCACAGACATGGCCCCGGCCTCCTCCAACTGGCGCCGCACGGCATGCAGGGTCAGTCCCGTATCCAGAATGTCATCAACAAGCAACACCGGCTGACCCCGGACCTCCGCGGGATCAAAACCGGAAATCTCCACCCGCCCGGTGCTCTGGGTGCCTCCGAAATAACTTTTGGCACGCAGTCCGTACAGTCTCAGGGGAATGGACATGTGGCGGATCAAATCCGCCAGAAACAGGATGCTTCCGTCGTAGATGGCCACCACGTGAAGGGTCTCACCGTTGTGTTCGGCCTGGATCCGATGGGCGAGCGCCCGCACCATGGAGTGGATTTCCCCCTCCGTGATGATGACCTTTTGAATGTCCTGCTGCATGGCCTCACGCGGAAAAAGGGGGTTATTGCTTTGTGCGGACCGGGGTGGCGGAAAGTCCCTGGGAAATGTTCATCATTTCCCGGCGGATTTTCAGGGCGGTCTCGGAGGCGGGATTCAGCTCCATGCCCTTCACAAACAGACGGACCGCCGTCGGATCATCATCATCCTCACGCAGGGCGAGCCCGGCGTAATAATACACACCCTGACGCAGGGCTTTGTCATATTTTTTCGGCTCCGCCTCGATCAACTCGACGAGTTTGTAGAAATCCTTCTTGGCATCCTTCCGGCGGTCCCCCAGAAACGGCAGCTCCCCGAGATTCCAAAAATTGATTCCACGGATCAGACGCACGTACAGGTTGTCGGGCGCCTTTTCGGCGGCCTGGTTCAGCTCCTGGATGCCCTTTTTGAGAAATTCCAGCTTGCTGGGCCCGGGAAACGCATCACGGCTTTTCAGGGTGAGTGTGCTGCCATGGTAGGCCAGGGCGATCATGTTGTCGGGTTGTTCCCTGAGGATCCCCTCAAAAATCGCAAAGGCCAGACCCACACTTTCCTTGTCCCCCTGAACCCCGCGGTCGTGCAGCTTGACGCCCTCCTGGATTTTTGGATCGTAAAAATCAACCTCCCCACGGAGCATCAGCGGCAGCAGGCACAGCAACACGGTCAGCATCAGTCGGTTCATGTCCGCCAATCTACCCGCGTTCCTTTTGAAGCCAAGCAAAACCGCACGTCCATTTGCATCCCCCCCAAAGAGGGTTTATAGTGGGCCGATGCAGATGCCCTCCCAGGCCCCGTTCATGGTTCTCTCCGGGGTCACCCTTTTTCCCCAGGCTCTCCTGCCCCTCCACATCTTTGAACCCCGCTACCGCGAAATGCTGGCCGGATGCCTGGAGGGCAACCGGATCTTCGGCGTCACCTCGATGGAAAAATCCCACAAGGGTCCGTCCCCAAAACCCCGCCTCAGCCCCATCGCGGGGGTGGGATTGATCCGCGCCTGTGTGGAACAGCCCGACGGCACTTCCAACCTCATCCTCCAAGGGCTGCTCCGGGTCCAACTCACCCGCCACATCCAGACCTCCCCGTTCCTTGTGGCGGAAATCTCGCCGCTCCCCAGCACGCACACGGATTCCGTCGAGGTCGACGCCCTGAGTCTCCGGCTCAAGGAGATTGTCTGCGACCTCCTGCAGAACAGCGACAAAATGCCCCCGCACATTGTCACCCACATCACCCGGACGGAAAGCCCGGACAGTCTCTCCGACCTGGTCGCCTACCTCCTGCTCAAACGCGAGGACTACCGTCGCGAAATCATGGAAACCCTGGACCTCACCAGCCGTCTGCGCAAATTGATCCGGATGGTCCCCGAGGAAATCGGCGGCAACAATCCTCCCCCCTCCTCCGGCCTTTGATTGCGGACGTCTTCCGCAGGTTGAAAATTCTTTTTTCAGGTTGATACTTTTTCCCGCTTGCTCTGGAATGAGCCCGCGGATCGAATCGGGATTTGTCAATGAAACTGCGCATCACCTCCAAAGTTGTCCTGACCCTGATGGGGGTCTTTGTGGTATACATCCTCCTGATCAGTCTGATCGGCCGTTTTGTGTTTTTCCCGATGCTGCTGCAGGTGGAGCAGTCCCTGGCCATGCAGGACGTCAACCGGGTGGTCTCCGCCCTCGACCGCGAGACACGCGGGCTGGGCCAGTTCACCCGCGATTATGCGACCTGGGACGACTCCTGGAATTTCATGCGGCCGAAGTCCCCCCGCCAGCGGGACCTCTTCATCAGGTCCAACCTCACCCCCCACCAGTTCGAGATGAACCGTCTGGACCTGGTCTATTACATCGCCCCCGACGGACGGGTCGTCTGGCACAAAATCGACAACGCGGCACTGGAAACAAAAACCTTTCTCGCGAAGTTTCCCACGACGGAATGGCCTGAAAAACATCCGCTGCTGGGGGCGGGCTCCCCGGGCACCCCCTCCTACCGGTTCGAAATCACCGATGTCGGGCTGGTCATCCTCGCCGCCTCCCCCATTCTGACCTCCAAGGGGGAGGGTCCGTCCCGCGGCACACTCGTGGTCGGCCGCACGATGGATGAAAAACAGATGGAGGAATTGTACGACCGGACCAATGTCAAATTCAAGATCGTGGCCGCGGACAAACTCACCCGCCCGAAGGATACTGTTCCGCTGGACGCCCCCATGTCCATTCTCTCCCCGGAAGCCACCGAGGTCTCGGAAAAGGCCCTGGGTCTTCCCCATCCCTCCCAGCGTCCGCCCCCCACGGCCTCCCACTTTCGCTATTACACCGATCCCCAGCAGCGGTTCATGATCATCCAGGCCCGGCTGGAAAATCTGTACGGGTTCGACAATGTCGGCATCGAGGTGCTCCGCCCCCGTTTCCTCTTTGTGGCGATCATGGTCAATTCCTTCCTCGGCATCATCTCCTTTGTGGTGGCGGGACTGATCATGATCGGCGCCCTGTTGCTCGCCCTCAACCACACCGTGCTCCGTCCACTCCGGGAACTGACCCGGACGATCACGGCTGTCGAAAGCCGCCAGCGCCTGAACCTCCGTCTGCCGGTCAAAAGCGGCGACGAGATGGGCGATCTGGCCCGCGAATTCAACGGCATGCTCGACCGGCTGGAGTCCGACCGGCTCCGCCGCGAAAAGGCCGAGGAGGCGATGAAAAAAAGCGAGGAGCGGTTCCGGAACCTGGCCATCCACGACGACCTCACGGGGCTCTACAACACCCGGCATCTCTACGCCAGGCTGGAGCGGCTGATGACGGATTTCCACAACGAACGCAAACCGTTTTCCCTCATTTTCATGGATATCGACCGGTTCAAATCCGTCGTCGACACCCACGGTCATCTCAATGGCAGCCAGGCGATCAAGGAGGTGGCCGAAACGATTCTTTCCTGCATTGAACCCCCCTCCTTCGGCGTCAGCTACGGCGGGGACGAATACGTGATCGTCCTGCCCGGGGCCACCCGCGCCTCGGCCATGGCCAAGGCGGAGGAAATCCGGTCCCGGATGAACGAAACGGTCTATCTGCACTCCCGCGGACTGGAGGTCCGTCTGACGGCCAGCCTGGGTGTGGCCAACTGTCCCGAGGACGCGGACAACATGGAAACACTGATGGCACTGGCGGATTCTCAGCTCTTCTACATCAAATCCCGCGGCAAAAACGCGGTGGGTTAGGGCCTCTCAAACAAAGCGGGCGGACGGGGGATTCTACCGTGGGTTCCAAAATGGTGGCACCGGCCGGGATCGAACCGGCGACACGCGGATTTTCAGTCCGCTGCTCTACCAACTGAGCTACAGTGCCTTAAAAAAGCAGGGAGTCAATCAAAGCGGATCAGTCCTCCTGCCGCAAGAGAATTTTCACGGTTTGTACGGGGGCCGCGGGGACCCATGCCATGGGCCGGACGCCCGGGGGTCATTCCTTGCCGAATTCCAGGAATCCCTCAAGCTGGTGAATCCGCGTCGGATGCCGCATTTTGCGGAGGGCCTTGGCCTCGATCTGACGGATGCGTTCACGGGTGACGTTGAAGAGTTTGCCCACCTCCTCAAGCGTGCGGCTGAACCCGTCCACCAGACCGAACCGGAGTTCGAGCACCTTGCGCTCACGTTCGGTCAGGCTCGTGAGCACATCCCCGAGTTTGTCCTTGAGCAGGCGGTGGGAGGCCATTTCAGCGGGGTTTTCCGCGCTTTTATCCTCGATGAAATCACCAAAACTCGTGTCGTCACTGTCGCCGATGGGGCTTTGCAGGGAAATGGGCTGCTGGGCCATCTTGAGCACGGCCCGCACGCGTTCGACGGGCATCATGATCTCCTCGGAAATCTCCTCGGGGGTCGGCTCACGTCCGAATTCCTGGATCAGCTGCTTCTGCACACGCATCAGTTTGTTGATCGTCTCGATCATGTGCACCGGAATGCGGATCGTCCGGGCCTGGTCGGCAATCGACCGGGTGATGGCCTGGCGGATCCACCAGGTGGCGTAGGTCGAAAACTTGTAGCCCCGGCGATACTCAAACTTTTCCACGGCCTTCATCAGCCCCATGTTGCCCTCCTGGATGAGGTCCAGGAAGGAGAGGCCGCGGTTGGTGTATTTTTTGGCGATGGAAATGACCAGCCGCAGATTGGCCTCGACCATCTCTGTCTTGGCCTGAAGCGCCTTGCGCAGCCACACCTTCAGCTCGTGGTAGTTCTTCACAAATTCCTCGGGACGCATGCGCACCTCCGCCTCCAGCTCACGCAGAAACTTGCGGTTCTCGGCGGTGATGGTCCGCACCTCCTTGAGTTTCTTCTTCTCGGCATGTTCGATCTCGCGGAAGGCCGTCTCGGCCACCCGGGCCCGTTCATCGGCAAAAACCACAAACTCCTCGGTGACTTTCTGCTTGAAGAAAAACTTCGCATAGAGCTTCTGAAGCTGCTGGTCCGCCTTCAGAAAATCCTTCATGGCACGGTCGTACACCGCCTTGGAGGCTCCGTCCGCCTTCAGAACGGCGGCATACTTCTTCTCCACGATGTCGTTCTGCTTGGCCACCTCACGGATCAGCCGGGGCAGAACCTTCATGTACTTCTCGCGACTGTCGATTTTTTTGTCCTGGATGACCCGGTCGTACCGTTCCTTGCCCTCGATGAGCTTGACGGCAAGGTTGATATGCTCCCGGGCGGTGAACCCGAACCGGTACACAATGTTGGCCACCTCCTGCTCGGCATCCTCGATGCGCTTGGAAATCTCAACCTCCTGCTCACGGGTCAGCAGCGGCACCATGCCCATCTGCTTGAGGTACATGCGGACCGGATCGTCAAGAATGTCGAGCTTGAGGTCCTTGTCCTCCTCCTCCTCGGGGGCCTCCAGGGTGATCGTCGGGGCCTTGACCCGGTCCACGTCGGACGCATCGATGATCTCAATGTCCATCGCCCGCAGACGGGTCAGGATTTTGTCGAGTTCATCCGGTGAGGTGATGCCCCCGGGGATGGCCTCATTCAGATCGTCAAAGGTCAGGTGCCCCTGTTCCTTGGCCAGTCGCACGAGCTCACGGATCTTTTCGGCCAACTCCACACTCTGCGTGCCCTCATCGGCCACCACCGCCACGGCGGCTTTTTTACCACCCTTTGCCGGGGCCCTGGGAGCGGGGACCGCCATCGCCGTCTTCGCCGCGACGGGTTTGGGGGCCGGGGCGGACTTTGCCGGGACTGACTTCGCGGGAACGGCCTTTTTGACGGGCTTTTTGGGATCTTTTGCCGGGATGCCGGGTTTGGAAGGCTTGGATTTGCTTTGTTTCTTGGATGCCATAATTTTCCGGAAAAAATCGACCTCACACCACCGGGTTTTGGGGCGAAAGATGCGTATTCAAGGATGGATAGCCCTTACCGGGCGAGCCGAGAAATATCCGCGAGTCGCTTCTGCAAGTCAACTACATCTTTCTGCATTTCCATCAGGAGACCGACCTCCCCGCTCCCCTGTTTCATCCGGGCTTCCAGCCGCCGGATTTGCCGCTGTAATGACTGTTTTTCAAGGTTTTTCAGTATCTCCGCCAACTGCGCGGAAGGGCTCTGCATTTCCTCATTTTGCGGCGGCTCCCCTTCGACCCCCTGGGAACGCGGACTGAGCAGGGCGGCCACCAGGTTGGCGGCGCTGGGTTGGTCCTGCAGTCGGTCCAGAAGGGAGCGGTGATCCCGCCATTGGCCTTCACGGCAGAGGGTGAGGATTTTTTCAACCAGGGCTGACCCGGGATCCGGATCCAGCCATTCCATCCGCAGGCTGCCCTCCAGTCCGGGGGCCAATTCGGGATGGTCCAGTACAAGCTCCAGAAGAGCCCGGTTGCCGGGCGAAATGACCAGGGTCTCCGCCTCGGGAACGCCGCCCTCGGCCTCGTCACGGCGCTGCTGAAACCGGCTGCGACCCTGTAATTTCTGAAATTCCTCCAGCACACTGCCTTCGGGAACTCCCAACGCCACGGCCACCTTTTGGATTTCCGACGCCCGCACCACGGCATGGGGGAGCTTGAGGATTTTTTCAACCATCTGCCGGGTCACGGCCATGCGTCCGGCGGCGGTGGAGATGTCATGGGTGCGCAGGAGGTGGGCGAGCAGGAAATCAAAAAAATCCTCCGCCGCCTCCACAACCCGGCGATAGGCCTCGGGGCCCTGGCTCCGGATCAGTTCGTCCGCATCCTTGATCTCCCCGGGCAGCCGCACGACCCGGATGGCCAACGGGGCCTCGATCAGAAAATCCGCCTTGGAAATGGTCGCGCTCACCCCGGCGGAATCCATGTCAAAACACAGGATCACCTCCTCGACGTACCGCTTCAGAATGCGGGCCTGTTCGGCGGTGAAGGCGGTGCCCTGCGGGGCCACGGTGTTTTCAAAGCCCGCCTCCACGATGGCCAGGCAATCCATCTGCCCCTCGCACAGGATCACCGATTTGGCATTGATCATGGCCCGCTTGGCCTTGTCGATATTGAACAGGATGCGGCCCTTGTGGAAGAGGGGGGTCTCGGGCGAATTCATGTACTTGGCCAGCCGCTTCTCGGGGTCCTCCACCAAAATGCGTCCGCTGAATCCGATGACCTTGCCGCTTTCATTGCAGATGGGAAACATCAGCCGTCCGCGAAACCGGTCGTAACAGGTGTCGTCGCCGGCCGGAAGGGTCTCGCCTTCGCTCTCGCCCGCCCCGCGGATGATGGCCAGGCCGGCCTTGACGATCTGTGCGGGCGGGTACCCCTTCCCCCGCAGATACGCAAACCCGGGGGTCCAGCCTTCGGGGGCGTACCCAAGCCGGAATTTTTTGGCCATCTCCGAGGATACACCGCGCCTTTTCAGGTAGTCCCGCGCGATCTGGCCCTCGGTCTCCCGGTGCAGAATGCGTTGGTAGAAATTGGTGATGTCCTCGTGCATCTGGAAAAGCTGTTCCTTTTCGGACTGATCCTCCCCGCCCCGTGCCGTGAAGGAATCCCTGGGCAGGGGAATCCGGGCCCGCTCGGCAAGGTGGCGGATGGCCTCGGGATAGTTCATGTTTTCGTAGAGCATCACAAACTTGATGACGTCCCCGCCCTGCCCGCTCGAAAAACACATGAAGATCTGCTTGTGGGGATTGACGTAGAAGGAGGGGGTCTTTTCGGTCTTGAACGGGCTGAGCGCCTTGAATTCCTTGCCGGCGCGTTTGAGCTGCACGGAGGAACCGATGACGTCAACAATGTCGTTGGCGTCCCGGACCTGGCTGATGAAATCCTCGGAGTAAAAGGCCATGGGGGGTGGAGGGGGAGTCGAAAACCCTACCGCCCGAACGTGTGGTTGAAAACTTCATTTTTTCTGCCTACACTCCGCCCCCCTGACACCATGAAAAAACAATCCCGCCGCGCCTTTCTCAACCGCCTCCTCCTGGGCTCCGCCCTCCTGTCCCCGGCGGCCCGGCTGCGCGCCCAGGCAGACAGGGGGACCTCCCCGGCCCCGCTGCCTTCCCCGGGCACACGCCCCCTGGAGGTGCCCCCTCCTCTCTCGCGGGTGGTCCTGTGCCAAAACCCGGGGGCCATCGTCCGCTTCGAATACAACGACGCGATCCTCTGGGACATGACACGCAAGGCGGTGGCCGCCTATTTCGGAAAGGATCCGGTCACGGCCTTCCGGGAATTGCTCAAGCCGGAGGATGTGGTCGGCATCAAGGTCAACAGCGCCCCGGGGCCGCTGGTCTCCACCTCCCGCGCCATGGTCCTGGCCATCATCGATCTGCTCGAACGCGCCGGTGTTCCCCGCGGCAATATCGTCATCTGGGACAAATTCCGCACCCAGCTGGATTCGGCACGGTACACGATCGCGGACCGCAATGGAGCCATGCAGGTCATCGCCACGGTCCCGGAGGCGGGTTACGATGCCAAACCCACCTACGACTTTGAGGTCACGGGCACACTGATCTGGGGCGATCGCGATTTCGACGCGAAAAAAGCCATGGTCATGACCGATGGCGGGACCAACCCGCTGCAGCTGAGCACAAAGTCCCACTTCACCAACATCCTCACCCAGCGCATCACCAAATGCATCAACATGCCCTCCCTCACGGACCATCCGGACTACGGCATCGCGGGGTGTCTCTACAACATGGCCATCGGCTCGACGGATAACAGCCGGCGTTTCGGGGTCAGCCCCTACTACGGGGTTCCGCCCATCCCCGACATTTATTCCATGCCCATGATCCGCAACAAGACAATCCTCAACCTCATGGACGCCACGATCATCTGTTTTGCGGGCGGACCCGGGTTCAATGCGAACTACTGCGATCAGGCCTGCCGCCTCTACGTCAGCCAGGACCCGGTGGCCATCGACGCCCTGTGTCTGACCCTGCTCAAGGACCTCCGAAAATCCGCCGGGATCTCCACTCCCCCGTGGTTCGGCACCCACGTCAATGCGTCCGCCAAGGCCCGGCTGGGCACGGATGATCCATCCAAAATGGACTTGACGGTCATTTGACGCATGGGAAATGTCTAATTGCTGATGTCTCATGACTACGGAAATTCTGCACGCGCCATAGATTTTAGCGCAGTACTCCATCCACAACCAGTTTTTGCAGGGTGAGGATGAACAGAAAGAGTCATTATTATATAATCTTGAGAATTTCCCTCTGAACCGTTATTTTACAGGCATGAAAGCAACATCTCCCAACTGGCACGATGTCATTGACGAACGAAGTCTGGAGATGGATCGGCTCATTGCTGAAAAGATTCGACTCGATCCCTCCATGTTCCAGGTTGTCCTGAACAATCTCCGCCGGTGGACATCCAAACCAGAACCAGCAGCAGCCACCCTTGAATGGAAACAATTTATTGATTCCCATTCCCAGGAGGAAGTTCTTGATTTTATCTGTTCTTGGACCGAGGAGTCCCGACGGATGCGCCAGTCCAGCCCATTTTGTGGAATCCTGACCGAACAGGAACGTTTAGCCATTTTCAAAAAATATGAATCGTTCAGAATTTGAGCATATTGTCAGGGCGGTATCGGGCCTGACTCAGGAAAATGAGTTTATCATTGTCGGCAGCCAATCCATTCTTGGAAAACACCCTGATGCACCCCGTGAGTTGAGAGGATCCAATGAGTTGGATATTTATCCAAAAAATCGCCCAGAACTTGGAGAACTGATTGACGGGTCTTTGGGAGAACGCTCACAGTTTCATCTGACATATGAATATTATGCTCATGGCGTCGGCCCGGACACGGCCACAAACCGCAAATTCCTCTCCATAATGCAGAATCAGGTCTTCCGTTGTTTCCACAAAAGCCCCCGATAATTCGATGGTCCGGGTTTCCACGCGGCAATCGGAAATGGAAAGCACTTTGAATGTTTTCTCTTGTGATTCAGGCTTCGAATGGGGAAACCTGTTGATGAGGGATTGCATGATCTGCCAGGCCTGTTCGTGCCTCGGTGCGAAGATGAACGAATCAAAATCACGGATATAGCCGTAAAGTCCCTGGCCAAAATCCAGCAGCAGACGTTCAAATTTCGGATGATAGGTCGTCCCTTCCTTGCTTTTTGAAGCCTCCACGGTTGAGCGAATCACGAGCCGCTTGTAACACTGGTGAATTTTGAGGATGTCCAGACGGGGACCTTCCATGAGATGGAAACGCCTGTTTCCATAATATTCAAAAACGGGCATCAGAAAAAAATTCACGTCATTGGGTGTCATGGGAAAATACTCCGGTAGTAAAAGGTATTTCTCGTGGTGGACTTTCATGTCTCCTAGTTCGTAAATACGGCAATGATCGAGGTGTTCTTTGTCAAATTCATAGGACCGGGTCTCTGAACAGATCAGTTCGGGATTCCAATGAATATAATCATAGGGCCACCGCGAAAAGTACGAAACGGTCTCCTCCTCGGGTTTGATCAACGGAGTTGGACGCCTCGAGACTCTCCTGTAGCTTCTCGAATCGAATTCGTTGAACCACCGCTTTCTCATTTGAGAACGGTATACGGAACCATATCCGAGTTTCAGGACAAAGATTGGGGACAATACAGGGGGCAAACAATGCGTTGGACGTAACGGTTGCCGGTCATTCAAAAGGAATCCGCTTTTTCTGCGGGGGAGTCGCGCAAAATATCGGTGTCAATCTGTGCCAGCCTGCGGATGAAATTCTCCCTTTCTTGTGTTTGCTGTGTTCTGTACGTGAGGTTCACTTTATGCGCGCAAAAGGTCAGGTCAAAGACGGATATGACATGACAGTGTCAGTAAAATACTTTTAAATCCCTTTCTGAACCGACCCAACACCGCACCTCCTGACCCGAAAAACATCCTGCCCTTCCCATGATCGCCCCTCCTGACATGCCCGGTCCGCTCGTGGAAATGGCCCGCGATTTTTTCTCCCCGGAGGGTCCGCTGGCCCGGGACAAAAAATTCGAGTACCGTCCGCAACAGCAGGAAATGGCCATGTCCATTGCGCGGACCCTCTCCTCAGGCGGCAACCTGCTGGTGGAGGCGGGCACGGGGGTGGGCAAAAGCATGGCCTATCTGGTGCCTTCACTGTTTTTTGCCCTGGAACACAAACGCAAGGCGATCATCAGCACCCACACGATCAATCTGCAGGAACAGCTCATCCAAAAGGACATCCCCCTGCTCCAAAAGGTGCTGCCCCCCTTCAAGGCGGTCATGTTCAAGGGACGTCAGAATTACCTCTGCCCCCGGCGTCTGCTCAAGGCTCTGGAACATTCTGAAAGTCTCTTTGAATCCGAGGAGAAAAAGGAGCTGGAAAAAATCCGCGAATGGTCGCTGCGGACAACCGATGGCACGCTCTCGGATCTGGACGGGGAACCCAATGCCCGGGTCTGGGACCAGGTCTGCTCGGAACGGGGTCTGTGCACACCCAAAACATGCTCGCCGGAAAACTGCTTCTACCAAAAGGCCCGCTCGCTCCTGATCACCTCGGAGGTCATTGTCATCAACCATCACCTGCTGCTGTTGAACATCCTCGACATGGAGGGCCGGGAGGAGGGGTTTCTGTTTGCCAATGACTTCATTGTCTTCGACGAGGCTCACACGCTCGAAAATGTCGCGGGCCGGTGCCTCGGCGCGGGGGTCTCCTCGGGCGGGCTCCGGTACCTGCTCCAGCGTCTCTACAATCCGCGGACACAGAAGGGGGTGCTCACACTCTTCCGCGACGCGCCGGGGGTGCGCCTGGTTTCGGAACTCATCGACGCGGCGGACCGCTTTTTCGAGGCGGTGGAACGGGCCTGTTCCTTCAACAAGGGCAGCGAATTCCGCGTGCGCAAACCGCAGCTGGTCCCGGATACGCTCAGTCTGTCCCTGGGCAAACTCCACGCCCGCTGCGCGGAGCTGGTCAGCGAAACCGAAAACAAGGATCAGGCGGAGGAACTGGCGGAACTCAACCGGCGCATCCGGGAAATGATCGAGGGTCTGCACCTGTTCCTCTCCGCCGACCGGGAGGACTACGTCTACTGGGTCGAAAAATCGGGAAAATTGCAGCGGTCCCTGGTCCTGAATGCCTCCCCGGTCGACCTCTCGGAGGTCCTCAGGACGCAGCTTTTTGAAAACAAGGCCTCGGTGATCATGACCAGTGCCACGCTCGCCATCAACCACTCCCTGGATTACTTCGCCGACCGGGTCGGCGGCGGCGGGGCGGAAAAACTGCAGATGGGCTCGCCCTTTGATTTCGGCTCCCAGATGCGGATTTTTGTCCCGCGTGACATGCCCGATCCACGCCACGACGCGGACTATGTCCCGGCCCTGTGCCACTGGATCAGGCACTTTGTCCAAATGACCCATGGCAAGGCTTTTGTCCTTTTCACCAGCTACCGCACCCTCCAGCAATGCCGTCAGGAACTCGACGGCTTCTTCCGCGAATCGGGACTGACTCTCCTCGTTCAGGGGGAGGGCGGTCAGCGCCACAAACTGCTCCAGGAATTCAAACGCGACGTGGACTCGGTCCTCTTCGGGACGGATAGTTTCTGGACGGGGGTGGATGTCCCGGGGGAGGCGCTCAGCAACGTCATCATCACCCGTCTGCCCTTTGCGGTCCCGGACAGTCCGATGGTGGAGGCACGGCTGGAACACATCGAACGCCACGGGGGCAATTCCTTCAGCGATTATTCACTGCCGGAGGCCATCCTCAAATTGCGCCAGGGGGTGGGACGGCTGATCCGCAACACGACCGACACGGGGATCGTGGTCATCCTCGACAACCGCATTCTGACCAAACCCTACGGGAAGGTCTTCCTCAACTCCCTGCCCGAATGTCCGGTGGAGATTGTTTAAGTCTTTCCAGACGATAATTCTCATTGATATTTTCAGTCTGACCGCTACTGTTTCGACTTCGCCAAACTTTAATTATATTGAGTTACGTAAAATCTTATGGCCACAAACGATGTGATTGAAACGGAAGGCACTGTCACCCAGGTGCTCGCCGGAACCATGTTCCGCGTCAAGCTCGACCAGGGTCACGAAGTGCTCGCCCACATCTCCGGCAAAATGCGCAAAAACTTCATCCGGATCGGCATCGGCGACCGTGTGGCCCTGGAAATGTCCCCCTACGACCTGAACAAAGCCAGGATCACCTACCGGAAATAGCGGAAACCGGCGCCCCGGGTTTCAGCCCGGGCCCTTTCACGGCGGGCCGGACCTCCGCCGCCGCCCTGTCTGCCAGGGACTTTGTGGTGGCCACCGGGCCGCAGTTACGGCGTCATCCGCTCGGCACTTTCATCCACGGTGGATTCCTCGGCCTCCGATGGGACGGGGACGCCGCCTTTGCCGGGGTTCTGCGGCTGGGGCGGACGCATTTTGCCCAATTCCAACCGCCCGTTGTAAAACTCGATGACGTATCCCTCACGGACCAGCCAGTTCAAATCGTTGAGCACGGCATTTTCCAGAAGCGCCTCCGGACTCGGGGCGGCGGCACCCGGGGTGGGCACGTAATACTCCGTGGCCACCTTCGCCAGGGCTCCATTGTAGTGTTTGACCTCGTGCACGGATTTGGCGGATTTCACGGGTTTCGGCTCAAAGTATGCCGTGGCGGCGATGGCCAGGGCGTCATTGCGCAGGGGATTGGCCGGAACGGCAATCTGATGGACAAGGGCCTTGAGGGACATGTTCTGGTTCTGGCGCAGCAACTGCAGTATGTGGCCGACGTTTGTTGAAACCGCCGTGTGGTCGAGATCAAAATACCGGGGTTTGACGCCGTTGACCATCGTCGCCCCCTTGCGGGCCTTGAAGATATGCAGCCCATGGTGGTTGAGCTGCGGACGGATGACGTTGACAAAATTGATCGGAAACTCGAATTCCTGCTCAAAGGTCTCACGCAGCACCAGCCGGAGTCCCGGATGGGTGATCTTCATGGCTCCGGTCCCGGGCACCATGAATTCAAATCCGCGCTGGATCAGCCCAGGCAGATGGTTCGCACGAAAATGTTCCCGCGCCTCCTCAAGGCCGGCCAGGGACACGGGCTCCCCCTCCCCCTTGGTCGCATATTCGGTTTTCAGGCTGACCTCTTCCGCCCATTTCTTGAGAAGTTCCTCATCTCGCACCACCTCGATGTCGGCCTTGAATCGCTCAAAACTCATCTGCCGGGAAAACCTTTCCTCATAATGTGCGATCAGCTTGAGCTGATACGAATGATGGTTCGGAGGGGCGATCAGAACCCCGCTCGCCCGGCACCGGGCCACGGCGGTGAAATTCCCCTTGGGCGCCTCACCCTGCACTTTTTTCATGTCATAAAACTCGTCCCGACAGAGTGTCCACAGGTGTTCAAAGGCATCACTTTCCCGCAGGAAAATCGCGTCGTCCCGGATGCTGCGGAAAAGTTCAACGGGCTTTTCGGGGGCGGCGGGCCTGAAGAGCACCTGGTGACGCTCGGGTTTGTCGAGAAATATCTTGGCAATTTGAAAAAGGGGAAACGCCTTGGCGCTGGACTTCACCTGTTTGATGATCGACTGCAGACCCGATTCCAGGGGATGGAAACTCACCGCCACCGCCACCCTTTCCACCGGGGCCGGACGGGGGACAAATTCACGCCGCGGCGCAAAACCACCGGCACGGTCGTTGCCGCGCCCCTCACGCCGTCCGCCGCCAAATCCCCCACGGTCATCCCGGCGCGGTCCTCCGGCGGGACGTCCCCCTCCCTCGCGCCGTTCCCCGCGCCCGCCAAACCCACCGCCCTCACGGGCGGGTCCGCGCCGTTCCCCATGGCCGGGACCGCCCCCGGACCGGGGTCCGCGACGCTCACGGCTTTCACTGCGTCCGCGCCCGCCCACACGTTCGTTGACCTCACCGACAATCTCGGTCACACGCCCGGCGGCATCCTCCTTTGTCCACTCGGGGACAATTTGAAAATTCATCAGTTCATCGAGTTTGATTTCATCAGCCATAACATCATCCTTGGGCTCTTTGATTGGAAAAGCGGGGGAACATTGGAGGGTTTCACACTGAAATGACAGTCTTTTTTATGGGGAACACGGCGGCAAAACCGTTTTTCACCAGAGATCAACGGGGCCCGGGGGAACGGGAATGGCCTCACGCCGCGTTGATTCGGGCAGGTGATCCAGGTCCTCTGCAAAGACGGATTCCATGGGTTGCAGCCGGAACGGGTGTCTCAATTCGCCGGACTCCTCGACAAATTGCAGACGCCACTGGCGGTACTCCTCAACGAGTGTCTCAAACTCCGCCCGCGTGGAAACAAGCACAATGCGTTTGTTGAAAAAATTGGCGGGACCAAACCGCCGGGCATACCACGGACCCACCTTCCGAAACATCCGGGACCCGAGGCTTTCCCCGAAAACATCCATCATCCGCCCAAAATGCCGGCACATGACCCGGAGTCTCTCCTCAAACGTGGGTTCGGCAAGGAGTTCCCCGGTGCGCAGATAATGCTCGGTATGCCGGAATATCCACGGATTGTAAAAGGCACCGCGCCCGACGGAAACTGCGGCACATCCGGTCTCCTCAATCATGCGCCGGGCCCCCTGAGGGGTGGTCACATCCCCGTTGCCAATGACGGGGATCCTGACCGCCTCCACGACCTGGCGGATTCCCGCCAGTTTCACATGGCCGTTGAACCCCTGTTCCCGGGTGCGTCCATGGACGGCGATGGCGGCCACGCCCACCCCTTCCAGGGCACGGGCGAGTTCGGGGGCGGTCCAGTTGCCATCATCCCAGCCCAGCCGCATTTTGCAGGTGACCGGGATTTTGACCGCCTCCACCATGGCTCGGACCAGTTGGGCGGTGGCATCCGTCTGTTTCATCATCGCAGAGCCGCCGCCCACCGCACAGACTTTGCGGACCGGGCAACCCATGTTGACATCCACCGAATGCACTCCAAGGGTTTCGAGAAACTGGGCCGCATCCCGCATTTCTTCCGGGATAGAGCCAAAAAGCTGCACGGCCAGGGGTTCGTCCCCGGGGGCGGTTTCAATCAGATGCAGGGCCTTCCGGTTTTTTTCAAGCAGTGACCGGGCATTGACCAGGTCGGTGGTCGCCAGACCGAGTCCGCCGATTTCCCGAACGGTCAGACGCATGGGCAGATTGGTGTAACCCGCCAGCGGGGAAAGCAGGAGGTTGGTAGCCAGTTCGAGGGTGCCGATTTTGAACACAGTGTCACCAAGTCTAACATCCGTCCGAAAAAGGAACAGGTTTTTAGCACCCTTCCCGTTCAGATCACATGTCAAAGCCGCATTTTGGCCACAAAAAATCACAAAACACACAAAATGAGGATTCTTTCTGAATTGCCCGGGGAGCGCACGCGTCCCGCGTGCACCAGGAGGCGTCCCCGCCTCCGCTCTGCAAGGCCCAACGGGCCGCTGCATTTTGGCCACAAAAAATCACAAAATGAGGATTCTTTCTGAACTGCCCGGGGAGCGCACGCGTCCTCGCGTGCATCAGGAGGCGCCCCCGCCTCCGCTCCATGTCCGAACGGCAAATCAAAGATGAAGCGGCGATTTAGAAAAGCGTCATCGTTTTTAGTAATATCTCACCTACCTCACACCCCTCTCTCCGTTGGGGGAAACGCCCT
>JANRIZ010000004.1:0-5320 GCA_033764445.1 Verrucomicrobiia bacterium | reverse complement strand
GCCCGCGCCGGCGGCGACCATAAAAAGCGAGTAAAACTGTCCGCGGCTCAGGCCCAAAATCAGTCCCGCATCCGGTGCGCGGAAAAATTCGAGCCCCGTGCGGATCACCCCGTAGGCCAGCAGAAAGAGTCCGCCCAGTCTCCCGGGCACCACACTCCAGGCGCTGTGGCGCAGGGTCCAGATCAGCACAAACAGAAACAGACCCTCCCCCAGGGCCTCGTAGAGTTGCGAGGGATGCCGGGGGCCGAGCCATCCCCCGTGTCCGTCCGGAAAAATGACCGCCCAGGGGACCGTTGTGGGGTTGCCGTAGAGTTCGCCGTTGATGAAATTGGCCAGCCGTCCAAAGCCCAGTCCCACGGGCACGACACAGACCATGTTGTCGCCGAGGTTCAGAAAAGGAAGTTTGTGCCGTCGGGCATACCAGACCATGGCGAGAATGGTGCCCACGACCCCGCCGTGGGCGGACATCCCCCCTTTCCAGACCTGCAAAATCTCGACCGGATCAAGCAGCATGGCGGGTTGGTAAAACAAAACGTATCCCATCCGGCCCCCGAGCAAAATGCCCCAGAAGGCCACCCACGCCACAAAATCGCCCACGTGGTTGGGGGGGACAACGAGGATTTTTTTTCGTGAAAGATGCAGGAGCAGGAAGTAGGCGATCAAAAACCCCAGAAAATAGGCCAGTCCGTACCAGCGCACGGCCAGCGGTCCGTAGATCGGGAAAATCACGGGGTCAAAATGATGTTGGAAATAGGCCCAAAAAAGCATGTTCACCTCAAAAAGATTGACAGATTCAGCCTGAATACAGGCCATTCATCGAGAAAAAAAATGTTTCAAAAAAGTACTTGATTGCCACAGAAATGCCACTATAGGTAGTGGCTTACCCTAATTGCAGATACCATTAGTTGAATTTTTCAATAAATAGTCGTAAATTGTCAATAGATTAATTTACACGTGATTTTAGGGATTTACCTAAAAAAGAACTCAAACTCCTCACACGTAACACCAACCCCAGAGATCAAAAACCATGGCGCCGACCCCCTCCACCCTCGATGCTCCCTCCAAAGCCTCCAAAAAGACCCCCTCAGCCCGTTTATCGGAGGGGTCTGCCGCATCAGAAGCCCCGCAACCGGTCAACCGGCATCAGGAGGTGGAATTGGAGTTGAGGGATGGGCAGAAAATCCTGCTCCCGGCCCGCAAAACCGTTGAGGGTGGGCTGACCATCAGCCGTTATTACAGCAGCACCGAGAAACACCCCTACCTGGCCTCCCAATGGCGCAAGGTCAATCTCGAGATCAAGGATTTTGAGTCCGGCAAGGTGCGGTTCAAGCGGGATAACGTCGAGTGCCCCGCCCACTGGGACCATAACGCGGTGCTCATCACCTCCGACAAATATCTTTTTGGCAGCCGTCCGGGCACCCCCGAGTACGAGGACAGCCTGCGCCAGCCCTTTGACCGCATTGCCAACACCTATACCGTGTGGGCGTGGCAGGAGGGGTATCTGTCCACCCTCGGCGACGCGGAAATTTTCAATGAGGAACTCAAGGCGATGCTGGTGAAGCAGATTTGGGCGCCCAATTCCCCGGTCTGGTTCAATATCGGCCATTTTGAGCAGTGGCGCTGGGGCCGTCCGGACCTGCGCGAACGGGCCAACCGCGGCACCAAGGCCTATTTCCCCATGGAAAAACCCATGCAGGGCAAGGTCGAGATCGTCGCCGAGGAGACCAACACGATGGCCCATCCGCAGTGTTCGGCCTGTTTCCTCCTGGAGGTCAATGACAACATGGAGGGCATCCTCAACCATCTGAAGACCGAAGGCCGCATTTTTTCCTCGGGTTCGGGTGTGGGCATCAATGTGTCGAGCCTGCGCAGCTCGGTCGAACCGATCACCGGCAAGGGGCGTTCCTCGGGCCCCATCTCCTTTGACAAGGGCTGGGACCGCATGGCCGGGGCCATCAAGAGCGGCGGCAAGACCCGCCGGGCGGCGCGCATGGTCCTGCTCTTCGGCGACCATCCCGACGTGTTCCGGTTTATCCGCGTCAAAAACGAGCAGGAGGACATCGCCAAGATCATTCTGCGCGAGCACAATGTCTCCGTGGGCCTGCGCAAGATCGCCGAGCAGAACCGCGACAACGCCCCCGCCGCCGCCAAGCTCGTTGACAAACTTCTCTCCTCGATTCCGCTGGTCAACAACACGGAATATTCCAAACACATGGACAGCCTTCTCTACGGCGACACCCTGGCCCATCAGAATGCCAACCATTCCGTCTCGCTCAAGGGGGATTTCTGGAAGGCCTACCATGCCGGGGAGAACTATCACACCCGCTGGATCACCAACCGCGACCAGATCCATGAGGCTTTCCCCGCCTCGAAGCTGCTGCGCGAAATGGCTGAAAGCGTCTGGGGCAACGGCGAACCCGGACAGCACAACAACGACTGGATCAACCTCTGGAATCCGGTCAAGGCCCACGGGGACATCACCACGTCCAATCCCTGCTCCGAGTACCTGCACCTGAACAACACCTCCTGCAACCTCGCCAGCTTCAACGCCTACCGGTTTGTGGACATGGACACCCATGTGTTTGATGCCAAGGGGCTCCAGCACGCCACCCGCATGGCCATGATCTGTGCGGACCTCAACGTGCAGTGCGGCGGGTTCCCGATCCCTGAAATCACCGTCGGCACGCGCAAATACCGCACCACCGGCCTGGGTTTTGCCAATGTCGGCGGGCTGCTCATGGCCATGGGCATCCCCTACGACTCCGACGAGGGACGCTGGATCGCCTCGCAGCTGGCGAGCCTGCTGACCGCCACCAGTTTCCAGGTTTCCGCCGAGCTGGGCGGGATTCTGGGGGCCTACCCCGCCTTTGAGGAAACCGCCAAGGACCTGCGCGAGGTGCTCAACCTGCACCGCGCCATCCAGGAACTGGCCAGCGAATTGCCCGGCAAAAAACGCGACTGGCTCGACCTGCGTGGCAACGATCTTTTCAACCGCTCCAGCGCCCTCCTGCCCACCTCGCAGGGGCTGACGGGTCTGGATGCGTTGCGGGCCTACGCCAACGTCTTTGTCCATCCCGACAAAATGGACCAGGGCCTGATTGCCGGTTTCAGCTCGGTGCGCGATGCGGCGCTCCAGACCTGGAAAACCGTCTGCTCGCCCAATCTGCGTTTCCGCAACAGCTTCACCACGGTCATGGCCCCGACGGGGACGATTTCCGCCCCGCTGGGATGTTACGACGAGGGCACCACCTCCATTGAGCCGGACTACACGCTGGTCAAATACAAACAACTCTCCGGCGGGGGCAACATCAAGATGTTCAACCGTCTGGCCCTCGAAGGCCTGCGTCAGTTGGGCTACAGCCAGTTCCAGGTCCAGGAGGCCGCCCTCGAATGTGCCGGTCTCGACGGATTGTTGGTGGCCTGCGGCAATGACGAAAACGAGGCGCTTGCCCACCTGGCCACCACGCGGGTCGGCAATCCGGGCCCGGTCCGGGACGCGCTTCAAACCCTCCTGATGACCAGCGACAGCGGTCTCAATGGCGACGATCCCATGAGCGACACCCACTCCATGGAATACGTCCGCAAAACCGTCTGGCGTCTGCGTCAGAACGCCTACGATCCCACCTACACCGATGAGCAGCGTCTGGTGGTCAACGGCAAGAGCCATCTCGAAGCCGTCCCGTGGCTGACCCCGCAGCATCTGGCCACCTTTGATTGTTCCGCCACCAATGGCGACGGGCAGCGTTCGATCAGTGTCGAGGGGCATCTGCGCATGCTTGGGGCGATCCAGCCCTTCATTTCCGGCGCCTCCTCAAAGACCTGCAATCTGGCCACCCCGGCCACCGTCGAGGATATTGAACGGAGTTTTGTCCTCTGCCACGACATGGGTGTGAAGTGCATCGCGCTGTTCCGGGCCGAGTCCAAGGCCAATTCCGTCTACCAGGTGGATACCCCCGAGGGACGCCGCTACGATCCGCAGCAGATTTGGAAACAGATCGTGGCCATGACCGAGAGCATTCTCGAGACCGAGCGCAGCAAGTACGCAGGGCCCGTCCGCCGCAAATTGCGCGGACGACGCATGGGCCAGACGGTGAAATTCTCGCTGGCAGGCACCCACAAGGGGTACCTGAGCGTGGGCGTGTACCCCGACGGAAAATGCGGCGAGGTCTTCGGGCGCATCGGTCAGGCGGGCACCTACGCCAATGGCGTCCTGGATGCCTTCTGCAAGGCCATCTCCATCCAGCTCCAGTACGGCATCTCCCTCGACGACATTCTCCACGACTTCCGTTACATGGCCTTTGAGCCGAGCGGGTTTGTGGTTGTCGAGGACGACAACGAGGAGGGACGCGCCAACATCAGTTCCTGCTCCAGTGTCATCGACCTGATCATGAAGATGCTCGACTATCTCTTCCCCGGGCCCGACCGCGCCCTGCGTCCGCTCAACAACCAGCTTGAAATGCCCTTCGGCCAGCCCGTCCTCATCAAGAAGGAGGCCGATGGTGGTTTCTCCCTGGAAGTGGGCCAGGAAAACGACGGGGGCATGGCCATCATTCCCCCGATCGGACGCAAGGGCGGACGGAATGTGGGCGCGACCAACATCTGTCCCAAGTGCGGACAGCTCACCTTCATCAGCGACGGCAAGTGCAAACGCTGTGTGAACCCCGGCTGTCTGTACAAGGACGGCGGCTGCGGCGAGTAAACCGCGCCGGTGCGGAATTCCAGATTCAAAATTCCAAAGCTGAAATGAAAAAGCCCCGCAATTTGCGGGGCTTTTTTACATACGGGAGACTTCCCCGCAGATATCGCAGAAAAGCGCAGATTTTTTAACCGCGGATTACGCGGATAACACGGATATTTTTTAGGGTCCGACAACGCCCTGGGTTTGGGTCCCATTTCATCAAGCCCTGTAGGGGCGACATACCCGCAGACTTGTCCCGGATGGATCGGGATGTCGCAGAGAACAGCAGATGGGGGTGGGGAATGTCTCATGAGGAATGACTATTGACCAATTCCGTTCGCCCAACTCTCAACGCAAAATTGGTGGCATCCACCTTCGCCGAGGGCTACGGCGTGACAGGCCCGATCTGAACACGCGAATGCTTTCGGAGCCGAGCGGGTCTCGGGGAACAGGGAGGCGTGCTCGGAGGGACACCACCAAGTGAATCCTATTCCGCCCTAGTCCTAAAGCTTAACCATGGCAGCAAAATACAGAATTCATGGTTTTTCTATATCCAGGTCCTTACAAATCTTCCGGGCCAAAATATCAGGCACTTCGGCGTGTCGGGGAACAGCGGACCGTCGGTTCTTGGACGGATTTCCC
>JANRIZ010000151.1:0-12871 GCA_033764445.1 Verrucomicrobiia bacterium | reverse complement strand
CTGATGTCGATCTCGGTGCGCAACCCCCACAGCGTGTCGCCCGTGCTGTGCAGACCCGTGACCGCCCCGAAGACCCAGACCATGTGGTCGCCGATGGCCTGCTGATACTGGCCGGTGACCATTCCCGCATCGTACTTGTTGTCCCAGGTGCGGGTGGAACCGCCGATTTCCAGGACCAGCTGTTTGGAGGACCATTCATCCAGGAAAATCTGGTACCCGAAGGCCGCCCCGACGGAGTCCGAGGGGAAGGGATTGATCGCCGCCCCGAAGCGGCCGAGCTGGGTCGAGGAGTAAAGCAGACCCGTCGAGGCGAGGGGTCCGCCCGATTCAAAGGAGCGCGAGACAGAGGTGAAGTCGCCGATGGCCCAGAAGGAATTCAGATAGAAGATATTCTGGGTGCCCGGCTGGTCGGTGGAAATCTGGGAAAAGAGCAGGACCCCGTCGCGGACGGCTTTTTTATTCGTGCGGTTGTCGTCGAGCGCCTTGGAGCCCAGGGCGCGGAAGGAGGTGTTGATTTTGCCGAAGCGCTGGATGCCCGAGAGCCCGAGGTAGGCCCCGTCCCCCCCCTCGTGGAGACTGTCATGCGTGTAGAAAAAATTCGCCTCAACCGTCGTGGCCGCATAGTCGTTGCGCAGGGACCAGCCGAAAATGTCGGCGTCGTTGAGTTTGACAAAATCCGTCCGGTGCGAATTGCCCCAGGCGTAGAGGAAGGTGGCCGTGGTGGCCGAGCCACCCAGCCAGAACATGGAGGGGTGGGTCACACCGACCATGTCGAGGTAGTCATTGAGCAGAATGCCGTCCTGGTACTGGACCAGCTGGCGTCCGATCGAGAAGTCCACCCCCAGCCAGTTGTCCTTGTAGGAATCCAGCGCGGGGAAAAGACTCAGGAAATTGCCTTCAAAGTAGAGGGTGGTGATGCGGCCGTTGATCGCATCGAGCGGCTGATCCGGGGCCGGTTCGAACTGGTAGCCCGAAAAGGAATCCTGCAGGTCGAAGGGGCGGACCCCCAGGACCAGACGTTCCGTGGGGGTGACATTGAGGTTGGCGAAGAGGTCCAGACGGTTGACCCACTCCGTGATCCGGGAATTTTTGCCCACACCCGTGTCGAGAGTCTGGACCCCGTTGCGGTAATAGCCGAAGATGAAAAACTGCGGCTGCCACCAGGCCCCGGTGAGACTTTCAAAGCCCGGGGTGATATCCGCCACGCCGAAGTAGGGATTGTTTTTGGTCTCGAACAGCGGCGCGGGACGGTCCGGGAAAAGGTCCAGTTGGAGCGGGGTTTTCCGGTCGCTGAGGGCGCTGTTGAAGGAGCCGACCGTTTCCGCGGGCACCGGCGGCGGGGATTTGTCGCTCATCTCCCGCAAAATGCGGCGGGCTTCGGAGAGCGTGTCGGCGGCGGAGTTGGCCAGGGCTTCACCGGCCTCGTGTTCGAGCCTGCGGGTTTCCGCCTCCGCCTTTTCGAGATAAGGCTCCGCCTCCTTTTCGAGTTTGTGCGCCTCCGCTTCCGCCGCCTTTTCGGCACTGCGCAGCGCCTCCTCCGCCTCGTGTCCGAGTTTTTCACCTTCGGCAACCGCTTCGCCCTCGAGACGGGTTCCCTCCCGGACCGCCTCCTTTTCAAGTTTGGAGGCTTCCCTTTCGCCCTTTTTGATTTCCGATTCCACCGCCGTCTCCGCCTTTCTGACCAGGGATTCCTTTTGCTGGGCAGGCAGCCAGAGCAGGGCGCAGACCCCGAGCAGGACCACGCCGACAATCAGCAGCAGACGCCGGGACCCCTGACCGGGGCGCGGGGCATTTTGTGGAGGGTTGGGTTCCGGGTTCATGGGACACTATTTTTTTGCGGGTTTTCGATGGAAAAATCCCTCGACTTTTTGCGCTTCGTCCTGTGTGGCTTTTTCGATTTTTTCCGCCTCCGAGACCGCCTCCTTTTCCAATTGCGTGGCTTTGTCGCCGACCTTGCGGAGTTCCCGGCCCGCCTTGTCAAGGCCCGCGCGGATGTCGTCCTCTGTTTTTTCGAGGAAACCGTTGGTGACCGGGGTGTATTTGAGCCAGGGCAGACCCGGGGTGACCGCCTCGGGGCCGAGCACCTCCGCCGAGGAAGGTTTGAGATTGAGGGACCGGCCCGTGGCGGGCAGTTCCACCGTGTGGTTCCAGAGAACGAATCCGCCCTCGACCACGCGGTTGGCCACATCGCGCGGGGAGAGATTGTAGTCAAAACCCATGCCGGAAATCGCGTTGACCAGATTGACCGGAACCATCTGGCAGATGAAGCGCAGCTGGACCTTGTAGGGCCCCTTGCCGGAGAGTTGGTCCCCGTCGATCTCGTACTCGGCCAGGCGGGAACCGTTGGGGGGGATGATCAGGGCCTGCTTGCGGGTGGCCGAGGGGGCCGCCTGCAGAAGACTCGAAGTGATGTTGGGGCGGTTGAAGGGCAGAGCCCCCTGTGAAACGGGCACGGGCAGGACCTGTTCGCGTTCCCCCCCGCGCAGATTGCGGAGCAGGAATTTTGACTGGAGACTGAACAGGTGGTCATCGAGAGGCACCTCACCCCTGTTGACGTACTCCGAGTGGAGATCGCGCACGTCGCCATTGGGGTCGCGGTCGCCGGATTGGAAGACGATTTTTCCCGTGCGGTCACGGACAGTGGTTTCCAGGAAGACCAGACGCTCCGCATCAAACCCCGTGGGCACCCCGTGACCGTCGGTGGCATTGCGGACCTCGACATCGAAGCGGATCCCCCGGGAGTCGTTGCGATGGACCTTCAAAGTGCCCAGCTGGTAGCCATGGCGGAGGGTGCGCATGCTTTGGGCCCGGTACTCGCCCAGAAGCCGGAGCTGGTTGTCGATGAATTCGCGGCCCCGGCGGCGGTGGCGTTCCTCGCGCCAGGCCGGGGGGAAGGAGTTTTTGGAGGGCGCCGATTTTTCAAAGGCATCCGTCCCCCAGCCGGCCTCGATGTCAAACTGCATCCATTCCTTGAAGCTTGCGATGGAATCCGCCTCCGGACTGTGCGGGAAGATGCCCGGGTGGACGATGGAATAATCCGGCCCGGCAAACATGTGGTTGGTGCGTTTTCCCGAGGGGGTGGGGACCCCGCCGATGTGGGCGATGGGCCCCTCGTTGTAACCGGATTTCACACCCAGGACCTTGCCCATGTGGCAATCCTGGCAGGTTTCATTGCGCACGGCCGCCGGGGAGTTGCGGAACTGGGAGTAGGCCTCCTCCAGACGGAAAAGATTCTGGCTGTTGACATCGTGGCAGTTGGAGCAGAGCTGGGGGGTATCAAAGGTTTTGACCCGGACCGCGCCGCTGTGAATGACCTGTTTGCCGTTTTCCTTCCAATTGATGCTGCCCTTCGCGTTGTCGGTCGTCACCTGGAAATTGTCCAAGACCTCCTTGAGGACCGCGTCGCCGCGGGGCCCGTACATCGGCTTGGTGATGTCACCCTTTTCGAGGGCGAACCGGCCGCTGACCCGTCCGTAGGAATTTTTGACCCGGTGACAGACGATGCAACTGATCCCCTCGCGGGTGACCGGCAGACGGTCTTCGTTGGCCATGAAGACCGGTTCGCCGATGGTCATGCCCACCTGGTTGTGGCAGCGGACGCAGAAATCGCCGTTGGTGCCGTGGGTGAGCTTGTTGATGGTCGCCTGCATGGAATTGTACACCGGGCTGAGCTGGGCGTAGGCGTGGGAGGAGGTGGACCATTCACGGTACTGGCCCGGATGACATTCGGCGCATTGTTGGGCCGAGGGGTACTCGTTGGAAACCAGCAGATTGTGGTGGGCGATGGCCGCCTGGGCCTTGACATCCGAGAGCGGACGGCCCTCCAGCCAGAAACCGAGTTTTTTTTCGCCGTCCATGACCTCCTTGCGGAGAGCGGTTTCCTCCTTGTGCAGGTATTTTTCCAGGCGCGCCTCGCGTTCCCTGAGATAGGCTTCGAGTTTTTCCGTGTCTTCCCGGACCCAATGCCCCGCCTTTTCCAGGTCGTCGCGGGTTTGCCGGAGCAATTTTTCACCTTCCTTTTCCGCCGCCGTTTCGCCCTTTTTGATTTCGAGCTGGGTGGCACGCAAGAGATCGTGACCCTCCTTTTCCGCGATCGCCACCTCCCCGGCGGCGCGATGTTCCAGGTTTTCCACTCCGGCGGCCGCCTCCGTTTCGAGGTGTGAGGCCTCGGCCTTGACCTTGCGTTCCACTTCACCGACGAGGGATTCCTTTTTTTCAACCCGCTGGGGGGCCGACTGACCCTGAACCCAGAAAAAAGCCGTCCCCAGCCCGGCGATCAGCATCCAGACAAACAGGACAGGAAAACGGCTTTGGATCCAGCGGCTCATGGTGGGTGGTGGGAACGCAGCAGAATTTAGGCGGCTCCCTCTTTAAGCTCAATCCAAATTGCGAGAAATTGAGACTGTCATGCAACTTTTACAATCCAAAGGAACCGCCGTGTCTCCGGGCAATTTTTTATGCTTTCCCTGTCCGCCCGAGACTTTATACAGGTGAAACCCAATCCCTCACCCCACGGACCCTTCCCATGCCCGAAACCCCATCCCCCGTCCCCGATCAGGATCAGATCAAATGGCACCGGGTGCCCGTGGACAAAAAGGTCATGAGCGCGCTGATGCAACGCAGTGATGCCCGCGGTCTGTGGCAGCTGGGCCGACACCTGGCGCTGGTTCTGGCCACGGGGTCGGTGGCGTACTATTCCTGGTACCAGTGGCCCTGGTACGTGACGGTGATCCTCTGTCACATCCACGGCAGTTTTTACACGTTTCTCGGGCCCGGGGCGGCCGTGCATGAGCTCAGCCACAAGACCGTTTTCAAATCCCCATGGCTCAATGATTTTGCCCTCAGGCTGGTTTCCTTCCTGACCATTTGGAACTACCATCATTACCGGTCCAGCCACGTGAAACATCATCAACTGACCGTCTACAAGGGCCTGGACCTGGAGGTGGAACTCCCGCTGAAGATCACCCCCTGGCTGTGGTTCAATGTGCTGTTTTTCAATTTTGACATGTTGAAGGTGGCCCTCCTCTCCAACCTGCGATACGCGTTTGGGAGAATCGAAGGGGAGTGGGAACACCGCATTCTGCCCGAGAGCAACCGTCCGCTGCGGCAGGATCTGGCCCATTGGTCCCGTTTTGTGCTGATCGGACACCTGGTCCTCCTGGCCGTGTTCATTTATTTCAAACTGTGGCCGATGATTGTGCTGGTGACCCTGGCCACCTACATTGGCAACTGGCTGAATTTTCTGGTGGGCTTCCCCCAGCACGCCGGGCTCCAGCCGAGCGTGCCGGATTTCCGGCTCTGTTGCCGGACTTTTGTCTGCCACCCCTTTCCCAGCTTCCTCTACTGGCGGATGAACTACCATGTCGAGCATCACATGTACCCGGCCGTTCCCTGCTACAACCTCCCCCGGCTGAGGGCGGCCATGGAGCCGAGCCTGCCCCGGGCGACCGTGGGGCTCTATGAGACGTGGAAGGAAATTCTGGGCATTCTCAAACGTCAGAAAGCCGAGCCCGGCTATTATCATGTGCCCCGGATTCCCGACGCCTCCCGTGACGAGATCACCGATTCCGATGAGATGCTTCGTGAGGCGATGATGCAGAAAGGTTAGGCCATGGGATCGATCGTACGGTTCCGGACACTGCCGGGGGTCAAATACGCGCCAAATTGTCCAAAAAATGCGTCATATTGTCTCACTAAATGTGTTATTAAAAATATTCATAAAATTTTGCAATAAAGTAATTTAAATATCAAAATTTGGTTCATATTTAATTGGCATTCCAAATGCAAAAGGAGATGAAATGAATTTTAACAAGTTTACAGAAAAAGCGCAGCAGGCCATCGCGGAGGCGCAGGTGGTGGCCACCCGATACAATCATCAGGCCATTGATGTGGAGCATTTGCTCAGCGCCCTGGTCAATCAGGAAGAGGGGCTGATTCCGCGGCTCCTGGAGAAGGCGGGCATTTCCATCGATACGCTCAATTCCAGGTTGGACACGGAAATGCGCAAGATCGCCAGTGTCTCGGGACAGGCCGTTTCCCAGCAGGGCGTGTATGTGCTGCAGCGGCTCAACAATCTTCTGGTCAAGGCCCAGGACCAGGCCGGGAAGATGAAGGACGACTTTACGAGTGTGGAGCATCTGGTGCTGCCGATGTTTGATGAGCCCACCCACACGGGCGTGTACAAGGTCCTGCACGATCTGGGCCTTTCCAAGGCCAAATTTCTTGAAATCCTCACCGACGTCCGCGGCAACCAGCGGGTCAGCAGTGCCCATCCCGAAGGCACCTACGAATCCCTCGCAAAATACGGACGGGACCTGACCCTGCTGGCCCAGCAGCAGAAACTCGATCCGGTCATCGGGCGCGATTCGGAGATCCGCCGTGCCATCCAGGTTCTCTCCCGGCGGACCAAGAACAATCCGGTTTTGATCGGAGAACCCGGGGTGGGCAAGACAGCCATCGTCGAGGGGCTGGCCCAGCGGATCGTGGCCGGGGATGTGCCTGACAGCCTCAAGGAGAAAAAAATCATCTCCCTGGACATGGGGGCCCTCATTGCCGGGGCCAAGTTCCGCGGGGAGTTTGAGGAGCGTCTGAAAGCCGTGCTGCAGGAGGTCACCAAGGCCGCCGGAAAGATCATTCTTTTCATCGATGAAATCCACACCATGGTCGGCGCCGGAAAAGCCGAGGGGTCGATGGATGCGGGCAACATGCTCAAGCCGATGCTCGCCCGCGGGGAACTCCACTGCATCGGGGCCACCACCCTCGACGAATACCGCAAATACATTGAGAAGGATGCCGCCCTGGAGCGCCGGTTTCAGACCGTCCTGGTCGATGAACCCACCGTTGAGGATACCATCAGCATCTTGCGCGGACTTTCCCAGCGGTACGAGGTGCATCACGGGGTGCACATCCAGGACAGTGCCCTGGTGGCGGCGGCGGTTCTTTCGCACCGCTACATCACCGACCGCTTCCTGCCGGACAAGGCCATCGACCTGATGGATGAGGCCGCCGCGAAGCTGCGCACGGAAATGGAGAGCATGCCCGAGGAGCTGGAAACCATCGAGCGCCGGGTGATGCAACTGGAGATCGAACGCGAGGCCCTCAGGCGCGAGAAGGACCCGTCCTCGCGCCAGCGCCTGGAGGATCTGGAGCGCGAACTGGCCGGGCAGAAAAACCAGCGCGACGCCCTCAAGGCCCAGTGGCAGAACGAGAAAAAATCCGCCGATGGCGTCCGTCTCCTGCGTGAGCAGCTTGACACGGTCAAAAGACAGATCGAGGTGGCCCAGCGCAATTACGATCTGAACAAGGTGGCCGAATTGCAGTATGGCAAACTGCCCGAACTGGAGGCGGAGATCAAAAGCGCCGAGGACCAGGCGGCCCGGAAGAACCAGACCGGCCAGAAACTCCTTCAGGAGGAGGTCACCGCCGATGAGATTGCCGGGATTGTCGCCCGATGGACCGGCGTGCCCGTCACCCGCCTTTTGGAGGGGGAGAAGGAAAAGCTGCTGCGGCTTGATCAACTGCTGCACGAACGGGTCATCGGCCAGCAGGAGGCCGTGCAGGCCGTGGCCGATGCCGTGATCCGTTCGCGCTCCGGGTTGAAGGACCCCAAGCGCCCCACGGGGTCATTCATCTTTCTGGGGCCCACCGGCGTGGGCAAGACCGAGCTGGCGCGGGCGCTGGCGGAATCCCTGTTTGACAGTGAGGACAACATCATCCGCATCGACATGAGCGAATACATGGAGAAACATTCCGTGGCGCGGCTCATCGGCGCCCCCCCCGGGTATGTCGGGTATGACGAGGGCGGTCAGCTGACCGAGGCGGTCCGTCGCAAGCCCTACTGCGTCGTGCTTTTTGACGAGATCGAAAAGGCCCATCACGATGTCTTCAATGTGTTTCTCCAGATCCTCGACGACGGGCGGCTGACGGATTCCCAGGGGCGGGTGGTGGATTTCAAGAACACCCTCATCATCATGACCTCGAATATCGGCAGTCCGCACCTGATTGAGAATGCGGAGGCCTCCGGGGAGATCCGGGAGAGCGTCAAGGAGATGGTCATGAGCGAATTGCGGGCGCATTTCCGTCCGGAATTTCTCAACCGGGTTGACGACATTGTCCTCTTCAAGCCCCTGACCCTTGAGGAAATCGAGCGGATCGTGGATCTGCAGCTGGGCCTTCTGCGTCAGCGTCTGGCCGAGAAGCAGATGAGCGTCGAGCTGTTGCCGGGCGCGCGGGAATTCATCGCCCGCAAGGGGTACGACCCCGTGTACGGGGCGCGTCCGCTCAAGCGATTTTTGCAGCGGGAGGTGGAGACCGCGCTGTCGCGGCGGATTCTTTCGGGCGACATTACGGAGGGGATGCACATCATTGTGGACGTCGCGGATGGAAAACTGGATTTCCGGGCTGCAGCCCGGAATGTTTCAGGGGGCGCCGACGAGGGGAAGTCCGGAAAAATGAAAAAATAATTCCCCCCATGCTTCCTTCTTGCCCTTGCGCAGGGCATGCGTTTTGATTCCCGCCTAACCGACCCGAAGGAAGCCCCCGCACATGAACGCCCCCTGGTACGAACGCGCCCGCTACGGACTCTTCATCCACTACGGATTGTACAGCCAGCTGGCACGTGGGGAGTGGGTGATGAACCGGGAGCAGATTCCCCCGGCGGAATATGCGGCACTTCAGAACACCTTCACCGCGGAGAAGTTCGATGCCGAGGCCATCGCGGAGATGGCCGTGCGATGGGGGATGCGGTATGTGATTTTCACCACCATGCATCACGAGGCCTTCCGTCTGTATGACTCCGCCCTGAGCGATTTTAACAGTGTCAAAAGCCCCGCCGGCCGCGATCTGGTTGCCGAGATGGTGGCTGCCTGCCGGAAGCGCGGGCTGAGGATCGGGCTCTATCACAGCCTCAACAATTGGACCGACCAGCCCGATGCCGTGTCGGCCCTTGAGGACAGGGCGGCCTACGACCGGTTCATCGACAACACCTTCCGGCGCCTGGAGGAACTGGTCACCCGGTTCAACCCCGTGGATGTGATGTGGTATGACGGATGGTGGCCATTCAATGCGGACCAATGGCAGGCCGAGCGCATGAACGCCATGATCCGCAAAATCCAGCCCCACATCCTCTTCAACGGGCGCAACGGACTGCCCGGTGATTTTGGCACACCCGAGGGACATGTCACCGCGCCCGTCCCCTGGCGTCCGTGGGAGGCGTGCATGACCCTCAACCGCAACTGGGGGTTCCATGCCGGGGACCCCGACTGGAAATCGCCCCGGGAGGTGGTGGATATGCTCATCAAGTGCGCCGCGCAGCGGGGCAATCTGCTTTTGAATATCGGGCCACGCGGGGATGGATCTATTCCCGGGGAATCCGTGCGCATCCTCGACACGGTCGGGGCCTGGCTCGCACAATGCGGCGAGGCGGTGTATGACACGGATTTTTTCAGCTACGACCTGATGAGCCAGGAGGGGAAAGGAGGGTCGGAATTCAGCCATCACGGGGCCTTTACCGCCTCCGGCCGCCACATGTATTTTTTTGTCCGCAGCTGGGTGCCCCGGGAGCTGATCCTGTGCGGAGTGCGCAGCCGGGTGCGGGCCGTGAGTCTGCTCAACACCCGTCAGACCTTGGAATTCACCCAGGATGCCGGGGGAAAAGTGACGGTGAGGGGACTTCCCTCAGAGGCCCCGGACGCGGTGTGTCCGGTGTTGAAATTTGAGATGGAGGGCACACCCGGGATGTATCTGTGCGGGGGTATGAGAGTGCCCGCAGTGAGGCACCCGCATTATGATCCGTGTCCGTCGGATATCGCGCATTAGTCCGGGGATGTTTTTCCGTGCGGGTCAGGCGGAAAGATCGAACCCGTTTTTTTTCTCGAAGGCATCGGTCAGGCGCCGGATGTAATCCTTTTTTTCCCCCGGCAGATCCGTTTCCTCGAGCCATTGGTGGATGTCGCCGAAATAGTAGGAGGCGAAGCACTGTTTCAGGTCGATGGCCCGGAGCCGGTCCTCGGCCGGTTTGAGGTCCCGGTCCAGCAATTTGCAGGTGAGGCAGTCGTAGTAGGCGAAGGGCAGCTGATCGGTCGGGGGCAGGGAGTCGAAGCGGTCGGAAAAGTAGTGCAGGACATCGGCCGCCTTGTGGGCACGGTGGGTGATGACGTAGAGTTCCGCAAGATTCAGATAGGAACAGACGTCATCCGGGTCGAGCTGGATGGACTTCAGATAGTCCTCGATGGCCTCCTCCCGGCGGTTGAGGGCGGCGCGGGCCATGGCGCGGGTGTTGTAGTGGGAGGCGTTCTCCGGCTCGATTTTCATCAATTTCACGCATTCCGCCTCCGCCTCCGCGTGACGGCGCAGACCCAGCAGACTCGACACCCGTTCGGTCAGACACGGCAGGTTTTCCGGTGATTTTTTGAGAAAGGCCTCGAGCGCCTCCAGGGATTGGGCGTAGCGGCCCAGCACGTTGAGGATGACCCCCTGCAGGTAGAAGACATTCCAATCCGCCTCCGTATGGGAGGCCGCCAGAGTCAGCGGAGCCAGGGCCCCCTCGAGATCGCCGGAATCCTTGAGAATCCGCGCCTTCAGGAGAAGCGCCTCCGGGTGGGCGGAGGTCATTTCGACCAGGTTTTCCGCCGCCGCCAGCGCCTCGGGGGTCCGTCCCAATTGGGCGAGCCATTCCGCCTTGCGATCGTGGTAGTAGGGGTCATCCGGGTAAAGGATGATCGCGCGTTCCACCAGCTTGAGAGCCTCCTCGTATTCCTCATTGGCCGCACGCAGGCAGGCCAGGCCGAAGAGAGCCCCGTTGTGGTCGGGGTCCAGACGGAGAACCTCCGCAAAATCCTGTGCCGCCGCCTGGGGATTTTCCAGACACAGAAACGTCTGCGCCCGGTAGTAGTAGTCCAGAAAATTGGGTTCTGTCCGGGATTCGATCGCCCGGTTGAGACATTCAAGAGCCTGATCGTACCGGTCCAGGCGGTAATGGATCCTGCCGCAAAGGGAGAGGGCCGGGACACATTCGGAGTCCTGTTCCAGGACCGTTTCCGCATCCGACATGGAGCGTTCGTTTTCCCCTGTTTCCTCGAGGAGCAGGGCGCGGGTGAGGCGTCCGTCGATGAAATCGGGGACAGACTCGATGAGCCGGTCGAGATCCTGGAGGCTTTCTGCCAGGTGATCGGTCAGAAGCAGGCACCGGGCCCGGAGAAACAGCGCATCGAGGTCATCAGGGTCCTCCTTGAGAAGGGCATTCAGGACGTGAACACTCTTCCCGTATTCGCCTTTTTCAAAATGGGCCAGGGCCTGGTCAAAAATATCCTCTGAACTCACGGTCCCATGAGAGTTTCACAAATCCGGGGGAGGGACAAGTCGCAAAGCGGGGATTTATCGGCTTGAGTGCGGGCCGGTTTCCGATACCGTGTGCCGCCATGATGGATTTGATACATTGGTTTGCGGACTGGGTGCTTCATCTGGACCGGCATCTGGTCGAGATTGTCGCCGCGTACGGGGTCTGGGTCTATGTCCTGCTGTTTCTGATCATTTTCTGCGAGACGGGCCTTGTGGTCACCCCGTTTTTGCCCGGGGATTCCCTGTTGTTTGCGCTGGGGGCACTCGCGGCGGCGGGGACACTCAATCTGTGGGTGATCCTGGTGAGCCTGACCGTGGCGGCCATTCTCGGGGATTCCCTGAATTATTACATCGGCTCGAAGATGGGTGAAAAGGCCTTTGCCAACCCGGAGTCGCGCATCTTCAAAAGGCAGTATCTGGAGCGCACGCACGCCTTTTATGAAAAGTACGGCGCCAAGACCATCGTCATCGCCCGGTTTGTGCCCATTGTCCGGACCTTTGCGCCCTTTGTGGCGGGTGTGGGCAAGATGTCCTATGCGACGTTTCTGACCTACAACATTGTCGGTGCCTTCGTGTGGATTTTTTCGATCACCTTTGCCGGATATTTCTTCGGGCGGATCGAGATTGTCCAAAAGAATTTCACGATTGTCGTTCTGGCGATCATCGTCATTTCCGTCCTGCCCATTGTGTATGAATACGTGCGACACCTGCTGGAAAAGCGCAAGGCGGATGCGGCGGCGGGGCGGACTCAAACCCCCGAGTAGGCCATCCACAGCAGCACGGCCCCGGCCAGGATTCGGTACCAGCCGAAGATCACAAACGTGTGGGTCTGGATGAACCGGAGCAGCCACCGGACCACGATGAATGCCGAAACGGCCGCCGCCACAAATCCGATCCCCAGGTCCACGGCCGCACGGGAGTGAAGTTCGTCCTGCCTGATTGCGGCAAACAGCTCCAATCCCCCCGCCGCGAGCAGGGTCGGGATGCCCACCAGAAAGGAGAATTCCGTCGCTTTCGGCCGGGAAAGCCCGAACATCAGGGCCAGCAGGATGGTGGTCCCTGAGCGGGAAGCCCCCGGGAAAACGGCGGCGATGAGCTGGCCCAGGGCAATGACCACCACCACCGTCCAGGTCAGGTCATCGGTGAGTTTCCGTTTGCGGACGAGCGCTTCGATGATGAGGATGGCCACTCCCCCCAGGAACGTGGCCCAGGCGACGGGCTTCATTTCCGTGGGTAACTCAAAGTGGAATGCCTTTTTGAGGATGATCCCCCCCAGCCCTGTGATGCCGAAACAAACCGCCAGCTTCAGCAGGTAATCGAAATGTTCGGGTTTTTTCCAGCCCAGGACCAGGTCCCGCGCTTTCTGGGTGAAGACGATGAGCACGGCCAGGACTGCGCCCGTCTGGATGAAGACGTTGAAGACATCGGAACGCGGGGAGAGAAAATGTCCGGCAATCAGGAGGTGGCCCGTCGAGGAGACGGGCAGGAACTCCGTGATGCCTTCGATCAGACCCAGGATGAGGGATTCGAGATG
>JANRIZ010000129.1:0-10134 GCA_033764445.1 Verrucomicrobiia bacterium | reverse complement strand
TGGGTGAGTTGATTGAGGGTGTCATACTGGCGCGTGGTCGTCTGGTGTATCCCATTAGGACACCGATGGCCTTCACGGACCCATGCCGTATTCCACCAATGATGTCATTTTTCGGCTTTGATCCGGCAAAAAATCCTCCTGTACTTCCCCGGCCCCGCGTCCCAGAATCCCGGCCCCATGCCCCTGCTCCATCTCCGCGAAGTCAGTCTCAGCTTCGGCTCGGCCCCGATTCTCGACAAGGTCGATTTTCAGGTCGAGGCGGGGGAACGGGTCTGTCTGCTTGGGCGCAACGGAGCCGGAAAAACTAGCCTCATGCGCGTGATCACCGGCGAGGAAACCCCCAGCCGCGGGGAGGTGATCCGTCCGGGCAGCACGGTCATGACCCGTCTGGACCAGGAAATTCCCGGGGACATCGCAGGCACCGTGCTGGAGGTCATTCACGCCGGGCTCCGTCCCGACCGCCACGAGGAGCAATGGGAAAGCGATGTGCGGATCGACGCACTGATCGCTGAAATGAAACTGCCCGGCGCGGCGCAATTCACGGCCCTCTCGGGCGGACTCAAACGCCGCGTGCTGCTGGCCCGGGCGCTGGCGGGTCAGCCGGATGTGCTGCTGCTGGATGAACCGACCAACCACCTCGATCTCGACTCGATCCTATGGCTGGAACAGCACCTTTTGGAACACACGCCGACCCTGTTTTTTGTGACCCACGACCGGAGTTTTTTGCGGAAGCTTTCCACGCGGATTGTGGAACTCGACCGGGGCCGCCTGACCAGTTGGTCCTGCGATTACGACACATTTTTGGTGCGCAAAGCCGCCGCGCTGGAGGCCGAGGAAAAGAACCGGGCCGCCTTTGACAAACGCCTCGCCCAGGAGGAGGCCTGGATCCGGCAGGGGGTCAAGGCCCGGCGCACCCGCAACGAGGGCCGCGTGCGCGCCCTGAAAAAAATGCGGGCCGAGCGCAGCGAAAGACGCGCACGCCAGGGCACGGTCAAAATGGAAATCCAGGAGGGTGTGACTTCCGGCCTGAAAGTCATAGAAACCCGGGGGGTCACCTTTGGCTATGGTGGTGTGCCCCTGGTGCGGGAGCTGACCCTGCGGATTGATCGCGGTGAAAAAATCGGCATTATCGGACCCAATGGCGGGGGCAAAACCACACTTTTGAAACTGCTGCTCGGGGAACTGGAACCCGAAAAGGGATCGGTCAAACATGGCACCAACCTGCAGGTGGTCTATCTCGACCAGCTCCGGGGTCAGATCGACGGGGAGAAATCCCTCGCGGAAAATGTGGCGGGCCATGCGGAGACAGTGACCTTTCAGGGCCGCGCCCGTCATATCCACGGTTATCTGCAGGATTTTCTCTTTGATACGGATAGCATCCGCATGCCCGCCAAACTCCTTTCCGGCGGGGAGCGCAACCGGCTTTTGCTGGCACGGCTTTTTCTCCAGCCGGCCAATGTGCTGGTCCTGGACGAACCGACCAACGATCTGGACGCGGAGACCATGGAGCTGCTGGAGGATCTGCTGGTGGAATTTTCCGGAACCCTGCTGCTGGTCTCCCACGACCGCACCTTTCTGGACAATGTCGTGACCAGCACCCTGGTCTTTGAGGGGGACGGTCAGATCACCGACTACACCGGCGGTTACGAGGATTGGGTCCGCCAACGTCCCCCGCCCCGGTCAGCAGTGCCACCACCATCCCCGCCCGCCCCCTCAACTCCCGCCGCCCAATCGAAGGCGGTAAAATCCCAAAAATTTTCCAACCGCGACAAAAAGGAACTGGAGGAACTGCCCGCACGGATCGAGGCCCTTGAGGCGCAGAAGGAATCTCTGATCGCCCGGTTGGGTGACCCGGTCCTTTACAAAAAGGATCCCGGCGCCCTGCCTCTTCTGGAGGAGGAACTGCACTCGCTCGAAACATCGATTGCCACCACCTATGCCCGTTGGGAGGCACTGGAAGCCACCCGCCCCCGCTGATCAGTCCGAACCCTCCCCGGAAGGCCATCCTTGTCTTTTGCCCCGGTGGGTGCAGATTCGGAGGATGATTCATCCTCTGTTTCTGACATGCCTTTTTGCGCTGTTCCTTTCCACGACCGTCTTCGGCTCGATGCCCCCTCTGCCGTCGGTTTCCGGCGTGCTCGGGGAAATCAACCGGGTCCGTGCCGAAAACCGGCGTCCGCCTTTGAAACCGGATCCGGCCCTGAACCGGTACGCCGCAGAATGGGCCGACACGATCGCCCGGGAGGGGAAGCTCCGGCACCGGACCAATGACGATCTGAAGGCCATGATGAAAGCGGGCGGATACCGGGGCCTCTCGGAAAACATCGCCTTTTCGAGCAGGGCCTGGACCGCCCGCCAGATTGTCGAACAATGGATGGAAAGCGACGGACACCGGGAGAACCTTCTGCGGGAATCCACCACCGTCTGCGGTCTGGGGCTTTCCACCCGCAACGGAAAAAACTACGCGGTCTTCAATGGCGCATCGGAGGCGGGGGCGGTGACCAGCGGCAATTGAATCGTAAAGGTGGTGCCAAGGCCCGGCTCACTCTCCACGCGGATTGTCCCCCCATGGGCCTCGATGATCCGTTTGACAATGGCAAGGCCCAGACCGGTGCCCTTCTTTTTTCCCTGGGTGAAGAAGGGCTCAAAAATCTGGGACAGGATTTCAGGGCCCATCCCCTTGCCCGTATCCGCCACCATCAGTTCGATGCGGTCGGTCTCAAACTGCGCGCGAAACGTGATGTTCCCGCCCTGCGGCATGGCATCGGCGGAGTTGTTCATCAGGTTCACAAGGACCCGCTCCAGGGCATGGGGGTCGGCCATGAGACTGGGCATGGGCTCGACCTGGACGGTCAGGGACACCTTTTTCCGGGCGAGAGGCTCCCGGCTTTCCTCCTCGATGGTGCGCAGGAGTTTTTCGATGGACACGGGCTGCATCTCGTAACGGCACTCGCCGCGGCAATAATCCAGAAGCTCGCGGGTCATCAGCTCCATCTTGTCCACCTGCGAGACGATGATCTCGGCCATACGGTCGATGGTTTCAGGCTTTTTGTTGATCTGCAGGATCTGGCCGGCGGACTTGATGGCGGTCATGGGATTGCGGAAATCATGCACGATGGACCCGGCCATCTGACCGACCAGTGAGAGGCGCTCGCTTTTGAGCATCTCCGCCACAAACAGCCGGTCCAGACTGCGGATCCGGGCGGTGATGATTTTGATGAGATTCATCGCGATGTCCGGATAACGGCAGACGATGAGGGTCTGGAAGTCATGGCGATCGATTTTCCACAGGACACAGGCCTCGACCGAAATGGCCGTGGCCGACCGCGGTTCCTCATCAATGACGGCCATCTCACCGAAAAAATCATCGTTGGTGAGCGTGCTCAGCACCTCGTTGCCACCCCCGCGCCCCTTTTTGGTGATTTTGACATGCCCCGTATCGATCAGGAACATGACATCCCCGGGATCCCCCTCCCGGAAAATCACCTCCTGGGCGGAAATGGCCTCCCGCTTGAACAAACCCTCGGCCTTGGCGAGGAATTCTCGGTCAATGCCGCTGAAAATCTTGTTGGTCAGGAAGCTCACCGCCCCTGACGCTAATTCGTCCCTCATTTTTAGTCAAATTCCGATTCACAAACTTTGCGGGCACGGGTATGGTCTTCGCGCACCCAAGGATTTTCTCATGTCCGATCCCCTGCCCGAATCCTCCTCCACACCGACCCCTTCCCCGGCGGTGGCCCCCGCACCCAAACGCAAAATCTGGGTCGAAAACCTCAGTTATGCCCTCATTTTTGTCTTTCTGGCCGGCACCGTCCTGGCCGTCCACCTGATCGGGGATGTCACAACCTCCACCCAGTCACCCATGCTCCTTCCGTTCCCGGACCGGATCGGACTGTGGACGGGCAAACACGTACCGGTCAGCCAGATGGAAAAGGATGTGCTGCCGGCGGATACGGAAATCTCCAAGACGCTCTACGAACACCGGTCGGGATTCACCCTTTTTGCCGTGGGGATCATCAGCGGCCAGGAAAGCCGCTCCATTCACCGCCCGGAATACTGTCTGCCGGGTCAGGGCTGGACGATTGCAGGCTCGGATACGGTCACGCTCAAGTCCCGCCTCAACGGGCAGCCGCTCCGGGTCACCAAACTCCTGCTCGAACGCGAGGATCACATGCCCGACGGACGCCCCTTCCGGCGCAAAATGATCGACCTGTACTGGTTTGAAGGGGACGGACGCGCCACGCCCCACCACTGGCAGAGGGTCTGGTGGACGACCACCGACCGTCTGTTTCACCGCCTCAACCACCGGTGGGGATTTGTCTCGGTCTTTGCCGAAGTCACCGGGGCCTTTCATCCCCTGGGGCTGACCGAGGCCCAGACGGTCGAACGGATGGATGCCTTCATCGGGGAGTTGCTCCCCAAAATCGAACCCCCTTCCCCAAAATGACCGGAGCCGCCGGGGGAAGGTCCGCAAAACCATCAAAAATCGCCCTTGACACATTTTGAGCGATTCGATTAGATTCGCTCATGTTCGCTCAGGAACGCTTCCAAAAAATCTCCGAGTTGCTCTCCCGCAAACAGCGGCTTTCGGTGCAGGAGCTGCAGCGTTCCCTCCACGTCTCCCCCGCGACCCTGCGCCGTGACCTGGCGGAGCTGGAGCATGCGGGCAAACTGATCCGCATCCATGGCGGGGTCATGCACCCGAGCTACTACAATGGAGAACCCAGCTACGACCAGAAGGTGCGCGAAAATGCGGAGGCCAAAAGTGCCATGGCCCGCCGCGCCTGCAATCTGGTGGGTCCGAATTCCATCGTTTTTGTGGATTCCGGCTCCACGTGCATGGAAATCGGACGGCGGCTGATCGAGCGCAAGGACCTGACGGTCATCACCAATTCCATCCCCCTGCTGGCGGCCGCCCACAACGCCCAGGCCCAGATCATCTGCATTGGCGGCCAGCTCCGCGTGGTCAACAAGGCGCTCGTGGGGCCGCTCTCCCTTCAATGGCTCGAAAACATTTCCCTGGATTGTCTGATCATGGGGGCCTCCGGCATCACCCTCGAACGCGGGGCGACGACCACGGAGCTGACCGAGGCGCACCTGAAGATGTTCCTGCTCAAACGCGCCGCCCAGCGCATTCTGGTGGCGGATGCCACAAAGTGGAATACCAACCGTGCGGTCACCTTCGCCAAGCTTTCCGACTTCGACTGCTGGATCACCTCCGCCGATCTGAGCGAATCCGTGGCCCGGATCGTCCGCCGTCAGGGGGTCCAGGTGATTCTGGCCGATGACTCCCCCACCGAATCGGTCCGCCCCGAAAAACACGCCCTCTAAAACACCTCCTATGAGTCTTCCCTCCAGCATTGATCGCGCCCTCATCGAGGGGCTTGTCCGTGAAACGCTCCGCAAGGAACTCTCCGCTCGGGGGTCCGGGGCCAAACCGGAACTTCTGGTCAATGTCTCCGCCCGCCACATGCACGTCACCCAGGAGGAACTGGAGATTCTCTTCGGGAAAGGGCACCAGTTGAAGGTCCACAAATGGCTCTATCAGGAAGGCCAGTTCGCCGCCGAGGAGACGGTCACCCTCATCGGGCCCCGCAAACGCATCATTCCCAATCTCCGCATTCTGGGCCCCTGCCGCACCCTCACCCAGATCGAGCTGGCCTACACGGATGCCCTCCAGCTGGGCATCGATGTCCCGGTGCGCCACTCGGGCGACATCGCGGGCACCACGGGCGGATGGGTCATGGGTCCCAAGGGCATGATCGAGATGAAGCAGGGCATCATCCGGGCGGCCCGGCATGTCCACATGAGCCCTGCCGATGCCGAGACTTTCGGGGTCCGGCACAAGGACATGATGAAGCTGCGCATTGTCGCCCCGGCCTGCACGACCACCTTCGAGGACCTGCTCGTGCGTGTGGACAAATCCTTCAAGCTGGAGGTCCATATCGACACGGATGAAGGCAATTCCTGCAATCTGGACAACGCCATCTCCATGGAGCTGCTGAAGTGACCCCATCAGATTTGAATTAAACAACCCCTCAAACCCAAAGAAAAAGGAACCTATGAGCAAAGCAATCGGAATGATCGAAACCAAGGGCTACGTGGGCCTGGCCGAGGCCACCGACGCCATGTGCAAGGCGGCCAACGTCGAATTCGTCAAAACCATCCAGATCGGCGGAGCCATGGGAACGGTCATCGTCACGGGTGATGTCGGCAGCGTCAAAGCCGCCGTGGACGCCGGTCGTGAGACCGCCTCCCGCGTGGGCACGCTGGTGGCCTCCCATGTCATCGCCAATCCCCACGAGGACCTGCTCAAAATCTATCTCTCCTAACCCCCAACCACCATCCAAGGAAACAAAATCTTATGGCTTCTCTTCAAGCTCTCGGAATGATCGAAACAAAGGGTCTGACCTCTCTCCTCGAGGCGACGGACGAAATGCTCAAGGCCGCCAACGTCCAGGTCGTCGGCTGGGAAAAAATCGGCTCGGGCAACGTGACGGTGTTTGTCCGCGGTGACGTGGCGGCTGTCAAAGCGTCCGTCGAGGCGGGTGCGACGGCGGCGGCCCAGATCGGCGAGGTTGTCGCCGTCCATGTCATCCCCCGTCCCCACGAGGAACTCGGCGGTTTGGGCAAATTCATCAACGGCGCGGTGGCCGCGAAGTAATCCGACACCCTCCCCAACCATGTCCGCTTCCTCCAAAACCAAAATCCTGGTGGCCAACATCGGCAGCACCTCCTTCAAGTACAACTTGTTTGAGATGCGCGACGGTTCCATCCTGGCCAAGGGGGGATCGGAAAAAATCGGTGCGGCAGAAGGGCTCTTCAACTACAAACGCACCAGCGACGGCAGGGGGACCGAGGGCAAAGAACCCATCCCGGACTACGGCAGGGCCATTGAACTGGCCTTCCAGTCCCTGATGGACCCGGCGGTCGGTGTCCTTTCAAACATGGACGAGGTGGCGGCCATCGGCTTCAAGGTGGTCATGGCCAGGGGGGTCACGGGGACGGTGGAGCTGACCGAACCCGTCCTCAGGGCGATGGAGGAATATTACACGCTCCTGCCCGCCCACAACCCGCCCTACGTCAATGCGGTCCGTTTCTTCCGGAACCAGTTCCCCGCCATCCCCTGCATCGGCACCTTTGAAACGGCCTTCTACACGCAGGTGCCGGAGGAAAACACCCGGTTTGCGATCCCCCGCGAGTGGCACGAAAAATACGGCATCCGCCGCAACGGATTCCACGGGGCCAGCCACCGGTTTGTCACCGAGGAGGCGGCCCGGATCATCGGTCGCCCGGATCTCCGCATCATCTCCTGTCATCTGGGCGGGAGTTCCTCGATCGCGGCGGTCAGAAATGGCGTGGCGGTGGATTCCAGCTGGGGCATGACCCCCCAGAGCGGACTGCCCCAGAACAATCGCGTGGGCGACTTCGACGCCTTTGCCCTCATCTACCTGATCCGCGACCTGGGTCTGGGGGTGGACAAGGTCGAACAGATGCTGATGAAGGAATCCGGTCTCAAAGGTCTGGCGGGAACGGCCACGGGCGATCTGCGCGACATCCTCGAGTCTGCCCATGCGGGAAATGCCGATGCAAAACTGGCCCTGAATGTGTTTGTCAAAAACATCCGCAATTACATCGGCCAGTTCCTGGTGGAACTTGGCGGGGTCGATGCCATCGTCTTTACGGCGGGGATCAGCGAAAACAATCCGTGGCTCCGGGAAATGATCTGCGCCCGGCTCGACAGTCTCGGGATTGCCATCGATCCGGCCCTCAACGGGGCCTGCCCCAAATCCGGCGGCACGATCAGCCCGGCCTCCTCCAGGGTCCGGGTCATGGTCATCCCCACCTCGGAGGAAACCATCATCGCCCGCAATGCCTGGGCCCTGCTGCATTCCCAATCCTGAACCATTCATTTTCCCAAACATTCAAAACAACCAATACGAAGAAAGACACAACCTATGGCACAACAAGCACTCGGAATGATTGAAACGCGCGGACTCGTCTCGCTTGTCGAAGCGACGGACTCCATGCTCAAGAGCGCCAATGTCAAACTCGTCGGCTACCAGCAGGTCGGCAACGCGATGGTCACCTCCGTGGTCACGGGGGATGTCGCCGCGGTCAAGGCCGCGGTCGAGGCGGGTCGCACCGCCGCACAGGCGGTGGGTGGGGAAATCATCTCCACCAGCGTCATCGCCCGTCCCCACGACGAGATCACCGGCGTCCTGCCCAAGGCGAAGTAATTTCCACCGACCTCAGGGCTCAGCGACCTGGACGGATGCGGGCGGACTTCACACACCCACCCTCCGGTTCATCCGCGGGCCTCTGCGTCATCTGCGGGAGAAAACGACTATGATACTTGCCAAGGTCGAAGGCGCGGTGGTCGCCAGCAAAAAGAACGAGAAAATCCTCGGTTCCAAACTGCTGGTGGTCCGTCCCGTCCAGGTGGACAGTGCGGACGCCCGGGAGATGAAACTCTCGGCGACGACACTGGTGGCCACCGACAGCCTCGGTGCCGGCGAAGGGGAACTGGTCCTGATTGTCCAGGGCAGTTCCGCCCGTCTGGGCGCCCCCAACAAGGACATGCCCGTGGATGCCGTGGTCATCGGCATCGTGGACTCCGTGGATCTTTCCGGTCGTCAAATTTACAAAAACAACTGATGTCAATTTCCATCCCCCCTGAAAAATTATGAGCGCACAAATCAATGACGAATTGGTCCAGAAGGTCGTCCAACAGGTGCTGTCGAGCCTCAAAAGTTCGGCCCATGTCGGACCCTCCTCGCCGGTGACGACACCGGCTTCCACTCCCGCGCCGGGAGGGTCGGGTGTTTACCCCACCATGGAGGCCGCCATTGCCGCCGCCCAGAAATCCTTCGAGAAACTGCAGTGCGGCGGCATGGAAGCCCGCAAAAAAGCCATCGCGGTCATCCGCAAAATGTGCGTTCAAAATGCCCGGGAATGGGGTCGGATCGAATTCGAGGAGACCAAAATCGGCAGACTTCAGGCCAAGATCGACAAACTCTCCATCTGCGGGGACCTCGTCCCGGGGGTTGAATTTCTCCGGCGCGACGCCTTTTCCGGAGACCACGGTCTGACGGTCATCGAGTACACTCCCTGGGGGGTCATCGGGGCGGTCACGCCCTCCACCCACAGTGTCCCGACGATCACAGGCAACGCCATCAACATGATCGCCGCGGGCAACTCGGTGGTCTTCAACGCCCACCCCGCCGGCGCAAAATGCGCCGCGATTGCGATCCGGGCCTACAACCAGGCCATTGAAAAGGAAACGGGCATCAGCGATCTGCTGGCGATGGTCGAAAAACCCACGCTCGAAAGTTTTGATGCGATGTGCAAAAGCCCGCTCGTGCGCCTGCTGTGCGTCACCGGCGGACCGGCGGTGGTCAAGGCGGCCATGCTGTCGGGAAAACGCGCGGTCTGCGCCGGGCCAGGCAATCCACCGGTGGTTGTGGACGAAACGGCCGATATCGGACATGCCGCCAATGCCATCATCCAGGGGGCGGCCTTCGACAACAATCTCCTGTGTATTGGCGAAAAAGAGGTGTTTGTCGTCGAAAAAGTCGCCGACGCCCTCCTGGCCGCACTTAAAAAACACGGGGCGGTCCAGCTGACCTCCCCGCAAATTGAGGCGCTGGCCAAAAAGGCTTTCATTTTTCCGGAAGGTCAGGGCGCGGGCTGCCCGCATCCGACCGTCAGCCGGGACCTTGTCGGCAAGGACGCGGCGGTTCTGGCAAAGGCCATCGGATTGGATGTCCCCGCCGACACCCCGCTGCTTTTCGGGGAGACCCAGGCGGACCACCTCTTTGTCGAGGAGGAACAGATGATGCCCTTCCTTCCGATCGTCCGTTGCCGTAATTTCGAGGAGGCCGTGGCGGCGGCCAAAAAAGCCGAACACGGATACAAACACACGGCCATCATCCACTCGATGAACGTGGTGAACATGACCAAGATGGGCCAGGAAATGGATACGACTCTTTATATCAAAAATGGTCCGTCCATGAGCGGACTGGGCCTGGGCGGTGAAGGGTTCCTGAGTTTTTCGGTGGCCACCCCCACCGGCGAGGGAGTCACCACCCCCATGACCTTCACCCGCAGCCGCCGCTGTGTGATGGTCGACCA
>JANRIZ010000121.1:0-10450 GCA_033764445.1 Verrucomicrobiia bacterium | reverse complement strand
CCCGTATTGAATGTCTGCAAGGTCCAGCCCGCCTGCAATCCGGTGGCAACAATCTGCCCGCCGGTCAGGTATCCCGTAAAGAGATCACTGGTGGCCTGGAATCCACCGTAGTATCCGTACTGCGGTCCGCCAACGGTGGTGGTGTTGCTGAGCGTGCCGCCCCCGAGGAGCAGTGATCCCCCGTTGGCGATCGTATAATCTGCCATTTCCAGCCCCGGTCAGATTGAGGATTTTGTTGGAAACATTCAACTCACCATCAAATTGCAAGCCGCCGTTGCCGGAGTTCTGCCACAGCTGGTTGGGGCCGACAGTGACATTGTTGCTGAGGTTTAACGAACGGATCGACCACGAATCTGTTTTTGGCTCATCGGGTTTGTGAGTAAAAAAAGGGGTGCAGACAGGCGCTTTCGAGCATTCAAACCGGTGTTGGGAAAAGGGTTCTCCAACCATTCAGGCACGATTTATCAAATCCTACCCCAAGAGACATTCCCTCCCTCTGCCCTTCAGACAGAGGAATTCCTTCAAAATGAAACCTCAAACTTTTGGCTGTTCACTTTTGTCTCTTCCCGGTTCACTTCTGAAATCATGTCCTTCAAATCCATCCATTTTATTGGCATCTGCGGCACGGCCATGGGCGCGGTCGCGGCAGCCCTCAAAGACTCGGGTTTCCAGGTCAGTGGCTCCGACGAAAGTGTCTACCCCCCCATGTCCACCTTCCTCGAAGGCAAGGGGATCACCATCATGGCCGGTTACCGTCCCGAAAACCTCGCCCACAAACCGGACCTGATCGTCGTCGGTAACGCCATCAGCCGCGGCAATGAGGAACTCGAGGCAGTCCTCGAACAGAAGCTCTACTACCTCTCCCTCCCGGAAACCCTCAAACAATTCTTCCTGCGCGGCAAACACAACCTGGTGGTCACGGGGACCCACGGCAAAACAACCACCACCTCGATGCTGGCCTGGATTTTTGAACATGCCGCCAAAAACCCCAGCTACATGATCGGCGGTTTGCCCAAAAACCTGCCCCAGGGGTGCACGATCCGGGAGGGCTCCCGCCATTTCATCCTCGAGGGTGACGAATACGACACGGCCTTTTTCGACAAACGCTCCAAATTCCTTCATTACCTGCCCGAACTGCTCATCATCAACAATATCGAGTTCGACCACGCGGATATCTTTGACTCCCTGGAGGCCATCAAACTCAGCTTCCGCCGCCTGGTCAATGTGGTGCCCCGCAACGGGATGATCGTTTACAACGAGGATGATGCCAATGCCCGAGACGTCGTGTCGCAGTCTCTGGCCCCCGTCACCAGTGTCGGGTGCTCCCCCAACGCCGCCATTCAGATTCAAAATGCCCGTTATCATGCCGACCGTTCCGAATGGTCCCTCAAGGGTCTGGGCGATTTCTCTCTGCCCATGATCGGTGAAATCAACATCCGCAACGCCTCCATGGCCATCGCCGCCGCCCATTTTTACCAGATTCCCATCCCGGTCATTCAGGAAGCCCTCCGCCGCTTCGAGGGGGTCCGCCGCCGCCAGGAAATCCGTGGCGAGGTGGGCGGGGTCACCCTCATCGATGACTTCGGCCATCATCCCACGGCGATGAAACAGACCTTCGAGGCGTTGCGTCACCGCTTCCCCAAACGCCGGCTGCTGGCGATTTTTGAACCCCGTTCCAACACAACACGGCGTTCGGTTTTCCAGCACGATCTGCCACAGGCCCTGGCCCAGGCGGACATGGTCTTCATGTCCCAGGTCTATCAGCTTGAAAAAATCGCCCCGGAATTCCGTCTGGACCCGGACCGGGTCATCGCGGATCTCCACGCCAGAAAGATTCCGGCCTACTACGAATCCGGGGTCGAGGCGATTGTCGCCCAGGTCCAAAAACAGGTGGCCCCGGGCGACGTCATCGTGGTCTTTTCCAACGGCGGCTTCGGCGGAATCCACCAGAAATTGCTCACCGCCCTGGACCGGTAACCGGAACCGCCCCGGTTCCGCCCCTCACCCCCGGGCGGACTCTCCCTCCAGCCCGGCAATGCGTTCCCGGAGCGGGGCCATCATTTTTTCCACCTCCACTCGGGTGTAACGGGGGGTGATGTACTGGGGACAGTTCCAGTCGTAGGAAACCACATCAATCAAAAAGAACCTTTCCACCATTTTCTCCATGGACGGATCAATCAGCACCGGGACCAGACCCGGCTCATCGGCCGCGGACACCCAGCGTCCGTGACCAAGGATTTTCAGTCGCTCCTGTGCCACATAATCCATCAGAAAAAGGCTCACCCGATCATGGCTGTCCAGATTCCCGGCACTGAGCAACTGCCGGTTGCCCTTGTAATCCGCAAACCCCAGGAGGCCGGGATGGAGCACCTTCAAAAATCCCGCCGGTCCGCCCCGGTGCTGGACATAGGGCCAGCCGGAGTCCGAAAGGGTCGCCAGATAAAAGGAGTCCCGGGCGGAAATGAATGCCGTTTCCTCGGGGGTCAGGGGGTCCCGCGCGGTTGTCTCCGGGACCGCATGGGATTTCCCAAAATATTTCTCCTGCGCGGCCCGCACGGAAGGGGTGAGCATCGTGCGCATGTAATGGCTCGCCATATCTGCACAATAGGCCGGAAAAAAATGATCACCAACCAAAAATACATGGTCCGTGTTGGACCGGGTGCGTCCAACACCCTCACCCGTGGATCGTACCCCACTGGGGGTCCAGGCCCAGATCCCGGATCATCTGCAGGTCCTTTTCCGCATTTTGCCCGGAGGTGGTCAGATAGTTGCCAACCATCAGCGCACTGGCTCCGGCGGGAAAAATCATCGGCTGCAAATCGCGCAGATTCACCTCACGTCCGCCGGCGACCATGATTTCCTGCCGGGGCAGAATCAGACGGAACACGGCGATGGTCTTGAGGATTTCGTAGGGGGCCAGGGGCGGTCGGTCCCCCAGGGGGGTTCCCCCGATGGGATTGAGGAAATTCATCGGAACAATGAACACCTCCTGCTCGCGCAGGGCAAAGGCGAGTGTCACACGCTGCCCCCGGGTCTCCCCCATCCCGAAAATTCCCCCGCTGCAGAGTTTGATCCCCGCTTTTCGGAGGTAACCGAGGGTTCTGATCCGGTCCTCATAGGTGTGGGTGCTGCAGATTTCCCCGAAAAAATCCTCGGCGGTTTCCAGGTTGTGGTTGCAGCATTTGAGCCCGGCCCGGGCCAGTTTGTCGGCCACCTCCTGGTTCTCCAGAATCCCCAACGAGGCATCGGCCCGCACTCCGGTCTTCGAGAGTTTTTCAATCCGGTCACACACCTCATCAAGCAGGGGGCCTTCCTTGAGCCCTTTCCACGCGGTCACGATCCCGAGGGCCTGGGCGCCGTTTTTCTGGGCCTCAAGCGCATGGGGTTCGATCTTTTCCCATTCCATGAACTTGTACACGGGCGCATCCGTGTTGTAGCGGGCGGACTGCGCACAAAATTTGCAGTCCTCCGAACAGGCCCCGGCCTTGGCATTGACGATGGAGCACAGATGAATCTTGTCGCCCTTGAAATGCCGACGCACACGGTTGGCGGCACTGATCAAATCCATGATATCGGCCTGATCCTCCAGCTCAATGAGGGTCAGGGCCTCCTCCCGGGTGATCTCACCCCCGGCGATGATCCGTTGGGCGATGGAGGCGGGTGAAATGGCGGGCAGTGTATTGTCAATCATGGGAGGGGTTTTGTTTCACAATGTCCTAACCGCTCCCCCCGGCAATCTCAAGGGTAAATCTCACGGCTGCCGATCACCCATCGCACTGGGGCACAGATCGGCCAGCTCGCAATGGGCGCAGTCGGGGTGCCGGGCCATGCACCGCTGGCGCCCATGCCAGATGAAAAGATGGGAGAGATCGCACCACTGATCCTGTGGAAAGAGTCTGATGAGGTCCTTCTCCACCTTGACAGGGTCCTCCTGGGTGGTGAGCCTGAACCTCCGCGCCAGGCGTCCGACATGGGTATCCACGACCACACCGACATTCATCCCAAAGGCGTTCCCAAGGACCACATTGGCGGTTTTGCGTCCCACACCCGGCAGCACCTCCAGCTCCTCCATGGTCCGGGGCACTTCCCCCTTGTGCCGATCCACCAGTTGCTGACAGCAGGCCTTGATGTTTTTGGCCTTGTTCCGGTAAAAACCAGTGGATTTGACCAGCAACTCCAATTCCCCAATTGGAGCATCGGCATACTCCTGCGCCGTACGATACTTCTTGAAAAGGTCCACCGTGACAATATTGACCCGCTTATCCGTGCATTGTGCTGAAAGGATCGTGGCAATCAGAAGCTCGAGCGGATTGCGATGGTTGAGTTCACAATGGGCTTCTGGATAGGTGGCCTTGAGCTTGCTCAAAATCAGGGTGGCTCGATCTGCACGCGTCATGCTGACACCCCATTTCTGCCGACCCCGGGCATATCCTTCGTGACCTTCGTTTCTTCGTGGTAAAAACTTTTCCTCAAAGCTTTTTGGCCCACTCGGTATCCGCGTAGTTTTTCTTCATGCGGGCCACGTACTCGTCGGCTTCCTTGGTGTTTCCCAATTCGCGGTAAATGACCACGGCCTTGTAAATCGCCTCGGCGGCCACGTCCTTTTCAAATCCATAAAAGGCCTCGACCTTGACGTAGTACCCCAGGGCATCCGGACCCTGGGGCGGCACCCGCTTTTTACCCTGGGCGGCAAAGGCATCCCCAAGCCTGAGCATGGTCACGGCCTTGGTCCGATTTGAGGAATTTCTGATCTGCAGGGCCGACGTAAGTGTTTTGACGGCCTCGTCATATTTTTTGAGTTCCAACTGGGCAATCCCCAGTCCCAATGCCGCCTGCCCATCCTGGACATAGGGGCTCCACGGCATGCGTATGAGCGCCCCAAAGGCGGTCTCCGCATCCTCCCACTTCTGCAGTTTGAGGAAGGCCTGGCCCATGCCGTAAAATCCCTTGGCGCTTTCCACCTGGTTTTTCTGGTTCTCCGAATACTGTTTTTGAAACGCCTGCAAGGCCTCGGCGGTCATGCCGTTTTCGAGCAGGGCCAGCCCGTATTGGAACTGGTTGTCGGAGCTGAGCCGGACCCCGGGGTTGGAGGCGAGGGCCTTCCGGAAAAGCTCCAGGGATTGTGTCGGCTGGCCCGCATACAACAGGACGGCGGCCTGTGTGGTCTCGATGTTGGTTTTCAATTGGGCGTTGGACCCGTTTTTGCCGGCGAGGGTCTCAAAATATCCGGCGATCTCCCCGGGCTTGATCAACCCCGCATCCACCCGCAGTTTGTGGATGTCAAACAGGGCCGCCAACGCATCAGTGGCCTTTTCGTGGGTGGGCATCTTCTCGATGATCTGCTCATAGGTTTTGAGACCCTCATCGATGAACGCATTCCACTTTTTCTGTTCGTCGGGCATCAGGGACGCGTACTTGGCCATGGACCGGGCCTGGATGACCGGCAGGTTGGCCATGCGCTGGATGGCCAGGGCCTCCTGCGGTTTCCCCTTGAAGGCCTCCTGCATTTTCCGGTACCGCTCCAGGGCCTTGTCGTACTGGGGCGGCTTCTGCTGTTCGTAACTCTGTCCGATGGCCACATGGGCGTCGGCAACCAGTTCGCTCTGCGGGAATTTGGCTATGAGCATCTCAAAGGCCTCCACCATCCTGGCGGGGTCCTTCCGGCGCTGATGCGTCAGGGCAATGCGCTTGGCACACTCCTCGGCGATCGTTTCCTTGGGATACTTGTCCACGCATTCCTGATAGGCCTTGAGGGCGTCCTCATCCTTTTTGGCCTTCTCATGGCACTGGGCGATCATGTACAGCGCCAGCGCGCCGGACTTGTCGGGGGGGGCGGGTTTGTTCGCCAGCATCTCCCGCAGGCTCTTGATGGCGTCGTCATACTTCGCCTGATCCATCTGCATCTTGGCCTGAAGAGTGAATGTGTCGAAAAAATTGGCACTGTTGGGATACTTGGACCGGAAATCGTTGAGGGCCTTGACGGCCCGATCATATTCCTTCATCGAGTACAACGCCTGCGCGAGATTGAGCATGATGCCCTGGGCCATCTCCGAATCCCCCTTTTTGGAAAGGAAATCCTCGAAAATTTTCACCGCCTCATCCAGTTTGCCTTGGTCCTTGAGGATGGTGGCCATCAGGACAAGGATTTCCGGGGCGGACCGGCCTTTGGGATACTTTTCCAATCCCTTTTTCAAAGTTTCCAACGCCTGATCCTTCTTACCCTGGGTCAGATAGGCATTGCCAATGAGCATCGCAAACTGGTCGGCCTCGACGGAATTGGGATAGTCCTTCTCAAACTTTTCGGCCTCACTCTCGGCCTGCGGGAGCAACCCCTGTGCCGCAAAGGAAATGACCGTCTGGTTCCGGGCGGATTTCTGCTGCTCGGGCTTGAGAAAGGGCGCATACTGACGGAGCAAAATGCGGGCCTCGTCCTGGCGGTTGAGATTGTTGTAGATGCCCGAGCGCCGGATGGCCGCCTCGATGTACAGATCCGTCTTCTCCTCGATCTCCCGCAATTTGCCCCGCTCCTTCTGGTAATACCGCTGCAACGCCCGGACCCGTTCCTGGTTCTTCTGCCGCACGGCCTCCTTCATCTCCTCCTGGATGCGGTTGACCTTTTCCTGCTGCTTTTCGAGGACGGTGGTCTTGGGCAGGATTTTCCGGTAGTAGGGCAGGGCCTCCTTGAACTTTTCATCGTTGAGCAGGATCTCCGCCATGCGGTACCGGGCATCATTGGCCAGCGGAATGTCCCGTCCATCCTCCACAATCTCCACAAAAAGTTTGTTCGCAACGGCAAAGCGTTTGGCGGTCTCCTCGGGTTTTTTGGCCTGGGCCATCTCCACGGCCAGCGAGGCATTGACCAGGCCCAGCAGAAATTTTGTATCCAGGACCGACTCGCTCTTGGGGTAGTCCTTCAGGGACAGTTCCAGGTCACGGATCGAGTTCTCGGGTTGATCCAGAAAAAAATACACCAGCCCGCGTCCGTTGAGGGTATCCTCACGGAACTGGCTCTTGGGGAAATCCGTCAGGAATTTGCTGTAGGTCTCCTCCGCCTTTTTGAAAAAGGCCTGCTTTTCCTCCTCCTTCTCCAGTTTCGAGGTCTGGCTCGTGTACGCCTGGGCAAGCAGAAACAATCCCTGCTCCCGAAGGACCGGATCCAGATTTTTGTCCGCCAGCATCTCCACCAGACGGTTGATGGCGGCATTGAACTCCCCGGTCATCACATACGAAAATGAAAGCATGTACCTGGCCCGGGGCAATTCCGGGGAGGCCTTGTACCGCGTCAGCAAATCGTCCAGGTCCACGATCGCATCCCCAAACCGGCCCTCGGTGATGGCCTTCTCCGCATCATTGCAGATTTCATCGGCCCGGCGCACCTTCTGCCCGTGTACATCCGGAAGAACCGTCAGAAAACCCAGCAGCACCACCCCCAAACAAAAACCCGTCCACGAATGGTGTCGTGAACGGGTTTGAAATGGAACCGGCATGGGGGAGGGCTTTTCAGGCATTGGCGGGTTGTGCGGCTGCATCCCGTTCGGCCATCGCCGCTTTGCGGCTGAGGCGGATCTTGCCGCGATCATCCATTTCTAACACCTTCACCCACATTTTGTCACCAACTTTGGCGACGTCCTCGGTGCGGTTGACCCGTGTGTTGCTCAGTTCGCTGATGTGGCACAGGCCCTCCTTGCCGGGCATGATTTCCACAAAGGCGCCGAATTCCTTCGTGCCGGTGACCGTCCCGTGGTAGATCCTGCCGACTTCGGCCTCCTCGGTCAGTCCGCGGATGATCTCCATGGCGCGGTTGGCGGCCTCGCCGTTGTTGCTGGAAATCATGACAATGCCGCAGTCGCCCTTGTCATCAATGGAAATGTCGCATCCCGTCTCGGCGGTGATGGATTTGATCTGTTTTCCGCCGGGCCCGATGATCAGGCCGATCTTGGTGGCGGGAACGCGCATCGAGTAGATGCGGGGGGCATACGGGCTCATGTCACTGCGGTGGACGGGGATGGCGGCCTCCATCACGTCGAGAATCTTCATCCGCGTGCTCCGCGCCTCCTCAAGCGCCTGTTTGGCCAGGGGAAAGCTCAGTCCCCGGATCTTCAGGTCGAGCTGGAATCCGGTGATGCCGGTGCGGGTCCCGCACACCTTGAAATCCATGTCGCCGTAATGATCCTCGCTTCCGATGATGTCCACCAGGGTCACGGCATTCTTGCTTTTGCCCTGGGCGTCAAACTCGGTGCAAAGTCCGATGGAAATGCCGGCCACGGGGGCCTTGATGGGGATGCCCGCGTCCATCAGGGCCAGTGTCCCGCCGCAGACGGAGGCCATGGAGGTCGACCCGTTGGACTCCATGATCTCGGAGACCAGACGGATGGTGTACGCAAAATCCTTGGTGGGAATGACGGGACGGAGCGAACGTTCGGCAAGGTTTCCATGACCGATCTCGCGGCGTCCGGGGGCGTTGAAACGTCCGGTTTCACCGACGCTGAAGGGCGGGAAATTGTAGTGCAGGATGAAACGTTTTTCCATGGTCCCGCCGGTGATGCCGTCGAGTTCCTGGGCATCATCGTGCGAACCGATGGTGGCAATGACCACGGCCTGGGTTTCCCCGCGTTGGAAAAGGGCCGACCCGTGGATCCGGGGCAGGAGTCCGACTTCGGCGGTCAGCGCCCGGAGGTCCTTGGCCCCGCGCCCATCCATGCGTTTTCCGGTGAGCAGATTGTGGCGCACGGCGTCGTTCTCAATCTTGTGGTAGGCCTCGCGCAGTTCGTAATCGGTCGCATCCGCATGTTTGGCCTTGATGGCCTCGACGGTGGCGGCGGCCAGTTTGGCGGAGGCTTCCTGACGCTCCTGCTTTCCGGGAATGACAATGACGTCAAACACCCGCTTGCCGACAAACTCGGTGGCGGTGGCCAGCACCTCGGGGCGGACCACACTCAGGGGGAACTGGCGCTTGGGTTTGGCCACCTTGGCAGCCAGTTCGCGCTGGAGGGCGATGGCCTCGCGGGCGTGGGTCTGGGCAAACTCCAGGGAGGCAAAAAAATCGGCCTCACTCAATTCCTGCGCGTCCCCTTCGATCATCATGATCTCCTCGTCCGTGCCCACATAAACGAGGTTCAGATCGCTGTCCTCCATCTGGGCATGGGTCGGGTTGGCCACAAACTGGCCGTTGATGCGGCCCACGCGGACAGCACCCACGGGTCCGTCAAAGGGGATGTCCGAAACCATCAGCGCGGCGGAGGCCCCGTTGATGCTCAGAATGTCGGGATCGTTTTCACCGTCAACAGACAGGGTGAAGGAGATGATCTGCACCTCGTTGAAAAATCCCTCGGGGAAAAGCGGACGGATCGGGCGATCGGTCATGCGGGCGGTGAGAATTTCCTTTTCGGTGGGTTTGCCCTCACGCTTGAAGTAGCCCCCGGGGAAACGCCCGGCCGAAGAGGCCTTTTCACGGTAGTCAACGGTCAGGGGAAAAAAGTCCTGGCCGTCCTTGACGGCATCCGCCGCGGTGGCGGCGACAAAAACGACGGTCTCCCCGCAGCTGACCATGACGGCCCCACTGGCCTGTTTGGCGATTTTGCCGGTTTCAATGACGGTTTCGAGTGCACCGATTTTGCGACTGACTTTGTGATGTGCCATAATGATGGTTCCTTTTCTTTCTGTGGACGGATCCCGGAACGGGCACGGACAATGGGGTTTCCTGAACCGTTCCGCCTGTCCTGAAGGACCGTAGATCGTAGATTCAAACCCATCCGGAACGGGCACGGACTTGAATCTAGAATCTAGGGAGCCAATCAGCGTGGCAGTGATTTTGGAAAGAGACCTTCGTGTCCCAGCCGGGATATGGTTGTGTCCGGTTGTTCTTGGTTTCTGACGAAAAACGGCATGGGGTTCTCCCATGCCGTGAAATGTTTCCCCGTTATTTGCGGAGGTTGAGCTTTTTGATCAAAGCCTGGTAACGGTCATTATCCGTACGGCTCAAATAGTCCAGCAGGCTGCGACGCCGGGCGACCATATGCAAAAGCCCGCGACGGGACGAATGGTCCTTGCGATGGGACTGGAAATGGACGGTCAGCTCGTTGATCCTGCTGGTCAAAAGCGCAATCTGGACATCGGCGGAACCGGTGTCCTTCTTGTTGGTTTGGAAGTCTTTGACGACCTGTGTCTTATCGATCATGTGTATGTTTCCTGTTCGAGATTGAAGCCGAGCATATAAGCAGATGCCCACGGCCTGTGCAAGCAGTTTTATTTCCGTTTTCCCATTTTCATGACCAGGCCCACCACACCTCCGCAAAGCCACCTGAAAATGTTGCGCCAGACAGTGACCGCCGCATTTTGGCCACAAAAACGCGCAAAACACACAAAAGGTGGATTCTTTCTTAACCGCCCGGGGAGCGCACGCGCCCCCGCCTCCGCTCTGCGAGGCCCAACGGACCGCCGCATTTTGGCC
>JANRIZ010000115.1:0-34330 GCA_033764445.1 Verrucomicrobiia bacterium | reverse complement strand
CCCGTCAATGATGACGGGATGATCCCTGTGCCCGAACGGCCGGGATTGGGGATCACCCTTGACCCGGCGGCGGTCAGCCGGTGGAACTTCCCACCAGGGGCCGCAACGCCCACCCCTCCCCCGTCCTGACCAAGGCAGTGGCCTGATACCATTGATGAATGATATTCTGTCTTCAATCGGAGGCACCCGCCTTCGCCACAACGACAGCGGGTCTGGGAGGAATATCTTCATTTTCAAAGGGAACGAACCCATCCGTGTTTGATCCGTGGCTTCCGATTACATCAGACCTTTTGAGAGCCACGGATGAAACACGGATTTTGAAGAACGTGGATTGACCTTCCAGACAGCAGGAATGTGTGCGACTGGAGCGGGACACGCATGTTTGCCCATCCGTACCCCAATGTAATTCCCTGATGCCGACACTGATTCGTCACTGGTATGAGAACCGCTACCGTTTCACGGCGATTCGCTTGCGCATAAAGGCGGGAATATCGAGGTTCTCACCATTGACGATGGTCGGATCAAGCTTTTCAAAACGCCCTTTGACGTCCTGAAAATCGAGGATTTCCTGGCGGGTGAATTTTTTCCGGGGCTTGACCGGCTTGCCTTCCTCGGGTTTTTCGGCCCGTTTTTCCGCGGCCAGTTCGGCAATGGCCTCCACGGCATGGGCCGCCAATTCCTGTTCGACCGGAATCGGGAGGGGTCCCTTTGCCGTCACCGCCGGGGACGCCTCCACGCCGTCAAAAAGCAGCGCCTGTTTTTCATCTTGGCTCGAGAGTACCTGCAGGGGATGGATGTGGGGCTCACCGGCAGGAACAGAGGCGATGACCGTAATCCCCATCTTGTGATGGAATTCATCCCGGATGACCGCGGAGGTGACAATGCGTGACTTGGGGCCGGTCCTCACCTTGATCATATCCAGGGTCTTGTGAACCTGCTGCATGGTCAGCTGGCTGCCGCTCGAAAAATTCACCAGCACCTCGGTGGCCTGGCGGAGCAGGATGGAATTGGCCATCAACGGACTTTGAAAGACCTGTTCGAGGGCGGCCTCGAATCCGGGGGCCTCCCCCTCGGAAAGGGCAAATCCGCACAGGACCTGGTTGTCCCCCCCAAAACTGGTCCGGAGATTCTCAAGGGCCACGGGGGAAACATTCGTGTAGGAATACATCCGCCACAGGTCCAGAAGGAGGCTCATCTGCAGGGAATTCATGCTTTCAAAGGCCTCTCTGAGACCGCCCATGTGCCCGAGAAAACTTGAAAAACGTCCATGATCCATCACCAGCACGACATCACAGTTTTCCCGCAGGTTTTTGAGGGCCTCCTCGGCCTGGGCATTGCGACGGCGCCCCTCAAAGGCAAAGGGCATCGTGACCAGGGCCAGCGTTTTGATCCCCTCCTGCCGGGCCACACGCGCCAGAACGGGCATGGTGCCCGAACCGGTCCCTCCCCCGAGCGCACCGGTCAGAAAAATCATCTGGGCGCCCTTGAGTGTCACGCGCAGGGTGTCCGCGGAATGTTCCGCCGCCTCGGTCCCCATCTCGGGATCACCACCGGCGCCAGCCCCCCTCAACACGGGCTCCCCGAGCAGAATCTTCAACGGGGCAATCGATCCCTCGAGTTTCTGGGCACAGGTATGCAGACCGACAACGGGAACCTGGCTGTGTCCCCCCAGGACCAGCCGGTCCACACAATGCAGCCCGGTGGTCCCAATCCCATACACCTTGATCCGGCAGGACAGCTCCCCTCCGGCCCCCTTTTCCTCATTTTTGAATTCAAACATTTTGTCTCTCCCTCTCTGTGTGTGTTGTGTGTGTCTTCCCTCAAAGGAATCCCCCCGGCGGGGTCAGGCAAAAAAGATGCTCCGTACGGACATGAACAGTTTGGCGATCTTTTCCCCAAACCGGTCCCAAGGCCTGAACCGGACGACCTTTTCAGCCTCGACCAGTTGCGCGTATTTCAGCAGTCCGACCACCACGGAAAATTCCGGGTCCTTCTGCACGGGACGGGCCTCCTTGTCTTTGCCCCCATGGCGGGAACGGGGACCCACGGTCTGGACACGGACGGGCATTTCAAAGACCTCCGCCGCCAGTTCCTGCAATCCCTCCACCTGACTGGCCCCGCCGGTCAGAAAAACGCCATGGCCGACAAAGGGCATCAGTCCGCGGGAACGGATGTCCTCCCGGATGATTTCCAGAATCTCCTGGTACCGGGCCCGCATGATCAGGCACAGGCTGCCCTTGTGGTAATACTGCTCCTCAAAGCCGCTGCCCGGATGCATGACCACGGTCTCCTCGCTGAGGGTGTCCTCCAGTCCGATGCTGCCATGCTCAATTTTCATCCTTTCGGCCACAGCCAGGGAGGGTTTCAAACCGAGCGAAATGTCGTTGGTGACATGGTCCCCGCCCACGGCCAGGACGCCGGTGTGTTTGACCGCGTCGTCGCAGTAAACGATGTAGTCGCTGGTTCCGCCGCCCACGTCGATGAGGATCGCCCCGTGGCGCTTGTCCTCCTCGGTCAGCACCGCCTGGGCGGAGGCCAGGGCCGCAAAAACAGCCCCCTCGATATTGACCGAACAATGTTTCACACACTTGACCGTGTTCTTGAGCCGAAGTTCATCCCCGTAAACCATGTGATAATCGGCCTCCAGGTTTTTGCCCAGCTGCCCCATGGGATTTTTGATCTTCTGTTTCCCGTCGACATAATACTGCGCCAGAATCGCATGCAGGAGTTCCCGGTCCTTCAAAGGGGAATTGTCCTTGGCCTCCTCCAGAACGTCATCAATATCCTCCAGACAGACCTCGCCCTCCTCGCCGCTGACCTCGACCTGTCCGCGCGAATCGCCGCTGACCACATGCGACCCGGTGACACTGAGGTACACCTCGCCGATCTCCACCTGGGCCTTTTCCTCGGCCTGATGGATCGCCTCATAGATCGCCTGGCTGGCATACTCAAAATCGACAATCTCACCTTTTTTGACCCCGATGGACTGGGCCCGGCCCACCCCGAGAACATGGATGTTGTCGTCGGGACGGATTTCCCCGACTATGGCACACACCTTCGAGGTTCCCACCTCAAGTCCCACGACAATCTGGCTTTTGTTTCTCATATTTTTGTTTTTTCTCCAAGGCTCTTTAGGGTTTGAAAACAACGGGCACGTTCTGATCGATGGTCAGGTCCGCGGTCTGGATGACCCGGGAATTCTGCTGGGCGAATTTCAGGATCACCTCAAGCCGGTGAATGTGCGTCTCGACATACTCGGTCAGAAATTTGATGGAGGCCCCCTGCTGGGTGATCAGCGTCAGCTGCCGCGGCTTGGAAAGGTCCACCCCGGCGACATCAATGACCGACCGGGCATAACTGGTGTCCAGTCTCTGCAACAGGCTCAGCGCGGCCAGCAATTCGGGGTTCTCCAGCTTCATCCCCTCGCGGGGCATCTCGATTTTCAGTCCGACAATCTGCGGAACCTCCACGGACTCCCCGGAACGCGGCAGGATCAAAACCCCCTCGGTATCGATGAAATACGACACCGGACGGTGCGCCACCTCGGAGGTGACCACGCGCGCCAGGGGCTTGCGTTCCTGCACACGGATGCGCAGGGTCTCGGGCAGCTCCCGACGGATCTCGGCGGCCTTGATGTGGGGCACGGATTCCAGCCTCCGACGCACCTCCGACAGATCGATGGCAAAGAGGTTCTCGCCCTTGCTGACCCCGGCATACTCGCGGATCTGCCCAACGGTCATCTGTCCATCGGTCTGGATGATCAGGTGCTTGAGGACATACCCCTGGTTTTCATAGAAAAGTTTCCGCGCCACAAAATGCGTCAGCACCACCGTCAACGCGATGGACATGGCCGCCGCCACACACACGAAGGCGATCCGCGTGTTGCGGTCACGTCTTTCCTCCCGGCTCTGGCGTGTGTTGGCCTTGAACTGGAGCAGCTCCTGACGCACTCCGGCATTTTTTCTGTAATGGATGTTTTTCATGGTTCTCCTGTGTCTGGCTCAACCGGCAAATGCCACGCCCCGGGCCCGGAGCGAAAGCTCCAGTATCCGCAGGCACAGTCCGGAAAAATCAATCCCCGCCGCCGCGGCGGCCTTCGGCAGCAGGCTCGTCTGGGTCATCCCGGGAATGGTGTTGACTTCCAGAACCCACACGCGTCCGTCCGTCCCAAGAATCAGATCCACACGCCCGTACACCCCCTTGGGCCCGATCGAGCCGAAGGCCAGGCGGGCCTGCCGGTTGACCTCCTGTTGCACGGCGGGCTCCAGCCCGGCCGGCACACGGTATTCGGACTTGCCCTGGGTGTACTTGTTTTCAAAATTGTAGAATTCCGTCTTGGGCACGATTTCAATGGTCGGCAGCACCTCGCCGCCCAGAATGCCCACGGTCAGTTCCCGTCCGGCCTCGAAGGTCTCCACCAACAGCCGGGTGTCGTGGGTCAGGGCCCGGGCATAGGCCTCCGCCCATTGGCCGGGTTCCCGCACGATTTCGATTCCAATGCTCGAACCTTCCAACGGGGGCTTGATCACGACGGGAATGCGGAGGGATTTGAGCATGGCCCCGGACCCCTCCAGGATTTCATGGGCGGGGGTGGAAACGCCCGCGGCCACAAAACGCCGTTTGGAAATGGTCTTGTCCAGACAGGCCCGCGCATAGTCGGCATCCGATCCGGTATAGGCGATGCCACGCCTTTCAAGGAGTTCCTGCACCTGCCCGTCCTCCCCGAATCGCCCATGCAGCGCAATGAACGCCACATCGGTCCCGGCGGGAAGGTCCACGCTCTCGGATCTCACGACGACCTCCTGCACGTTCATCCCCCGGCTCCCCAGCGCCTCGGCCACGGCACGTCCGGTCCGGAGCGAAATGTCATGCTCCTTGGAGATTCCGCCCATCAGGACGGCCACCTTCATCTCGGCGATGCGTTTCATTCAAATTCCTCCCCGGGATTCCCCAGAATGATGACCTCGGTTTCCAGTTCGATGCCGCGCTGCTGGCGGGCACGGGCCTTGACCACCTCGATCAGGGCCAGCACATCGTCCGCAGTGCCCTTCTGGTCGTTGATGATGAAATTGCCGTGGATATCCGAGACTCGGACACCCCCCACACGCGTGTTCTTGAGTCCCAGTTCGTCAATGAGCTGCCCCGCTCCGATGGGGCCCGGATTCTTGAAGATGCATCCCGCACTGGGGGCGGCGGGCTGGCTGGTCCAACGCTTGTCATCCATGGCCTTCAGCCGGAGTCGGATCTGTTCGGGGTCATCCTCCCGGGCATGCAAGACGGCCGACAGGGCGATGTTTTTCTCGAGGCTGGGGACATGGCGGTAGTACACCTCGAGGTCCGCGGCGTTCTTTTCAAAGATGTCCCCGTCGGGATTCATGAACCGCACACTTTCGACAACGTCAAAGGTCTGTCCGCCCATCGCCCCGGCATTCATCCGGAGCGCTCCGCCGATGTTCCCGGGAATGCCGGCCAGATATTCAAAACCGCCCAGATTGAGTCGTTTGAGCTGCATGACCACCTCCTTGTTCCGCGCCCCGGCACCGACCCGGATCCGGTGCCCCTCCAGAATCTCCACGCGGCGGAAAAAGGCACTGCCCAGATGCAGCACCAGGCCGCTGATGCCGCTCTCACGCACCAACAGATTCGACCCGCGTCCCACAACGATCCAGGGGAGGCTGTTCTGACGCGCAAATCGCAGGATTTTCCCAAGATCGCTCTCGTCTCCGGGCACCACCCAGAATTGCGCCGCCCCGCCCACATGCATGGTGGTGTGTTTGCGCATGGGTTCGCGCCGCAGGATCTCGGTCTCCGCACTGACCTCCCCGCGCAGCTGCTCGTAGGTCTTCAGCTCGCCGGCCAGGCGGGAGGCCACTTTGTGGATGTTTCCCGCCCCCAGCGTGATGACCAGGTCGCCGGGCTGCACCATGGCGGCCACCTTTGCAAACAACCCGCCCAACCGGGCCTCGTAATGGACGTTCTCCTTGCCGGTGCGGATCATTTCCTCGGCAATGATCCGGGCGCTGACCCCTTCCAGGGGCTTTTCACTGGCGGCATAAATATCGGTCAGGAACACATGGTCGGCATGCTCAAAGGCCCCGGCAAACTCGTCCTTGAGAAATTTGGTCCGGGAATACCGGTGCGGCTGGAACAGGGCGAGAATGCGCCTCCAATGTCCGCTCCGGGCGGCGGCGAGGGTGGCCCGGATTTCGGTGGGATGATGGGCGTAGTCGTCGACAACCAGATAGTCGCCGCTCTTGTAACAGACCTCGAACCGGCGGCGGGCCCCCTGGAATTCCTCAAGCCCGGCGGCAATCACATCGGCTTCCAGACCGAGTTCCAACCCCACGGCAAACACGGCCAGGCTGTTGGACACATTCTGGAGCCCGGGAATGTTCAGCCGGTAGGGGCCAGACACCGTCTGTCCCCGGGCCACCTTGAAAACGGAACCAAAGGCCTCGGTCCGGACGTCGACGGCCCGGACCTGAGCAAACTCGCTGAACCCAAAACTCACCGCTCCGGGACGGTTGGCAAACAGCAGCAGCGAATTCCGGTCATCCGCACAAAAAAAGATTTTCCGGCGGGTGTGGGAGGCGAGAATCTCAAACGCCTCCATGATGGCATAAATGTCCCGGTAGAAATCCATGTGTTCCTCCTCGATGTTCAGGATCACGGAATAATCCGGCTCAAAGAGGGTGATGGTGCCGTCACTTTCATCGGCTTCCGCCACAAAATGCGGCCCTTCCCCGAAGGTGGCACTGGCGCCCAGATCGGGAACTTCGGCCCCGACATAATGACCGGACTTCAGCCCGGCTCTCTGCAGGACGATGGCCATCATGGAACTGGTGGTCGTTTTCCCATGCATCCCGCCGATCAGGATGCCGGTCTTACGCGCCATGATCGCCGCCAGGGCCTCAGCCCGCTTGGCCACGGGCACTCCGCTGACGCGGGCGGCCTCCCTCTCGGGATTGCTTTCCTGGATGGCCGAGGAGTGCACAACGAGATCACAGCCCCCCACATGCGTGGAGGAGTGGGTGTTGAAAAATTTCAGGCCCTGCTCCTCAAGACGCCCGATTTCCTGGCTCCGGTTCAGGTCCGATCCGCTGACCTGCATCCCGGCCTGCAGCATCAGCCGGGCCAGTCCGCTCATGCCGGATCCGGCGACGCCAATCAGGTGCACCCGCGCCCCGGCACGGCCCATGATCTCAATGACGGGTCCGTTCATCGTGCGGCCACCTCCACGACCAGATCGGCCACCTTTTGTTCGGCATCGGCAATATGCAGGGCCCGTGCATGGCGGCCCATGTCGGCAAGTCCCCCGTCATGGAGGATGGCCCGCAGGCTGTCGGCAAACTGATGCGGCTCCAGCTCGTTCTGACGGAACATCCGCGAGGCGCCGGCCCTCACAAACACCTGTGCGTTGCGGGTCTGATGGTCGTCGGCCGCCAGGGGATACGGGATCAGGACGCTCGGCAGCCCAAAATACGCGATCTCAGTCAGGGAGGCGGCCCCGGATCGGGAGATGACCAGGTCGGCGATCCGGTACAGCCCGCCCATTTCGGCGGTGAACGCGGCGACATAATGGGTCAGTCCCGATTCCCGGTATTCCTGTGTCACAAAATCCAGATCCGCCTCACCGGAAATGTGGGCAAACTGCCACTGGTCCCGCAGGTCCTTGAGAAAATCCAGCGACCAGCACACGATCCGGTTGATGCCGCTGGCGCCCTGGCTTCCCCCCAGTACAAGAATGGTTTTTTTGGCGGGGTCGAGCCCGAAGGCCCCAGGGTTGCCTGCGGCCTCCACGGTCAGCGCCCGACGCAGGGGGGTGCCGGTCAGTTCCACCCTCGGAGTCCTGAAATGGGGGCGGCAGTCCTCCAGTCCGATGGCGGAGGCGCTGACCAGTCGCCCGATCAGCCGGTTGGCCCGCCCCGGGATCGCGTTGGAATCATGGAGCAGGCTGGGGATGCCCCGCAGGCGGGCGGCCAGCACGGGCGGCACGGCGGTGAATCCGCCCATGGCCAGCACGGCGGCGGGGCGGAATCTCCCGTATATGCCGAGGCATCGCAGGGTGTCGGCCACAAATCTCCAGACAAACACGACAAACTTCCACGAGAGCAGCCGGGGCATCCCCACCACGGTCAGTTTCTCGACGGAAAACTCACGGTGGGAGGCCAGCGCCTTTTCATCAATGCTCTTCGAGGACACAAAAAGAAGCACGTCGTGACCCCGGCCCTTCAGGACCTCGGCCACGGCGAGTCCGGGGAACAGATGTCCACCGGTCCCTCCGCATGCAATGACAATGTTCATATCCATCAAACCTTGGGTGTGTATTCGGGCACCGTCAGCGGATCATGGTCCGGCACATAGTTGCCCTGTCGGTAAATGTTCAGCAGAATGCCGATTCCAATGAGATTGATCAGCAGGTTGTTGCCGGCATAGCTGATGAATGGCAGCGGCATGCCCTTGTTGGGGATCATCGATGTGACCACTCCGATGTTGATGATGGCCTGCAGACAGATCATCAGCGTGATCCCGGAGGCCAGCATCTGCCCGAACTTGTTCTTGGCGGTCATGACGATCATCAGTCCGCTCATCATCAGTACCAAAAAGGCAAACACGATCAGGAGTGTGGCCCACAATCCGAGTTCCTCGCCAATGACCGGGAATATGAAATCGGTATGGGCTTCGGGGATGTATTTGAATTTCTGCCGACTTTCTCCCAACCCCACCCCGTTCATCCCTCCAGAACCCAGGGCGATGAGTCCCTGATAAACCTGATAGCCTTTCCCGGTCTTGTTGAGCTCCGGCCAGAGGAAGGCGAATATCCGTGCCAGTCGTTCGGGCATCATGACCACGGCCACTGTCAAGCAACCCAGGGCGGTGACCACCCCGGGGACCAGATATCGCATCCGCGTTCCGGCGATGAACATCATGGCCAGGACCACCATCCCCAGAAGTGTCGCCGTCCCAAGATCGGGTGCGACTCCGATGAGCAGGATCGGAACAACCGCCAGCACCCACGGGAAGACAAATCCCCAGTTCCATGTCTGCAATTTGCGGTAATAAAGTGTCAGCCAGTGGCTGATGAGGATCACCGTCGCGAGCTTCCCGAATTCGGAGGCCTGCAGGGTGATGCTGCCCAGACGGATCCACCGCCGGGCGCCGTTGATATTCGCCCCGATGTGGGGGATCAACGTCAGAAAAAGCATGAAACACGCCATGCCATAGATCCACCAGGCATGCTTTTGATAATGATTGTAATCATAACAGGCCGCCACGATCATCCCCACCAACCCCAGCACGATCCATATCCCCTGGCGCCCCACAAAATTGTAGGGGTTTGCCATCTGCCGGGCCGCGGGGCCGGTGGTGCTCCACAGCATCACGTAGCCCAGTGTCAGCAGCATCAGCACGACAACCAGAAGATAGATTCCGCAGTGTTTGTGGATATTGATCATGGCGGCTGTTACGTTTTTTTAAGCCATTCCCTTGACAACCGTTGGTTCCTGTCTATTCCAACTGGCCGGCCATTTTCACGGCCGAGGCCTTCACGGGGGCGGCACTGTTGGTCTCCACAACGGGGGCGGCCGACGCGGGATTCTCAACCGCCACGGCGGGGAGGCCCGTCGCCGGGGTCACCGCAGACGCGGTGGACGCGGGGATCACCAGTTTCTGGCCCAGTCGCAGACGGGTCGGATCCTTGATGCCATTGGCGGCCACCAGTTCACTGAGGCCGGTGTTGTATTTTTTGGCGATCTTATAGAGGCTCTCCCCGGGGGCCACGACATGGCTGGCACCGCTCTCAACGGTCCCCACAGCGGGACTCGGCACGGTGGAAACCTCGGGCGCGGGGCTGAGGGTGGCGGTCTTGACGGGCAGGGGGATCGACAGTTTCTGGCCGATCCGAAGCAGGTCGTTCTTCAGACCGTTGGCCTCACGCAGGGTCCTGACGCTCACCCCATGTTTTTTGGCGATCCGGACCAGGGTGTCGCCCTTGCGGACGGCATAGGTGGCGGTGGCACGGACAACGGCCTTGGGGGCTTCCGCCACCACGGCAGGGGCCGCAGGAACGGTCTCCACCGGGGCACCGGCAACGGAGGGGATGGAGAGTTTCTGGCCGATGCGGAGCATGTCGCTCTTCAGTCCGTTGCTTTCACGCAGGGACTTCACACTCACACCATGGTTTTTGGAGATGCGCACCAGCGTGTCCCCGGACTTGACGGTGTACATCGAAGCGGGGACGGATGGGGCGGATGCCACCTCCGGGGTGGCAACGGGCGCCGTCGTCGGAAGCACTGCAGGGACTGGGGTGGGGGCGGGGGTCGCGGCAAGGGTCTCCTCGCTGTGGGGCACGGGGGTCGGGGCCGGGAGGGGGGCGCTGGCCACCGGGGCGCTCTCGGCCACGGGAGCGGGGGTGCCCACTCCGGTCAGGGGACCGTTTTCCATGCCGGCCACACTGTCGGCGTCCCCGACAACCTTGGTCTCGGCCCCGGTGTCTTTCGGGGCGGATTCCTCGGTCCGGGCCAAGTCATCGGCGGGTTTGGACTTGCTCTTGAAAAGGTGGTATCCAAGGATGCCACCAATGACCACCACGTGCAGGACCAGCACGATGATGAATATTTTGCTCAGTTTCATAGGTTTGTTTGTTGCTCCGGTTTTCCGCTCTTAAGAACGGTTGTTGTGGGTTTGGCTTCCGTTCGGATCCTCCAGGGCCCGGACGAAATTCTTAAATTGTTCCCCGCGGTCCGCATAATCGCGGAACTGGTCAAAACTCGAACAGGCGGGCGAAAGCAGGACAATGTCCCCCTCCCGCGCATGCTGCGCCGCCGCGGCGACGGCGGCCTCCAGCGTGCCGGATTGTTCGCACGGGATGCCCCCGGCCCAGGCCTGCGCGATTTTCGGCGCGGTTTCACCGATCAGAAAGGCGCGACGGACCTTCTCCTTCACGACGGGGACAAGGCTCTCAAAGGGGAATCCCTTGTCCTTGCCCCCGGCAATCAGCAGCACGGGCCGCGGTTGGGATAACAACGCCTTTTCAACGGCATCGGTGTTGGTGGCCTTGGAGTCGTTGATCCACGTCACTCCGCCAACCACGCCGACAATCTCGCACCGGTGCGGGGCGGGTTCATAACTCTTCAGGGCGGCCAGGGTGCGGGTTTCCTCCCAGTGCATCGCCCCGGCCAGCGCCAGCACGGCCATGAGGTTCTCGGCATTGTGAATGCCCTTGAGCCGGCATTCCTCCATCCGCAACACCTCCCGCCCCCCCCGGAAAATGACTCCCTCCCGGCAGACGTAATCCGCCGCGCCCGTTCCGGTCGTGAACCGTGTGACCTGCCCCCGGAATCCGGGCTTGTACGCATACTCGGCCTGCACGACGGCGGTATCATCGGGACGCTGATTTTCAAAGATCCGGTTCTTGGCGGCGGCGTAATCGGCCAGGCCGCGGTAACGGTCAAAATGGTCGGGGGTGAGATTGAGCATCACGGCCACCCGCGCCCGGAATTCATGGATGTGCTCCAGTTGATACGAACTGACCTCCAACACAAACAGCTCCGCTTCGGGGTTCAGGTCCACGGCCTCGCTCAGGGGAAGTCCGATGTTGCCCGCGGCGACGGACCGGAGTCCGGCGGCGGCGGCCACCCGCTGGGTCAGCTCGGTGGTGGTGGTTTTCCCATTGGTGCCGGTAATGGCCACGACCGGGCATTGGGCGGCGCGATACCCGAGTTCAAGCTCGCTCCACACGGGGATGCCGAGTCGGAAATAGGACTGCACCCACTCCTGCCGCGGATCGATTCCGGGGCTGATGACGGCGAGGGAAAATCTAGCGTCGGCCTCAAGAGTCTCCCCCTTCTGGATTTCACAGCCGAGCGCCTGGAGGCTGACAGTCGCCTGCGCCGCCAGGGGTCTCACGCCCTGATCCTGCACGGTCACACGCGCCCCCCGGGTCACCAGATGCTGGGCGGCGGCGACTCCGCTGGTGCCTGCGCCCAGAACGGCAATCTGTTGGTTGTGATAATTCATGGGGGGGTCAGCGCAGTTTGAGGGTTGAAAGTCCGATCAGGGCGAAAATGATCGAGAGAATCCAAAAACGGATCACGACCGTCGATTCATTCCAACCCTTGAGTTCAAAGTGGTGGTGGATGGGTGACATCAGAAATATCCGCTTCCCGGTGCTCTTGAAGGAGGCCACCTGCAGGATCACCGACAGGGCCTCCATCACAAACACACCCCCGATGATCGCGAGCACGATCTCCTGCTTGATGCAGATGGCCACGTATCCGAGAAATCCGCCGATGGCCAGCGAGCCGGTGTCCCCCATGAACACCTTGGCGGGATGGCAGTTGTACCAGAGGAATCCCATGCCCGCCCCGGTCATGGCCGCGGTCATGATGGCCAGCTCCTGGGTCCCGACGACATGGGGCAGGTACAGCTCGTTGGCCAGGCGGCTCTGGCCGGCAATGTACGCAAAGGCGGTCAGTGTCCCGGCCACGATGATGGTGCAGCCGATGGCCAGGCCGTCGAGGCCGTCGGTGAGATTGACGGCGTTGGAGGAGCCGACCATCACAAGGCAGAAAAACGCGAGGGCCACGATCTGCAGGTCGAGCACGGGGTTTTTCAGAAAGGGCAGATACAGGTCGGTGATGCGGGCACTGTGGGGAACGCCTGCCACGGCTTGGGCGGCATGGCTCCAAAGGTTTGCCGGGATGACCTCCTTGCGCTCGAAATTCGGGTCCAGCACCATCAGCAACATGCCGATGACCAGGGCCAGGCCGATCTGCACCCCGAGTTTCTGGCGGGCGCTGATCCCCTTTGAATTCTTTCTGACGACCTTCTGGAAATCATCCGCAAACCCGAGGCCGCCCAGAACCAGCAGGGTCAGCAGTCCCAGCCAGACAAAATGGTTGTCGGGCCGCGCCCACAACAGGGTCGATCCGATCACCGCCCCGAGAATCATGACGCCGCCCATGGTCGGCGTGCCCAGCTTTTTGCCGTGCAGCTCGTGCAGTTTGTGGACCTCCTCGGCACTGCGGATGGGTTGGCCGATCTTGAGGGCCAGCAACTGGCGGATCACCCACGGACCGGAGAAGACCACCGCAAAAAAGGCGGTCAGGGCGGCCATGATCGTCCGGAATGTCCCGTACTGGAAGACATTGAGCGGTCCGAAAAATCCGTCGAGCAGGTGCAGATAAAAAAGCATGGTCTTATGCGAGCTGCTGCCAGTGGGCAACAACCTCCTCCATTTTCGCCCCGCGGGATCCCTTCACCAGAACGGCATCCCCCTCCCGGGCTGTTTCATTGATTTTTTTCGCCAACGCCTCCGCGCTTTCCGCAAAATGCGCCGCGGCGGCGGATAATCCGGCCTCACGGGCCCCTTCCAGGGTCCAGTGTCCGCAGGAGCCGGTGACGTACAGGGCACTCACCCCGGCCTCGACGGCATCACGCCCCAACTGACGGTGGGCGGCCTCGGTCATGGCCCCCAGCTCCCGCATGTCGCCGAGAACGGCCATCCGCCGTCCGCTGACCTCCAAGGCCGCGAGGGTCTGCAATCCGGCCCGCATGGACACGGGGTTGGCGTTGTAGGCATCGTTGATGACGCTCACACCGCGAATGGTCATCGGCTCAAGCCGCATCTTGGGCAGCTCCGCCTTGGAAAGCCCCCGGACGGCGGCTTCCAGGTCCACGCCCATGGCCGAGCCGGCGGCCACCGCCATCAGGGCGTTGGCCACCATGTGCCGCCCGAACACGGAAATCCGGGCCGCCACGCGGCGCCCGGCGTGCTCAATCTCAAACTCCACCCCGGAGGAGGTCGTGCGGAGGCTCTGTGCGGAAAAATCAGCCTTCTGCCGCAGGCCCACGGTCACCACCGGGGCAATGACCCCCTGGCGCACGGCGGAAAACCATGCGTCGTCGGCATTCAGAACCACGGTGCCCGTCGCCGGAATCCCCCGTGCCACAACGGCCTTTTCCTGGGCGATGGCGGACTCGGTCTCAAAGTTTTCAATGTGCACGGGGCCGACATTGCTGACCACGCCCACCTCGGGGCCGACCACCTGCATCAGGGGGGCGAGTTCGCCGGGATGGTTCATGCCCATTTCAAAGACCCCGGCCCCGTGGTGGCGGTCCGCCGAAAACATCATCAGCGGCACGCCCACGTGGTTGTTGAGGTTCCCGGCGGTTTTGACGACATTGAACTTTTCGGCCAGGACGGCGGCGGTGAATTCCTTGGTGGAGGTTTTTCCATTGCTGCCTGTAATGGCCACGGTGCGCAGTGTCAGCCGACGGCGGTATCCGGCGGCGATCCGCTGCAGGGCCAGGAGGGTGTCATCCACCTCGATCCGGGCCAGTCCCGCAGGGACCCGGTCCGCCCGGTCCGCGGACACGACAACGGCCAGCACGCCGGCGGCGGGGGTCTGCGGCAGAAAATCATGGGCATCATATCTCTCACCGCGGAGGGCGACAAATACGCTGCCGGGGGCCAGGCTCCGTGTGTCCGTGCACACCGCTCCGGTGGTCCGCTCCCCGAGGCCGGGGGGGGCCACGAGTCGTCCCCGTGCACTGGCGGCAATCTGCTGGAGGGTCATTGTTTCCATGGTCTGCTTTCGGCAATCTGGGTGAGGCATTCGGCGACGACCTCGCGGTCGTCAAAGGGGACAATGGCGTCGGCAAATTCCTGGTAGGTCTCGTGCCCCTTGCCGGCGACCAGGACGATGTCGTTTTCACGGGCCATGGAGAGGGCCCGGAAGATGGCCTCCCGCCGGTCCTCGATGACGGCATGTTTTTCCGCCCCGCCGAATCCGGCGGAAATCTGTCGGAGGATGTCGGCGGGGTTTTCCTTGCGGGGATTGTCGGAGGTGAGCACGGAAAAATCCGCCAGCTCCGAGGCCACCCGTCCCATGAGCGGACGCTTTTTCGCGTCGCGGCTGCCGCCGCATCCAAACACCAGGATGACCCGGCCCCGGGCAAACTCCCGCACGGTGCGCAGCACGTTGCGCAGGGCGTCATCGGTATGGGCGTAATCCACAAAAACATCGAAGGGCAGCCGATGGGCGACGGCTTCCAGGCGTCCGGGCACCCCGCGCAGGGTCGCCAGGGCGGCAATCATTCCGGCGGTGTCCAGTCCCAGGGACAGGCCAATGCCCAGGGCACAGAGGGCGTTGGACACGTTGTGGCGGCCGGTCATGGGAAGGGTGACCTCCTGTTCCTGACCGGCCTGCACAAGGACAAACCGGCATCCGCGGCCCTCCAACGAAAGTATCCGGGCCCGAAGCGAGGCGGGAGTGTCGATCCCATAGGACACTTTGCGGGCCTGCATGGGGATTTTTTCCATCAGGACCAGCCCCGAGTCATCGTCGGTGTTCAGGACGGCCACCGCGGTTTTCTCCTTCCGTCCGAGCGATTGGAAAAGCAGGGCCTTGGCGGCAAAGTAATCCTCCATGGACTTGTGATAGTCGAGGTGGTCCTGGGTCAGGTTGGTAAAGGCGGCCACATCAAAATCAAGGCCATGCACCCGGTCCTGCGCCAGGGCGTGGGAGGAGACCTCCATCACACACGCCCCGCATCCGGCCTGTTTCATCGTCGCGAGCATCTCATGGATTTCCGGGGCCTCGGGCGTGGTGCGCGCCGCGGGGATGACCCGGTCGCCCACCTCATACCGGACGGTTCCCAGCAGCCCCGAACGGATGCCGCACGACTCCAGCAGGTGTTTGACCATGAAGGCGGTCGTCGTCTTGCCGTTGGTGCCGGTGATGCCGATCATTTTCAGGCTCTGATCCGGGAATCCATGGTAGGCGGCGGAAAGACCGGCCAGGGCACGCCGGGCATTGGCCACGGTCACATGGGTCTCCCGGCGGAAGGGTTTGCGGTCCACGGTCTCGACCACGGCGACGGCCCCCCGGTCCAGGGCGGCCTCGACAAAACTGTTCCCGTCGGTCCGCTGTCCGGGCACCGCCACAAAGACATGGCCCGGAAGGACCCGGCGGGAGTCGTAACTCACACCGGTGACATCCCCGGCAACACCTCCGTCGATCCGGAGGGTCTCAATGTGTTTGAAAAGATCGGTCATTTTCATATCCCTAGTTGACGGCAATGACGTTTTTTCCCTGGCCTCCCTCGGGAACCAGGCCCATCTGACGCGCAATTTGCGAGGCCATGGCGCTGAAGACGGGCGCGGCGGTCTGTCCGCCAAAATTCGACTTGGAGACGGGTTCATCCAGGACCACCAGCACGCAAAACTCGGGGTTGTCGGCGGGAAGATAACCGATGAACGAGGCGACAACCTTGCCGTCATGTCCCTGATAGTAGGCTCCCGTGGCCGGATCGATCTTCTGGGCGGTCCCGGTTTTTCCGGCAACGGTGAACCCCTCAACGGACGCGCGCGCCGCGGTGCCGTCACGGGAGACGACGGATTTGAGGGCCTCGTTCATCATCTCGGCGGCCCGGGGGGAGATCACCCGCCGGACGACAGTCGGGTAGTGGGCCTCCACGGTGCGTCCGCCCTGGTCCTGCACACGCCCGACGATCATGGGCTTCATGAGCAGGCCCCCGTTGGCGATCACGGAGAAGGCGGAAATCATCTGCAAGGGGGTCACTGCCACCTCGTGTCCCATCGGAATGTGGACGATGCTCACCTTGGACCATTTTCTGGGGGAGTGGACCAGTCCCCTCGCCTCGGCGGGAAGACGGATGCCGGTCCGCTGACCGAATCCAAAAAAGGAGATGTACTTGAAGAGGCGGTTTTCCCCCAGCTCCAGGCCGATCTTGCCGGCCATGATGTTGCTGGATTTCTGAATCCCCGTCTCCACGTCAAGGACGCCGTAACCGCCGTGATCCCGGAGGACTTTGCCCGCGTACAGGAACTGCCCCTGCTCACAGTAAAACTGGCTGCGCAAATTGATGATCCCCTCGTTGAAGGCGGCGGTGGTGGTGACAATCTTGAAGGTCGAACCAGGCTCCATGATGTCGGAGATGGCCCGGTTGCGCAGGCACTCGAGGTTGGGCTTCCGGAGATTCGGATTGAAGGTGGGGCGGTTGGCCATGGCCAGGATCTCCCCGGTGCGCGGACGCATCACAATGGCCACGGCGGATTGCGGGGTGTATTCAAGAACCGCACGGTCCAGCTCGGTCTCGACAATATGCTGGATGCTGCTGTCCAGGGTCAGGACCACGGAATATCCGTTGCGCGCGGGAACGTCCTGCACACGGTAGGGAACCAGCTCACGTCCGGAGGCATCCCGCACGATCCGCCGCCACCCGTCGAGGCCCTTGAGCATTTTCTGGAAGGAGCTTTCAATGCCCTGCAATCCGGATTTCTGGTCAAAATCCACATATCCGAGGACGTGACTGGCCAGCTCCTGGTTGGGATACACCCGCAGAAAGTCCTCCTCAAAATACAACTGGCTGCTTTTCAGCTCCCGCACCCGGTCAATGATGTCGGGCCCGGCCCGGCGCTTGAGCTCGACATAGCGTGTGGTGCGCGACAGCTTCTCGGCCACCACCGCCGGGGGCTCCCCGAGGGCGGCACTCAGGCGGAGGACAAAATCCCTCTGCAGTCCCTCCACCGTCGGCACCACCACCCCGGGCTTTTTCCGGGCCTTTTGGGTGGCGCGTTTGACCTGCAACTCCCACCCTTCACGCAGGGCCTCGGGATCGGTGCTGATTTTCTGCAGGGGCAGACTGGTGGCCAGGACCAGGCCGGAGGCGTCGAGGATTTCACCACGCTGGGACTCGATGGGAATCTTGCGCACGTGGTTGTTCAACGCCTCCTCGTAATACCGGTCGTGCTGCGCCACCTGGAGAATCACCAGACGGACGGATAAAAGGGTGAAGGCGGCCATCAGAAGGCCGCCCACCACCAGGGTCCGGGACTGGATGTTGTACTGGATCATTCGTTTGACCTGTTTGCCTCCGAGGCGGCGGCCTCACGGATGGCCAGCTGCAGGCTCCCGCGTCCGGGGGAGACACGGATAAACTGGGTCTCCACAGGCTGCACCAGCCCCAGCTGCCATTGCGTGCATTTGTACTGCACCACCCGCAGGCTCTTGAGATTGGCGATCTGGCTCTCCAGCACCTGGTTGCGCTGGCGCGTGGCCTCCATTTTGGATTCGAGTTTTTTGATTTCATCCCCCAAAAACACGGTGCGGTTCTTCTGGGACACATAGAAAAACCCCATCATCCCGAGGATCATCAGGAAGATGCACAGCTTGAACACCCAGCGGACGTTCAGGGAGTTGGCGTTGCGTTTTCGGTTCCGTGTCATAAATCGTCAATGCGTCGGGGTGACTTTCCGGGCGATGCGCAGTTTTGCGCTCCGCGCCCGGGGGTTGCGGCGGCATTCCTCCTCACCGGCGGTCACGGCCTTGCGTGTCACCAGCTCCAGACAATGCTCGGGATTGGGCTCGGGCTGCGGCATCCCGGGTTCATCCACAAATTCCCGCGCATGGTGTCTCATGAAATGTTTAACGATCCGGTCCTCAAGGGAATGGAACGAGATGACGGCCAGGCGCCCGCCGGGTCCCAAACACGCGGTCAAACTTCTCAGGCCGTCCTTGAGCGCCCCGAGTTCGTCATTGACGGCCATCCGCAGGGCCTGAAACACCCGCGTCGCGGGATGGATCCGGTGGTACCCCTTCGGCGCGAGTCCGGCGATCATTTCGGCCAGCTGCGCCCCGGTCGTCAGCGGTGCGGTCCGGCGTCGGGCCACGATTTCCCGCGCAATGCGGGGGGCATGCCGCTCCTCCCCGTACTCGCGGAAAATCCGGATCAGCTCCTCCTCGGGCCAGGTATTGACGATCCGGGCGGCATCCAGCTCCTGCCGGTCGTCCATCCGCATGTCCAGCGGACCTTCCCCCCGGAAACTGAACCCGCGCGCGGGACAGTCCAACTGCCGGGAGGAGACGCCCAGATCCAACAGCGCACCCTCCAGCCCTCCGATCCCGAGCTGACTCAGGACTTCGGTGCCAAAACGGTAATTAGATCGTCGTATCACGATGCGTTCTCCAAATTCGCCGGTCAGTCTCCGGGAAGCTGTCTCAATGGCCTCCCGGTCCTGATCCAGACCGATGACCCGCGTGTGCGGGACTCTGCTGAGAATGGCGTGTGTGTGACCGCCTCCGCCCAGCGTTCCATCCAGATAAATTCCACCGGGCACCAGCGCCAACCCCTCGATCACTTCCTCAAGAAGGACAGGGAGATGATAGGCCTCCAGCCCTGCGCTCATTCCTCCGGGGCCTCCGGCTCCGTACCGTCCGGTGTGTGTGACCGGCTGGCAAGAAGGCGGAGGCGTCTCTGGTTTTCGACTGAATTGTTCCTTTGCAGGAAATTGCTGCTGCGCACACTGACGTACTGCCAGAACTGGCGCCGGAAGCTTCTCTGCTCCTGGGCCGAACGGACTCGTCCCGTGATCGGGAATCCAATGTGATGTGTGCCAAACGCCTGGGCCATAGGTTTTGATTCCTTTTGCTCTGGGTTTACAATCCGATACTCGAGGAAAGCTGGCGCGTCAGATCCGCCTGCCTGATTTCCTCGGCCTGATGCTTTTCAGGGCTCCATACGTAAAAACGATCTCTCCCGCCGGTCATCACCAGTTCCCTGCGTATTCCCACCGCACTCAGCTTCTCGGGCGGCAAACTCACCCGCCCGGCCTTGTCAATGGTCAGCAACCCACACCGGGCACTGAAAGTGGCGATCATGTCCTGACGCTGGGAGTGGCTCATCTGCGGATTGGATTCCAGTTGTGCCGTGATTTTTTCGTACGTCTCCACGGGCATCAACACCAACCGATCGTTATCAAAGTGAACCATGCAATAAAGCTCCTGCTCCTCCTCCTGCCGCCATTTGGCGGGCACGGTCACACGCTTCTTTTCATCCAAGGAGGAACGAAAAGTATTCGTGTAATTGATGATTTGTGGATGCAGACTCATGGGTAATTTCTGACAATTAATAGTTCTTTTCAAACATTACGCGACACTTTTAAACACTTTCACCCACACCAGTCAATACTATTTTTTGATATTCGCTATTGACTTTCGTTGCATTTTATTGAATTTGAGATACTTAGGAATATATTTTGACTAATTGTTCATAATCAATTTGTTATATGATAATTTTATGCAAAAAATCATAAGAACTAAATTCTAAAATATTCCATTTAGCTTACTTAGAAATAATCGTCATATTGAACAAAAAGGAAGGCCTCAAATTGGCCAAATGATGACAATAAAAAATTTAAAAACCGGCATCCTCCCTTCCCTGGCCCCCGGGACTCAGTCTTCCGTCCTGCATATCCTCTCAGAGGAAAAATGCCGACAAACTTGGTCTTGCCTTCAACCAATTTCGGGGTAAGGAATAGCCGTCCCTCTTCATGTCCCCGAAAATCCAGTCAGACTCAGAGCTTTTCCAGATCGGTTTTGAAAAGATCGACCGGGACCTCTCCTTTTTGGTCGAATGTTTCAAGGAGGTTCTCGTGGATATCGGTGAACCCGGTCTCGCCCGTCTGGTCCCTGCCATGGGCAAACCGCTTTCGACCCGGCAGAAAAACGACACGGAGTTCTCGGTGGGGCTCGGCCAGGTCTATTCGATCTTTTTCCAGCTCCTCAACATGGTCGAGGAAAACACGGCCGCCCAGATCCGCCGCATGCGTGAAAGTTCCCAGGGCATGTCCCGCGAACGGGGGCTCTGGGGCTACCACCTCCAGAGACTCAAGGCCCAGGGTCTGGCCGAGTCTCAGATCGCCTCCGTGCTGGGAAAGGTCCGCATCGAACCGGTCCTGACAGCCCACCCGACAGAGGCCAAACGCGCCACGGTCCTCGATCAGCACCGCTCCCTCTACCTGCTGCTGGTCAAACGTGAAAACCAGATGTGGACCCCGGCGGAACAGGAAATGATCCGCAAGGAAATCCGCGTCGCCCTGGAGCGTCTGTGGCGGACCGGCGAAATTCTCCTCAAAAAGCCGGACGTGGCCTCGGAACGCCGCTATGCCATGCACTACCTCCGCAATGTCTTCACCAGCGTCCTGCCCTTTCTCGATGCCCGCCTGCGCATTGCCTGGAAGGAAAACGGGTTTCACCCGGACCTGCTCTCCAGTCCCTACGCCTACCCCCGTCTGTCCTTCGGCACCTGGATCGGCGGCGACCGCGACGGTCATCCGCTGGTCACCAGCGAGGTCACCGGCGAAACCCTCGCCGATCTCCGCCACAATGCCTTCCAGGTCATTCACCGCCAGCTCCAGGGGCTCTCCGACAGGCTCACGCTCTCCGAACAGATCCAAAAACGTCCGCTCATCCTCACCACCTCCATCAACCGTCTGGTCGAGGAGCTGGGCGAACGGGCCTACCGTCTGATCCGGTCCACCCCGGAGGAGCCCTGGAAACAGTTCATCTATCTGATGATGGAAAAACTGCCCGTGGCGGGAATACCGGCCCGATCCAAACCCCAGTCCTTCTACCGCTCCCCCAGCGAACTGGTCATCGATCTGCATGTCCTCTACAACTCCCTGATCGAGGTCGGCGCCGTCCATATCGCGGAGGCGGAGGTCATGCCCGTGCTCCGGACTCTCAATGTGTTCGGCTTCCACCTGGCCCGTCTGGATATCCGCCAGAACAGCCGCTTCCACGAACAGGCCCTCACCCAGCTGATCTGCTCGGCGGGGATCAACGGCGCGGACTTCGCCAAATGGCCCGAGGAACGGAAACTCGAGTTCCTCAACCGGGAACTGCTCTCCCCGCGGCCCTTCACGGTCGGGGACACTCCGGTCGGTCCCGAGGCCGATGAGGTCATCCGCACCTACCGCGTCCTGGCCCGCCACCTCCAGGAATTCGGACCGGAGGGGCTCGGCTCCCTGATTGTCAGCATGACCCGCCAGCTTTCCGACCTTCTGATCGTCTATGTCCTGGCCCGGGAAAGCGGACTGATGAAAAAAACCGCCGAGGGTCTGGTCTGTCTCCTGCCGGTGGTGCCCCTGCTCGAAACCATCGAGGACCTCGAACGCGGACCGGAACTGATCCGGGCCTTCCTGGAACATCCGATCACCCGCCGCAGCATGGAGGTGATGGAGGGATCCGACTCCCCGGACTCCCGCATTTTCAACCGCTCGGCCCCGGAGGAACCGGAGGATTTTGGCGACATCGGCCACCAACGCGTCCAGCAGGTGATGATCGGCTACAGCGACAGCAACAAGGACAGCGGTCTGCTGGCCAGCCAGTGGGCGCTCCACCAGGCCCAGCTGGCCATCACCCGCGAAGCCCGGGCCCTGGGAGTCCGCACCCGGTATTTTCACGGACGCGGCGGCACCATCAGCCGCGGCGCGGGCCCCACCCACCGCTTCCTCGAGGCGCTCCCGGATGAGACGATCCATTTTGATGTGCGGATGACCGAACAGGGCGAGGCCATCGGCCAGAAATATTCCAACTTCATCACCGCCACCTACAACCTCGAGCTGCTCATGGCGGGGGTGACGGGCATTTCCCTCTCCCACTTCAAGAAACGCCAGCCCGACCATCCCCTCTCCCCGGTCCTGGGCCGGCTGGCGGGGGTCAGCAAAAACGCCTACAAAAATCTCATCGCCTGCGAGGGGTTCATCCAGTTCCATTCGCAGGCGACCCCCATCGATGTGCTGGAGGCCAGCCGCATCGGCTCGCGCCCCACCCGCCGCACGGGTTCCCGGTCGCTTGAGGACCTGCGCGCCATCCCCTGGGTCTTCAGCTGGACGCAGGCCCGGTACTATCTCCCGGGCTGGTACGGTGTGGGCAGCGCCTTCGAGTACCTGGCTGAAAATGATGCGGCCACCTTTGACGAACTTGTCCGTGCCCTGCCCGACTGGCCCTTTCTGAGGTATGTCCTCAACAACGTCGAAACCAATCTGGCCAGTGCGGATTTGGAGATCATGAAAACCTACGCCTCCCTGGTGGGCGAACGCACCCTCCGCCACCGCGTCTTTGCCCTGATCTCCGACGAATTCGCCCGCACCCAGAAATCCCTCGAGCGGCTCTTCGGCGAATCCCTCGCCCACCGGCGTCCGCGGATGAACAAAACCCTCCATCTGCGCTCCGACGCCCTCAACCTCCTCCACCACCAGCAGGTGGGCCTTCTGCAAAAGTGGCGGGGACTGATCGCCGAGGGCGACGAGGATTCGGCCAATTTCATGCTCCCCCAGCTGCTGCTCTCGGTCAACGCCATCGCCAGCGGCCTGCGGACGACAGGCTGACCCGCCGGGGTTTGACAAACCGAAACTCCGTGCTTCATTCCGTGTTATTCACTCCGGAACCACCCGGAAAACCGGCCCCCACATCATCCTTATCTCCCGCGGGAGAACACACGGGGCCGGAGAAACAGGGGGGTCCGAAACAACGCCCGCCGCATTGTGCGGAGGCAAAAAAACAACACTCTGAAGGAGAACCAATATGATGATATTATCCCTGGTGCTCTTTGCGGGCACAATGATCATTTCCCTGGTGGCGGCCGCCCGGGTCAAATCCCAGTTCCACAAATACAGCCGGGTCCCGGCTTCCAGCGGCTACACGGGCGCGGAGGCGGCGGCGGCCATTTTGCGGGCGGCCGGCATCCATGATGTGCAGATTTACGAACATCAGGAACTCCTCGGGGACCATTACGACCCCACCCACAAACGCCTGGTCCTCAGTTCGGAAAACTATCACGGCACCTCCACGGCCGCCCTGGGCATCGCCGCCCACGAGTGTGGCCACGCCATCCAGCACCAGATCGCCTATGCGCCCCTGAAAATGCGGATGGCGGCGGTGGGACTGACGGGCATCGCCAACCAGGTGGTCATCTGGCTGCCCCTCATCGGTCTGTTCGGCAACATCATCCCCTGGCAGTGGGCGATCATGCTCATGGCCGTCTCCTGGGGGGTGCTCATGCTCTTTAACCTGATTACCCTGCCGGTGGAATTTGACGCCTCCCGCCGGGCCAAGGTCATCCTGCAAAAAATGAGCTTCATCCGTCCCGGTGCCGAGGCCACGGCGGTCAACAAGGTGCTCGATGCCGCGGCCATGACCTATGTCGCCGCCTTCATCACCTCCCTGGCCTACTTCCTCTTCTACCTCCTGCGCCTGTTCCTGGCCCCCCGCGAGGAACACTGACCCGGGACGCGGGCGAATGTCACCATCCATGGGGGGGCTTCTCCCCCCGGACAATTCTGAAAACATCCCTCCTTGTGCCTTTTGAGCCTTGAAGTTTACCCCGGATTGATCGGGGCGGCAAAATTGCGGCGATCCGTTGGTCCTCTCTTGAGAGGCGGCATCCTTTTTGGAATGCCCTCATCCACGTCCTCACATCATTCCGAACCATCCGGAGAAGCCGGTGGCTTCGGATCAAATCCGGTTCTGACGCCAGATGAGGTAGACCCCGGCCGCCCCGAAGACCAGGTTGGGAATCCACAGCAGCATTTCCGGATAAAAACTCGTCCGCTCCCGCAGGGCATCGGCACCGAACAAAAATCCGAAATACACCAGGGCCACCAGAAAACTCACGAGAATGCCGATGGACTTCTCCGAACGCTGCACGCGGATGCCCAGCGGAATGCCGACGAGTACAAAGATAAAACAGGCAAAGGGAAGCGACATGCGTTTGTGAAGCTCCACCAGAATCGCGCCCTGGGAAAATTTCGGCTCCTCGGCAATGATCTCCCGGGCCAGATCCACAAACGTATGCTGACTGAGACTTTTGGCCGACAGCTTCTCGGTGAGCATTTTTTCAAGGGGAATATCCAGGATGAATTCCTCGTAATAACGGCCATACTGGACCTTGCGCACATTCTCCGGGTCCTGCGGGTCCCGATCCTCCATCCGCACTTTGTGCAACACCAGCTGAATATCGCTGCTGGCCGTATCCGGACGGATCACCTCCCCCCATTCCGCCCGCAGGGAGGTCATGGGAATCCCGTTGCTCAACCGCTGTATCTGGACTTTTTCCACCCTCTGTCCGTCCTTGGCCCCGACATAGATTCGCATGTCCTGGATGTTGTTGATGTAGGTTTCCGTCTCAAAAAACGTCATGGGGTTCTCGATGGCAAACCGTGTGAACATCGTCTTGAAGGCGGTTTCGCATTTGGGGGCCAGGAACCCGTTGATATAGAGGCTCACGGAGGTGAACATGAGGGCAATGACCACAAAGGGGGCGATGATGTGGCCCATGCTCACCCCGCAGGCTTTCATCGCGGTCAACTCGTGGTCGGCGGAAAGCCGCCCAAAAATCAGCAGGGTCGCGGTCAGCACACTGAAAGGGAGCGAAAAGGACAACAGCCAGGGAAGCAGCAGCAGGACAAATTTGAAAATCAGCGTCAGGGGATAGTCCTGGCTGACCACATACTGCATCGCCCGGCGGAGCACATTGCCCAGGATCATCACAAAATTGATGATGGCACTGGCGATGATCGTCTTGCCGATGAATTCGGCGGAGAGGTATCGGTAGAGAATCAGCACAGGCGTCACCCTAGGAGTTTCCGGAAAAACCGGCAAGCTCTCTGATGGTCCGTCTCCCCTCCCGCCGGTGGAACATCACTGCAAAAGCGCCGTGGGTGCGGGGTTCTCGCCCAACGACATCCGCCACGCGGCGGTATGCCAGGCTTCCGCACCGAGGATCTGGGAGGCATTGAGGATCAGAAGCGGGTTTTTCAAAAGCGGCATGTTCTGTGCGTAGTTGTAGGAGGAGAGACTTTCCAGATCGACGAGGGATTTGATCAGGTCCCTCTCGGACTTGAAAGATTCAAGATCGTACCGTGCCAGGGGATTGGTCGGCACCCCTCCCAGACGGGTGATGAGCTTCATGAGCATGTCCCGGTGGAGTTTGTGATGCCCCAGGAAACGCTCCGCCAGGCGTTGGTTGGCGGCCTTGAACAGAATGGACTTGCAGGCATGCTCATAAAAGGCCACGAGCATATGCTCCAGGGCCAGCGAAGAATTCAACACACGGGCATCCTCCCGCGCGCCGCTGTAATCGCCCTTGATTTCCGGGGAAAACTCAACCTCGGCGGGAGTGGCCAAGGCCTCCAACGTCCATAGCCCCGTCACCCCCATCAATGAAGCTTTGATGAGAAAATCACGACGGCTGAACCCCGGCGATGGAAACACGGTCCATTTGTTGGTTGGATTTTTTTCTGCCATGAAAAAGTGTAAAATTACTTTACAAGAAACACATGGTGCTTCGCAATCAGAAAATTCAGCGGAATCGCTCCCGAACCCGTTGATCAAAGTTTCTCAACGGCACCCAAGACATTCTCCACCGTAAAGCCATACTCCTTGGCCACTCTTTCATAGGGGGCGGAGGCGCCAAATCTGTTGACAGTCAATGTCTTGCCTGCAGGGCCCACATAGCGGTCCCAACCAAAGGAAACACCGGCCTCAATCGCCAGTCGTTTGCCGATGGCGGCAGGAAACACTTTTTCCCGGTATTCGGCCGATTGGCTCTCAAAGAGATCAAACGAAGGCATCGAGACCACCCGCGTATTGCCCAACTTCTCGGCGGCGGCCATGGCCAGCGACACCTCGGATCCCGAAGCAATCAGTATCCGTTCCGGAGTCCCGATATCGGCCAGCACATAGGCCCCCCGGCGGACCAGGTCCGCCGAAGCGTACTTGCTCCGGTCAATGACCGGCAGATTCTGGCGGGTGAGCACCAGGACGGTCGGCCCGTGTTTCCGCTCAAGCGCCAGCAACCACGCCGCGGCCGTTTCCGTGGCATCCGCCGGACGGATCAGGCAGAGATTGGGAATGACACGCAGGGCGGCCAGATGTTCGACCGGCTCATGGGTGGGGCCATCCTCACCGACAAAAATCGAGTCGTGCGTGAAGACAAAAATGGATTGCAGATGGCTGAGGGCGGCCAGACGGATGGGCGGACGCATGTAATCGCTGAAGACAAAAAACGTCGAGCCAAAGGGCACGATCCCGCCTCCGTAATAGGCGATCCCATTCATCACCGACCCCATGCCGTGTTCCCGGATGCCAAAATGGTAGTTGCGTCCCTTGAAGTCCCCCGTATTGACCGAGCCCAGCTCCTTGACAAAGGTCTTGGTCGAGGGATGCAGGTCCGCCGATCCCCCCACGAGGAAGGGCACATGGTGCATGAGAGCCTTGAGAATCTCCCCGCCGGCACTGCGGGTGGCGATGGGTTTGGCCCCGGCGTAGTTGGGGAGCTTCGCCGCCAGATCCGCCGGAAGGGTTTTGTCCCGGAAGGTATTCCACAGGGCCAGTTTCTCCGGGTGTTTTTTGCCGAAACTGTCGAAATTCCTGTTCCAGTGGTTTTCCAGGCCCGCGAGCTCGGCGGACTTGCGGGAGAAAAAGTCCTTCACCACATCAGGAACCAGAAACTGGGCTTCCTCCGGCCAGCCGATGTTTTTCTTGGTGGCACGCACCTCCTCCTCACCAAAGGCATCCGAATGCGCCCGCTGGGTGCCCTGGTATTTGGGCGAACCGGCCCCGATGATCGTGTGGCCGATGATGATCGTGGGTTTTCCGGTGCAGGCATTGGCCTGCTTGAGAGCCTGCTCAATCTGCACATGGTTGGCCCCGTCTATTTCCAGCACATTCCAATGGTACCCCTCGAATCGGCGACGGACGTCATCGGAGTACGAGAGGCTCGTGTCCCCCTCGATGGAAATATGGTTGCTGTCGTAGAAATAGGTGAGGTTGTCCAGCCCGAGATGCCCGGCCAGCGAGGCGGCCTCGGCGGCAACCCCCTCCTGCAAGTCCCCGTCACTGACGATGGCATAGATCCGGTTGTCCACAACCTTGAAGTCCTCCGTGTTGAAGGTGGCCGCATAATACTTGGCGGCCAGGCCCAACCCGACCCCGTTGGCGAAACCCTGTCCCAGGGGACCTGTCGTGGTTTCCACCCCGGGAGTCATCCCATACTCGGGATGGCCGGGAGTGATGCTACCCCACTGGCGGAAACTCTGGATCTGCTCAAGGGTCATTTTCGGGTACCCGAAAAGATGCAGCAGGCTGTAAAGCAGCATCGATCCGTGCCCGCCGGAAAGGACAAACCGGTCGCGACCGGCCCATTCCGGATTCGCAGGATTGTGCCGGAGAAATTTTGTCCACAGCACATAGGCAAAATCGGCACAGCCCATCGGCAGCCCCGGATGTCCGCTCTCCGCCTTTTGGACGGCATCCAAAACCAGGGTCTTGATGTTGTTGACAATGATCCGGTCCAATTCGGCGCCGGTGGCTCCTTTTCCAAAATCAGCAAGGTTCTGGCTCATAATATTCCCCGAGGGTTGATGGATTGAAGTGTGAGTGAAAGAATAGACGGATGTTAGGGATTCCCGCAGTCCCGACAAGGAGAAGATTGCGGTTTTTTTGGATGCCACAGGAACGACACCTGGTTTTCACACCACTGTTTTTCCCTTTGACAATGCCCCACAGGACGGCAGCGTGGTGTCCATGGCCTTGAATCTTGAACTGAAGGAGGGGGTCATCATCTCCACCACGGTGGGGGATGTGGATTTCGAGGAGGGTTTTCGGGCCTTTTCCCAGGCCATCGAAAAGGCCAGGACCTCCTCCGCCTCGACCCCCCAGCTTCGGTGGCACCTGATCTTCAACCTGCTGGAATCCACGGAAAAACGGTCCGCCCATGAAATCCAGGGCATCGCCCAATACATTGGCTCACACCGGGATATCCTCAGCGGACGCTGTGCCATGGTGGTCACCCAGCCGCTCTACTTCGGGCTCAGCCGCATGTTCGGTACATTCCTCGAAAAATACGGGGTCGAAATGGCCGTCTTTGACTCCATGGAAAAGGCGCATGACTGGATCACCCCTCCCCCGGCCCCTCCGCCCGCATGATTTTTCAACGGTCTTCTTTTGCATTCTGGCATTGCCCGTGCTACCGTTGTTCCGTCGATGAAAGCGATCAGCCCGCAAGCCCTTTCGACTCTTCTCCGGGACGAGGACCCGCATGTGGTCTCCCTCCTCCGCGAACAGCTCTACGATCAGGGACATGAGGACCTCTCCTCCCTCGAAAAAATGGCGCGTGACGGCGATGCCTTGGTCAGCAAAAATCTCCGCGAACTGATCGCCCAAATCCGGGCGGAACAAAATGAGCGGGACTTCATCCTCTTCTGCCATGGTTTTTCAGATTCCTCGGACCTGGAGGAGGCGGCCTGGGCCCTGGCCTCGGTGGTCTTCCCGGATCTCGATATGGTCGGCGGCAGGGAAACCCTGGATGCCTGGGCCCGCCGTCTGAAAACCCGCCTCTCCCCGCCGGAAAATCCGGTCCAATCGGTCCGCGAACTCACCCGCTTTGTCTCCCGGGAACTCGGGTTTCGCGGCAACACGCAGGACTACTACAACCCGGACAACTGCTTTCTCAACCAGGTCATCGAACGGAAACTCGGGATTCCCATCAGCCTGTCACTGATCTACCTCCTGCTCTCCCACCGCGCGGGCCTGCCGGTTCAGGGGGTGGGCATGCCGGGTCACTTCATCTGCCGCTGGCAGGATGTCTTTTTCGACCCGTTCCGCGAGGGAACCCTTCTCTCCCGTGAGGACTGTGAGCGCATGCTCGCGGACATGGGTTATGAGTTTCAGGAAAGTTATCTGGCCGCCGCCAGCAACAAGACGATCCTCATCCGGATGATCAACAATCTGGTCAATTTCTACGCCATGCGCGAGGACGAGACGCACCAGCAGAAAATGTTCAATTTTCTCGTCGCACTCCAGTCCTGAATCCGATGGTTGCCGAGGGGAGAAGGTCCCCTTTTCTGAGGACCGGAAACCGGCAACCCCTTGCGTGGTCCGATTCTTTGCATTGCATTTTCACCGGGCTCGGGTATGGACTTGCCCTTCCTCCCCCGCATGAAAAAAGAACCCTGGTACTTCAACGCCTATCTCCATTGCGTCCTCTGCATCGCCCTGGTCACCGCCTCGGAACTGTGTCTGAAAATCGGGGCCAATCAGTCCTCCGATGCGGACCCGTTGATGGGTTGGCTGGGCCTCTCCAGTCTGGGTTCGGCCTGGGTGTGGATGGGCATTGCGTGTCTGATCCTCAACTTTCTCAGCTGGCTGGTGGTCCTCAAACGCCTGCCGCTGACCATCGCCTACAACATCGTCAACCTCAACTACGTTTTTGTGATCCTCGGCAGCGCCCTGATCCTGGGCGAGGAGATCAATCCCACCCGCTGGCTGGGTGCATTGCTGGTGGTGGCCGGGATTTTTATCATCATCCGTCCCATGGCCCGGCTGGAGGAAAGAATATGAGTCTCCAGGCCTTCGCCCTGATTCTTCTCTCGCAAATCTGCCTCGTCGGCGGACAGATCCTCATCAAACACGCGATGGAACAGACCAACCGCCTCCCGCCGGACTGGAAGAAATTCCGCCTGTTTCTCCCCCTGGGAATCATCGTCTTCTCGGGCTGGTTCTTTGTCTGGCTGGGGCTGATGAAACATTTTGATCTGAGCGTCCTCTATCCCTTCGAAGGATTGAGCCCGATCCTGCTGGCGGTGGGGGCGAGCATTTTCCTGAGGGAAAAATTCACCCTGCGCCTGGGCATCGGCATCTTGATCATGACCCTGGGGATGGTCCTGATCTCACGCACCACATAGCGCGGGCCACAACCGGGCCACGGCCCGGGCATTGACCTCCGCGGTGTCCCCGCCCGGCACCACGGAGGGATGATCCCAATGGGATGCCAGGCGGCGAAACACGCCGTCATACACGGGCGGCGAATACGCCCCGCACAGGTCGCCCCCGACAATCCGTGTCCGCTCCCGGAGAAGTCCGAGCGCATCCTCCAGGTCCCGCAGCTCAAAAAGCCCCTGCTCCCAATTGGTCACACTCTCCCCGGCCACCAGACAGTCGAGATCGAGGGTGACATACACGTCCCGCCCCTCAAGCCCGCTGCAAAATGCGTCAAATGCCGCCCGCCAGTCCTCCCGTGAAACCGTCGGATACCTCCCGTGATACGACGTCGGCAACCGTTCCCGCCACGGATGCACCACCAGCCGCCCCTGCTGCAACGCCCGGCGGTTGGCAAAAAAACGTGCGGGAGAGACCAGCTCGAAATTGCCGCATCCCCAGATGTGGGCCCGGGTGAGGAGCGGATTTTCCAAAGCCCGGTTGATCCATCCCCCGCAGGCCCAGCGCGGGGGACGGATGTCCCAATCGGGATGATTGTCAAAACTCACCAGCACATAGGGCTCGGTGACGACTCCCTGCCAGAGGGAGGTAAGATGATGGAAATCGCCGGAACCAAACAGGGTAAAGGCGGCCCGGCGGTCGGCGATCCGTTTTGTGAACCGGTCCATGACCCCCGCTCCGCAGCAGAACCTCAATCGGGGTCCCCATTCCAAAACCTCCTGCCGGGGAATTCCCAGATGGTCCGCCACGTTCCGGCAGGCCCCGTCAAAATCATAATAAATAGACTTTTGCATCACGGCGGAAGGTATGATACATAGGGGGCCATTGACGAAAAAACCAGCCCAAAGACCCGGCTTTCCCGGACCGATCATGGAACCCCCCTCCGAATCCCCCCCCATACGCCGACGCGGGCTCTTTGCCCACTCCCCCTGGGACGCGGTCCCGGTGCTGTGCGCCTTGGCGCATTTTGCCTTTGTCCTGCTGCTTTTCTGGTTCTTCACCCGGCTGCCCTGGTGGGCGTTGCTTCCTCTGGGGGCACTCTACTCGATAAGCATCTCCTGGAATATCAACGGCATCTCACACAATTTCCTGCACAACCCCTATTTTTCGAGCCCCCTCCTCAACCGGCTTTTCAGTCTGATGGAGTCCCTGACCATGGGCATCTCCCAGGAATTTTACACCTGTGTCCACATGCGCCACCACATGGGAAACAGCGACCTGCAGGATGAAAAGGGTCAGACCGTGGATTGGCTTTCCATTTACCGCCATGGAAAAAACGGCGCACCGGAACCGCTCTGGAGATATGTCTTTCTGAGCTATTTCCGCGATGACCCCAAAGCCATTTATCAGGAAATTCACCGGCGCAACCCGTCCGACGCCCGTTGGGGAATCCTTGAAATTGTCGCCTTTGTCATCTTTTACGGTACTCTGTTCGTTCTCAACTGGCAATTTGCCCTCTTCTTCATCCCCTTTTATTATCTGGGCCACTGTCTCTCCCACCTCAACGGTTACTTCGAGCATTTCGGCGGCAACCCCCGCGTTCCCATTGCCTGGGGGGTCAGTACCTATGAGTCCCTCTACAACTGGACCTGGTTTTATAACGGCTATCACGCTGAACACCATTTCCGCCCCAAAATGCACTGGACAAAGATGAGGCAACTTCGCTATTCAATCCTCGAGGATCAAAAAAAGGCCGGAACCCACGTCATTTCACCCCCTCATGCCCTGGGATTTCTGGATAAAAAAAACCGCAGCTTGTCGAATTGATCAATAATTTATTTTACATAATTTTTTTTATTTTAATAATTTACATTAGATTTTAAACATTTATATTCACTGCAAAATGCGCCCATTCCTTGCAAAAAACCTAAGCGTTTTTGCCGCACTGATCCTGTGGGCGGGGGCTCTCCCCTGCGCCCAAGCCCAGGAATCGGCGGTTCAATCAGTGCAGTCAATCAGTGAATTCAAAAAAATCGATCTGGGCAGGCTCGTCGCGGGGGACATTCTGGCGGAACGGTACGATCTGGAGGATGCGGAAAAGGGCCTGGCCGTCCAGTCCTGCTTTGTGATCAAACGTCCCTCCGCGGAAGTGGCCCGGCTGATCGCCACCTGGGACCCCTCCAAACACAAGGAAATGTCCATCTACCAGCTTTCCATTTTTTCCAGGGACCAACCCGGCCAGTTTGAAAAGCTCGACTTCACCTCCCAGGAAGGCCCGGTGCAGAAATTTGTCGAGGAAACCCTCCGCGCACGTGACGGCAAAACGGGGCTGCTGATGAGTGAGGAGGACCTGAAATCCCTTCAGGACTTCCTCTCCAAAGAACTGCCCGCGGGTCAGAAGGCCCAATCCCCGGAGGCCCGGATCGCCGCCGCGAAATTCTGGAGTCAACTGACCAAAACGAGGTTCGATCAGTTTGTCGTCGGCGGGCTCGAAAGCCTGCCCACCTACAAGACAAAGACCGCCACCATGTCCATTCCCGGGGAAATCCGGGAAATGATTTCCTCAAATCCGGACCTCTACAAACGGTTTCAAAATCTCCTGCACGCCTCGGTTCTGGTCGGCAAAGGGGGCAAACCCGCCACGGCTGAAACCTACTACTGGCAGCTTTTCAAGGCGGACAAACTCGCAGCGCTGGCGGTGGGAGGGGTCAACATTGAAAAAAAATCCGACCGGTTCCAGGTCATTGACTACCAGTTCTACGTCAGCCACTCCTATTTTACCAACATCACCCTCTACGAATTGTGGCCGGTGACGGTGGAGGGAAGGGAATACACGCTGGTCTGGAGAACGGATCTGGTCTCCGCCCCGCTGTTTGCCTGGCTCAAAGGCGTGCAACAGATGGCCGCGGGCATGCTCATGACCAGCAGTATCAGGGAGGCGATTCACTTTATGAAGTCTGATGCCGAATCCACAACCCCCGGCGGAACCCCATGAAACATCTCACCTCCCTCCTCCTGTTGCTCTCGCTGTCCCCCCTGTGTCTCTTCGCGGGGGACGGGCCCCAACTCAAATCCGCTGCCAAACCCCGTGACATCAAATGGTCGCACGAAGCGGATACGGAAATCGGCTACACGGCCACCTCCGACCTCAAACAGGGGGATGCCAAGGTGGGTCAGTTCGCCTCGGTCAATTCCAGCGCCTCCTATGTGGCCACCGGAAAGTTCGAAAAGGATTTCCTCGGTCGCTTCGGTGTGGGCTGGAACCGGTATTCCTTTGGCATCAACAACGCCCTCCGGGTCCCCAATACGCTCCAGTCCGTATCGCTGACAACGGGCTTTGATTTTTCCGTGGGCGACAAATGGCTCTTCCGCTTCGAGGCCCAGCCGGGTATCTACGGGGATTTTGACGAGGTCAACAGCAACCAGTTCAATGTCCCCCTCATCTTTGGCGGCACCTATTTTGTGAATGAAAAATTCCAGCTCTTTTTCGGGGTGTTTGTCGATTTCTTCGGCAATCCCTACTACGGACTGGGAATCAAGGACGACTTTCCGGTTTTCCCGGCCGTCGGATTCCGCTGGCAGATCACCGACGACCTGGTCTTCATGGCCCTGCCGCCCAAACCGCGTCTGACCTATTCCATCACCGACACCCTGAGCATTTACGGCGGCGGCCAGCTCCTGGGCGGCAGTTTCCGCACAAGCCCGAACTTCGGCAACAACACGGGTGACCCCCGTCTCAACGACTCCCTGGTCGATTACTCGGAAATCCGCGGCGGCGTGGGCCTGGGCTGGAATGTGACTCC
>JANRIZ010000110.1:0-10531 GCA_033764445.1 Verrucomicrobiia bacterium | reverse complement strand
GGGGCGTCCTCCGCGTAGACCTCCTCGCGGAGCCTGGAGGAAATTCCCTTGGTGTTGCGGTGCAAATTGCGGATGTTGAAAAAAATCTGTCCGTTGCCCGCGCCCGGACTGATCTGCCGGGTGAGTACGACCTGTCTGACCACCTCCGAGGCGGGCCAGCCGTGGCTGCTGAGCCGGTCGACGGCAATGCCCGCGTAGATCGGAATGCCGCGGGGGTTGGCCTGTTTGCTGCGCCACCAGGTGAGCAGGGCCGAAAAACTCTGTTCCGACCGGTCCGGCCAGTACAGCTGCGGGGCCAGGTAGTCAACCCACCCTTCGCGGAGCCATTTGACGGGGTCCGCATAGATGTGGTGGTACTGGTCCAGATGAACGGTGACATTGGAGGGCTGGCCCTTGGTGTAAATGCCAAAGGGACTGATCCCGAATTGCATGCCCGGCGCGCGGGTTTTGATCAGGGAGCTGACCCGTTGGATGAGTTTGTTGACATTCTGCCTGCGCCAGTCCCCGCGGGAGAGGGAGCCACCCGCCTCGCGGTAGGCCTTGTAGAGGTTGCCGTCGGGGATGTGGACGGGCTGGGTGTGGTTTTTGGGGTAGGGGTAGAAATAGTCGTCGAAATGGATGCCATCCAGATCGTAGCGGGTGATCAGGTCTTCGATGACCGCCAGGATGTGGTCCCGGACCGGTTCCGCGCCGGGGTCCATGAACAGGGTGTTGTCGACCCGGTAGGTGTGGCGTGCGAACTTTTTGGAGACGTGGTTGGCGGCGCGGTTGTTTTGATGATTGCTGGCGGCGCGGTAGGGGTTGATCCAGGCGTGGACCTCGAGTCCGCGTTTGCGGGCCTCGGTGATGCAGAACTCCAGCGGATCGTATCCGGGGCTGCGTCCCTGGGTTCCGGTCAGGAACCGGCTCCAGGGCTCGAGATTGGACTTGTAGAGCGCGTCGCTTTCGGGGCGGACCTGCAGGAAGACCGCATTGAGTCCGTTTTTTTTGGCGGTGTCCAGCAGGGCGACCAGTTCCCGTTTTTGTTCGGAGGCACTCAGCCCCGGCAGGGAGGGCCAGTTGAGATTCCACACGGAGGAAATCCAGACCCCCCGGAATTCACGGGAGGGTGGGGGTGGAGCGGATTTGGATTGGGCCGGAGCGTGGCTCCAGGGCAGGAGACAGAGAAGGAGGGCCGTGAGGAAAAACTTCATGGTTGGACCTGATTACTAAAGGGATGGGAAATCGCGGCAAGGATATTCCGGGGTGTTTCACAGACGTCACAACCCGCATTTTGAGGAAGAATTCCAGTTGTCAGCCTGCGGGATTTGAGCATAATGCCCGTTCCTGAGAAATACGGGCTGTAGCGCAGTTTGGTAGCGCGCTTGGATCGGGACCAAGAGGTCGTGGGTTCAAATCCCACCAGCCCGACCATTTTTTCGATTGGATCCCGCCAGCCAGAAGACATGAATTCTGCGGGTTCAACCGCCCCGTCCGCCGGGGCGAAATGTTTCTGCGACAGCTCCGGAGCGTGGCCATGGCAATCCCACCCCGTCCGACCATATTCATTGCCCCAGGCCATTTTTTTTGACGCGTCGATGGCACTGGGCGCCTTTCTGGCGGGGATGATCGTGGGTCAGACGGATTTCAGCGCCCGTGCGGCCTCCGACGCCCTGCCCATGAAGGATGCGTTTGCCGTGCTTTTTTTTGTCTCGGTGGGAATGATGTTCGATCCGTTTACGGTTTGGAACCAGTGGCCCCTGTTGTTGGTGACCGTGGCGGTCATCCTCATCGGCAAACCGCTGGCCGCCCTCGTGGTGGTTCTGTGGCTGGGCTGGTCCGTGCGGTCGGCGGCCGTCATCGCCGTGGCCCTCGCGCAGATCGGGGAGTTTTCCTTTATTCTCAGTGCCCTGGGCCTGTCCCTGGGCATTGTACCTTCCGAGGCCACGAGTGTGTTGGTGGGGGCTTCCATGGTTTCGATCACCCTCAATCCCGTGTTATTCCGACTGATTGATCCCACCCTCGCATGGTGTGAGGCGCGGGGCTGGCTGCAGCCTGTGAAACCGGACCCGGAGCAACACGTGCCGGAGGTCAACATGGCCCCCGACGGGGTGATTGTCGTGGGGTACGGACCAACCGGGCGGTTGATCACCCGTTTGCTGCAAAATCACGGCATCAAAGTGTGTGTTGTTGAAACCAATCCCCGGACAGCCCAAAGCATCAAGGCCCAGGGCTTGGAAAGTGTCCAAGGCGATGCCTCCCGCCGCGAGATCCTCCTTCAGGCCGGGGCTCCGACGGCCTCGGGCCTGATCATTTCCGCAAAAACGACCCAAGCCCCGGAGGTGGTGAGGGTGGGCCGGGAGTTGAATCCAAGGATGCGGATCATCACGACAGCCACCTACATCAATGAGACAGAGGCCCTCCGTGCCGCCGGGGCGGACGAGGTCTTGACGGCGGAAGGGGAGATCGCCCTGGTGATGGCCTCGCGCATTTTGCAGGAACTGGGGTTTGACGGGAGCCGGATGGAACGTGAAATTTCAAAGGCCCGTCTGGCCATCCTGGGGTCGGTCACCGACGGGAAAACCACCCCCGCCCCCCGCCCGTTGGAATGATCCCTGGCCCGGGGGTGTGGCCACTATTTTTTGAGTTCGACGATGACGTACCGGAGGGCGCCGCGGGACCAGACGAGCAGGATCAGTTCGTTGGGATTGGCCGATTTTTTCTGCATCGCGGCGAAGGCGTCCGAGGGGGTGGTCACGGGCGTTTTGTTGATGGCCACAATCACCTCGCCTTCGCGCAGGCTGGCCTCGAACGCCGCGGACTCGGGGTTCAACTCGGAAACCAGCACCCCTTGCAGGGTTTTGGGAAGACCCAGCTGCATCCGGGCCACGGAGGAAAGATTTTCAATGATCACCCCCTCAAATAATTCCCCTTTTGAAACCGCGGGCAGGGCGGCGGGTTTGGCCTCGGGTCCCTGTTCGTCGGGCATGGGTTTGAGAGTCACGCGAAAGGTCTGGGATTTTCCATCACGGATGATCCTGACCTCCACCTTTTTGCCGGGGGGGTTTTCGGTGACCGCCAGCTGCAGTTGGCGTCCGTCGGGAATTTTTTTCCCCTCAAACTCCACAATCACATCCCCCTGTCGCAGTCCGGCCTCCGCCGCGCCGCTGCGGGCAATGACGTCGTTGATGAGCGCCCCGGAGGCTTCCGGAAGCTTGAAAACACGGGCGACCGAGGGGGTCACCGGCTGGAAGGTCACACCCAGGTAACCGCGCACGACCTTGCCGTCCTTGATCAGCCGCTCCATGATGTTGCGGGCCATGGTCACCGGGACGGCAAAACCGATGCCGATGTTGCCGCCCGACTGGCTGAGGATGGCGTTGTTGACCCCGATGAGCCGGCCCTCCGCGTCCACCAAGGCCCCGCCGGAATTGCCCTGGTTGATTGAGGCATCCGTCTGGATGAAGTTTTCGTAGTCATTGAGGCCGATGCCACCCCGCGCCGTGGCACTGACGATGCCGAGGGTCACGGTCTGTCCCAGTCCGAAGGGATTGCCGACGGCCAGGACAACGTCCCCGACCTCGATGCCGTCACTGTTGCCGAAGGTGATGGGGGTGAGTTTTTGGGCGTCGATTTTCAGGACGGCGATGTCGGTTTTGGAGTCCTTGCCGATGACCCGGGCGACGTATTCGGCCGGGTCGTCCTTGATCTTGATTTTGATTTCATCGGCCTCATTGATGACATGGGTGTTGGTGAGGATGTATCCGTCCTCGCTGACGACAATCCCGCTGCCCAGACCGCTGGCGCGGTGACGGGGGGTGGAGGGAGCCGGGCCCGGGGATTCGGGCATGCCGAAAAACCGCCGGAATGCCGGGTCCTCGGAAAAGGGATGATGCCGCATGCGCCGGTGTGGGATCGTCTGGGTGGTGTAGATGCTGACGACACTGGGGGAGACCTTTTTGACAACCTCCGAAAAGCTGGTGGTGAATTTGCTTTCACGGGTGACCGGGGCGGCATCCACCTGGAGGCGAACGGGGGTGGAATCCGGTTTGGTGTTGTCGAAGGGCCAGATCGCCCACAGCGGGGAGACCAGGAGCAAGGGCAGGATCAGGAGGGCGGGGTGAGGTCTCATGGGGTGGAGGCCGGGCGGTTGGAGGTCACGTTAGAGCTGGTTGTGTGCAAGTACAACAGCAAACACGGATGGAAGTTTTGTTCCCCCGACCGTCATGCAAAAAAACAACGGCCCGGGGAGGGTTTCTCCCCGGGTCCGTCGGTGGTCCTCCTGGCCGCAGGGGCCGATTACGAGACTTTGACCTCGATTTGTTTGGGGGCGACCACTTCGGCCTTGCCGATGGTGACATTGAGAACGCCGTCCTTGAAGTCGGCCTTGATGGTTTTTTCATCCGCCGTTTCCGGCAGGGCGAAACTGCGCTCGAAACTTCCGTAGGCGCGTTCGATGCGGTGGTACTTTTTGTTTTTCTCCTCATTTTCGAACTTCCGCTCCCCGCGGATGGTCAGCACACCCTCGTGGATGGTGACCTTCACATCGTCTTTGCGGATTTCGGGCAGTTCCAGTTTGATGAGGAACTGTTTTTCGTCCTCGACGATATCCGTCAGGGGGGCCCAATCCGCGAGAGTCCGGTCGGATTTTGTGTAGGGACGGTTTGCCAGTCCCAGCAGGTTTTCCATTTCGCGGAACGGATTCCAATGGGTCAGTGTATTCATGATGTTTTTCCTTTTGTTTGTTGGTTTTAAATTTTGTGTTTTTACCGACAACGACTAGAAGTGCATTGAACGTGCCAGACATTGAAATTACATAAGTTATTTGTAGTGAATAATAAAAGAATTTGTTTTGTCTAAAAAAAGAGATAATATGACTCAATTTAGAGAAAATTTGTCCCAATAAATGAGTCAAGAATCTGAGGGGGCTTGTGAGAGCCTGTGGGAGGCCGGTAAGGGGTGGTGAGCGAAGGCGAAAAGAGGGGCTTCCGGAGTTGCGGTGGCGAGGATTGCAAGTTTGTCAAAATTCCTTCTTGTCATTCCAGGCAAATTTGGCATGTTAGCGGGCTCTTTTTTGAAAGTGAAAGGAAACCTATGAGTTACGCAGTGATTCGGACAGGAAACAAACAATACCGTGTTGCCGAGGGAGACATTCTCTCGGTGGAGCTTCTGAATGAAGTTGAAGCGGGCAAGTCATTCAAATTTGAAGACGTGTTGCTGGTGGGAGACGGGGCGAAAGTCACCGTTGGCCAGCCCGTGGTCAAGGGAGCCAGTGTGACCGCCGAGGTGGTTGAGGCGGAGATGAAGGCTCCGAAGGTGCTGGCCTACAAATTTCGTCGGCGTGAGGGATATCATCGCACCGTCGGTCACCGGCAGCGGCTGACCAAGGTCAAAATCACCTCCATCAAGGGCTAGGACAGCCAGGACACACACAGAAATCCAAAGGAGAAACAGGTTATGGCACATAAAAAGGGACAGGGTTCCTCTCGCAACGGACGCGACAGCATCAGCAAACGGCTTGGGGTGAAATGTTTTGGCGGGGAATCCGTCACCGCCGGCAGCATCATTGTGCGTCAGCGCGGCACCGTGTTCGCCCCCGGGCGGAACGTCGGGCTGGGGCGGGATTACACCATTTTTTCACTGGTCGACGGCGTGGTGAAGTTTGACCGCCAGGGAAAACGGGTCAATGTGGTGGCGGCCGACGCCAAGATTTGAGGGCAGCACGACCGGGGCCCCTGTGGGTTCCCCGAATGGATTGAACACGGCTTTTCCGGCCTCGGCAGGGAAAGCCGTTTTTGTTTTTGAACTGAGGAAGGACCGCACATGTTTACCGACAAAGTACTGATACATGCCCGGGCCGGACGGGGGGGCAACGGCAGCCACAGTTTTCGCCGTGAAACCTTTGTGCCCAAGGGCGGACCCGATGGGGGGGATGGCGGCAATGGGGGGAACATCATTCTGGAGGTGGATGCCGCCGTCAATAACCTCAATGATTTCAAGTTCCAGCCCCACATCCGGGCACCGGAGGGCGGGCATGGCAAGGGCGCCCAAATGCATGGCAAAAATGGGCGGGATGTTGTGTTGAAAGTCCCCCCCGGCACGGTCATTTACAGGATTGCCGACAATGCCGAACAACTTCGGACCCAGAAGGTGCTGCATACACATGACCCTTATGATCTGCCCGTCCGTCGCGACGATGTGGTGGTTCCCGCAGAGGTTGTGGCCGCCGAGACAATGGACGAATTGGCTTCCGAGGAGACCGCGGAATCACCGGCCGAAGGGGCAAAAAAGTATCCGTGGGACCGGGAAGCCCCGATCTTCATGGATTTGGTGGAAGCCGGGACGCGGGTGACCCTGTGCAAAGGCGGAAAGGGAGGACGGGGAAACGTCCATTGGAAAAGCCCCTCGCACCGGACCCCGCGGGAGTTTGAATTTGGGCGGGACGGTGAGGCGGGCATTTACTGGTTGGTGGTCAAGTCCATCGCCGATGTGGGTCTGGTCGGATACCCCAATGCCGGCAAATCGACCCTTTTATCCCGACTTTCGAATGCCAAGCCCAAAATCGCCGCGTATCCGTTTACCACGCTCAATCCGATCATTGGGACGTTGGAATTTGACAACTTCAAAAAGATCATGATTGCCGACATTCCGGGTTTGATTGAAGGGGCCCATGACAACATCGGTCTGGGCCATGAATTTTTAAGACACATTGAAAGGTGTAAGATGTTGTTGTTTGTTGTGGATATGGCGGGGAGCGAGGGACGGAAACCGTGGGAGGATTTTGCCCAGGTTCGCAAGGAACTGAAATTATACAGTTCTGAACTGGCCAAAAAGAAGGCCATTGTTGTGGCGAATAAAATGGATATGCCTGGTGCGGAGGAGTTTCTGTCAGATTTTAAGAAAATATGCCGATTAAAAGTGATCCCTGTTTCCGCGTTGGAGAGGACTGGCACAGAAATGTTGAAAGGGGAAATTTACAATTTTATTTACAAGAATTCCAAAAAATGATAGTTTTCTCTTAATTTATTAAGTCTGTCTCGGGAAAATGCTAGACTCAAAGCTCATTTTGCCCGGAAAAAAAGTGTATCTCATATGAAAAACATCCAGATTTGCCTGTTGAGCATCACTCTCTGTGCGTGGGGCACGACAAATGCCTTTGCAGACTTGAACAAATTCAAGGCCATTGCCGTTGAGGGTGATGTGCGTTTTGGGTTTGCCGAAAAGGATGCCAAACAGAAGGTGACTCCCGGGATGGACCTGCCTCCCGGAGCGGTGATTGTCACCGGGGCGGATGGCAATTTGATACTGCAGCAGGGCACTTCGTTTACCGTGGTTCAGGTCAAGCCCAAGACTTTGATTACCCTTAAAAAGAGCGAGATCGCCCAGAGTGGCGAGACTGAAACCATGATTCGGATTGAAAAGGGAACCATGATGGGCAATGTGCAGAAGCAGAAGGAAGGTTCCAAGTTTGAGGTGGAGACCCCCTTGGCGGTCGGTGCGGTGCGTGGAACGCAGATTTTTGTGATGGTGCAGGATCGCGGTGGCAGCATTTCCAAAACGGTTGCCGGGGTGTATCGTTCCTGCAAGGTGCTCGTTTTCACGAAGGAAGGAATGGTCAAATGGACTCCGCTTCCCGGGGTGGTCATTCAGGGAGCCTTTGACATCAAGTCCGCCGCAGACTTTCCCACGGAGGTGGTGCGGGCGCTGTTTGATTTCAAGGGAGCCGAGGATGCCGCCAAGGGCCAGGCGCTGATCCTGATTCCTTCGGATAGCAAGGACGACATTTTGATTCTCCAACCCAATCCCTTCCAATCCATGGAGCAGTTTGGAGACACCATCATTCTTCTGTTGGGTACCGGCTCTAATTTTCCTGGCGGTCCGCCGATTGGCATTTTTGACAAACCTCCCGGCCAGTTGATTGATACCCAGTCGATTTCCAACCCTCCGGCGTCGCCAGCCCTACCTTAGCGGAATTTGAAAACCAGGGTTTCTTATAGGGATATTCTGGTTCTGGTGGCGGTGGCCATTGGTTCAACCGCCCTGAGTTTCGCGCTCGATCAAATCAAGCTGCTGAAGGTTTTTGAGCTTCGGACGGTGGATTTTCGGTTCCAAAAAAATGTCAGACCCGATAAAATCCCCCCGGAAATTCTGATGTTGGGCATTGGGGATCAGGCCCTTGAACAGTTGGGTCGCTGGCCCTGGCCGCGGGACTATCATGCGGATTTTCTCTTCCGTCTGGCCCCGCTCAAGCCCAAGGCCGTTGGCTATGACGTCCTGTTTTCCGAGCCCGATGAACGCGATCCTGCCGCCGATTTCAAGCTGGCCGCCGCACTCAGCCAGTATCCGTCCATCGTCTTTGGCGCGGCGTTGAAGGAGAAGGAAAAAGTGGCTCTCGGTCCGCATCCTCCGGAGCCGGAAAAGCAGTGGATTGAAAAAAACAGTTTTGCAGATACCTCCGGGGACGGGAAAAAATCCCCGGAAGGTCCGTTGATCCTCCCCGCCCCCATTTTCCGTCCCCATGTCAAATCCGGCCAGGTGGATTTGCCGCGGGATGCCGACGGAGTGGCCCGAAGAATTCCCCTGGTCTCCAGGAATGGAGACCGATGGTTGCCGCACCTTGCTCTCCGATTGGTGTGTGAGTATCTGGATGTGCCGCCCGACAAGGTGGTGGTGGAGCCGGGACGGTTTGTCATTTTGTCCCCCCCTGCCGGACCGCCCGTGAAAATCCCCATTGATGCCGAAGGTCGGATGACCATCAGTTTTCGTGCGAAGTATGCTGGATTTAATCCGATCAAATACAATGATGCGGATTCCGTCCTCAAAACACCGGAGGACCCCAGGAATCCGTCGCTCGCATCGCGGATGGGCGGATCGATTGTGTTGGTCGGTTTCACGGCCACCGGCGTGGACGTGTTACCGACTCCGTTGGATGCCAACAGTCCGGGAATGGCTGTCATTGGCAGTGCCATGGCCACGATCCTCAGCGGGGACTTTATCAGGACCCCGTCCCTGGGTTGGGATGTGGCCGCCCGCCTGATGTTTTTTGGGGTGATTTTTGGGCTGGCCCGATTTTTGCCGACACGGTTCGGGGCGGCCACGGCATTGGGAGTGGTCTGTCTTTATGTGTGGCTGCTCTGGATGGCCTTTGCCAAAGCAAACATGATGTGGCCCGTGGTGGCGCCTGTCCTGACCGCATTGGCCGTCATTTTTGTGGAGACCACCATCCGGTTGGTTCAGGAAGCCAAGGAGAAACTTCAAATCCGGTCCACCTTTGGCCGGTACCTTTCCAAAAACGTGCTGGATATGGTTCTGGACGATCCGAAGGTGCTCAAGCTCGGCGGGGTGCGCCGGGAAATGACCGTGCTCTTTTCGGACATCCAGGGATTCACGACATTTTGCGAGCAGCACGAGCCGGAGGATGTGGTGCCCATTCTCAACGAGGCGTTGGATTCCCTGACCCCGGTGATTTTTGAGCACGAAGGCACCCTCGACAAATACATCGGGGATGCGATCATGGCCTTTTGGAGTGCGCCACGGGAACAGCCCGACCATGCCCTGCGGGCCGTGCGGGCCGCGATGCAAATGCAGCGGGAGCTGTCGCGACTGAGGGAAAAATGGAAGTCGGAGGGAAAACCCGAGTTGAAGATGGGCGTGGGCATCAACACCGGTCCGATGCTGGTGGGCAACATGGGTTCGAGCCAGCTCATGAGCTACACGATCATCGGCGACGCCGTCAACCTGGGGGCGCGGGTGGAGGGGTTGACCCGCAAGTACGACACGGACATTGTCATCACCGAAACCACCTTTGACCAGGTCAAGGACCAGCTCGAGTGTGAGTTGCTTGAGGAGGTCACCGTCAAGGGAAAGGCCAAACCCATCAAGGTCTACAAGGTGATTCGGGAGCGGGGACATGTGACCCGGTTCAAATAGGCCTTTCTTCTCGGATCAGGGCCGGGATTAAAATTCACATTGCGCCCCCCGCACGTTCCCGGTAGAAACGTGGGCTTTCTTTAATCTGAGGATTTTGCACGGTGCAAACAGTAAACGTAGGCTTGATCGGATTGGGAACCGTTGGACAGGGTGTCTTTAAACACCTTGAACGGAACGGCAGGCTATTGTCCGAACGGATCGGACACCGGATCCGGGTCACCCGGGTCCTGGCCCGGAGCCGCACCAAGAAGCGGGGCATTTCGATCGCCGCCCCGCTATGGGCAAAAACTTGGCAGGAAATTGTGGCTGATGACTCCATTCAGATTGTGGTTGAACTCATGGGTGGGACCACCGAGGCCCGGAAGCTGGTGTCCCAGGCATTAAAAGGCGGCAAAATTGTTGTTACGGCCAACAAGGCACTGCTGGCGGAACATGGGGAGGAACTCTTTGCCCTCGCCCGCAAACACAATACCGCCATTTATTTCGAAGCCAGTGTGGCCGGAGGCATCCCGATCATCAAGGCCCTCAATGAGGGGCTGGTCGCCAATCGTATTCTGAGCCTGCACGGGATTGTCAATGGCACCTGCAATTACATTCTCTCGGAAATGACCCGGACCGGTGC
>JANRIZ010000106.1:0-11083 GCA_033764445.1 Verrucomicrobiia bacterium | reverse complement strand
TTGTGGAAGAAATATATAGAGGATCAGAAACCCAATGACCCGGACGATAACTTCAAGATCGTATGAGTCGGCCAGAGTGCCGACCGATCCGGCTTTTAGCCGTAAAAAGAAGCCCTCGTCTTTAGACGAGGGTCGTTCACTTTTTGATTTGATCAAAAAGGGTGCTAATGTTCAATTGATTAGAGCGGAAGGAAAAAGATTTGATATTGATTCTAATGGCGCATGGAAAGATCCTGAGTTTGGAGAAATTCAACTATGGGTTGTGGGTGCAGATTTAAATTCAATTAGTATCACTACGTTAGCAAAAAAAAATAAGGTGATCGCTGTTCAGAAATGAAATGAACTCCATGGGCAGAAAAAAGGGACAGGCAATTAGTGCAAGATAAGGAGTGAAATGGGCTGTAAAAGGAGGTTTTGAGGGCGTTTCCCCCAACTGAGAGAGGGGTGTGAGGTAGGTGAGATATTACTAGAAACGATGACGCTTTTCTAAATCGCCGCTTCATCTTTGATTTGCCGTTCGGACATGAAGCGGAGGCGGGGCGCCTCCTGATGCACGCGAGGGCGCGTGCGCTCCCCGGGCAGTTCAGAAAGAATCCTCATTTTGTGATTTTTTGTGGCCAAAATGCAGCGGCCCGCTGGGCCTTGCAGAGCGGAGGCGGGGACGCCTCCTGAAGCACGCGAGGGCGCGTGCGCTCCCCGGGCAGTTTTGAAAGAATCCCCTTTTGTGTATTTTGAGCCTTGAAGTTTACCCCGGATTGATCGGGGCGGCCAAAATGCGGCGGCCCGTTGGGCCTTGCAGAGCGGAGGCGGGGAATGCCCTTTGAAAACTTTCGGGAGATAAACTGGCGGACAGGGTGAGATTCGAACTCACGGAACCTTTCGGTTCAGCAGTTTTCAAGACTGCCGCAATAGGCCACTCTGCCACCTGTCCGTACCGGGGAATCTCCTTCTTTAGCAAAGACGGCGGATCCAATCAACCCCGGAAGTGGTCAATTGTGGAAAACAGGGGATTTGTGTGTGCCTGCAAAGGGTGGGGGCAAAAGTGCATAAAAAAAGCACCGCGTGTGACGCGGTGCTTTTTGAATAAAGACGGATGGAGGTCTTAGATGGCTTTTTCGCCTTTTTCCTCGGTGCGGATGCGGATGGCTTCCTCAACGGGGATGACAAATACCTTGCCGTCACCGATTTTGCCGGTTTGGGCGGCCTTGATGATGGCTTGGACCGCCTTTTGTACGACGTCGTCACCGACGACCACTTCGACCTTCACTTTGGGAAGGAAGTCGACCGTGTATTCGCTTCCGCGATAGATTTCGGTGTGGCCTTTTTGGCGTCCGAAACCCTTGACTTCGGAGACAGTCATGCCTTCGATTCCCAGCTCGGAGAGGGCGGCTTTGACTTCGTCCAGTTTGAACGGTTTGATGATAGCTTCGATTTTTTTCATGGTATAAATCCTTTTCTCGGTTGACTCCCCCGCAACATAATGCGGCGGGGGAGCGGTTGCAAGTGATTAGTGGATGTAACCCTCTTCGCCGTGGTCGGTCGTGTCCAGACCTTCGCGTTCGGCTTCGGGTGTGGGGCGCAGACCAATGACAGCCTTGATCACGTAGGCGATGATGGCCGTGGCCACCACCGAGATGATGATCGTCAGAACAATGGCCTTGCATTGGGCCATCCAAAGTCCGCCGTTTTCGACAAGACCTTTCAAGCCGTTGCTGCCAGCCGCCATGGCGCTGTCGGTGATGTTGGTATTGACCGCGCTGGTGGCGAAGATGCCCGTGACAAAGGCGCCGATGGTTCCGCCGACGGCGTGGATGCCGAAGGTGTCCAGGGCGTCGTCATACTTGAGCATGGACTTGAGGTAGTGGCAGGCCAGGAAGGGGACCACGCCGGCAATGATACCGATGATGATTGAGGCCGTGGCATTCACAAACCCTGCGGCGGGGGTGATGACCACCAGGCCCGCGACGGCACCGGAGCAGAAGCCCAGGATGCTGGATTTGCCCTTGAAGATGTACTCGACAACCGCCCAGGTGAAGGAGGCGACAGCCGCCGCCAGGGTGGTGGTCATGAAGGCATTGGAGGCGATGTAATCGGCCGCGAGGGCGGAACCGGCATTAAAGCCGTACCAACCCACCCAGAGCATTCCGGTGCCGACCATACAAAGGACCATGCTGTGCGGAGGCATGGGTTCCTTGCCGAATCCCAGACGGGGTCCAAGGATCAGACAGAGCACCAGTGCGCTCCAGCCCGAGGACATGTGGACGACCGTTCCCCCCGCAAAGTCGATGGAGGCGATGGCGGCCTTGGCATTCCAGACGCCGTTCATCAGCCCCGTGACTCCCCAGATCATGTGGGCGAGCGGGAAGTACACCAGGAACATCCAGGCCCCCACAAACAGGAGCACAGCGGAGAATTTCATGCGTTCGGCGATGGCACCGACGATCAGTGCCGGGGTGATGATCGCAAACATGAGCTGGTACATCGCAAAGACATTCTGCGAGACCCAGTAGGCGTAGTCCGTATTGGGCGCGGAATCCACACCCTTGAAGAAGAAGAACTCGCTTCCTCCCAAGAACGGACTGTCAAAGTTTTTCCCGAAGACCAGACTGTATCCGACCGCCCACCACAGAATGGCGACCAGGCCGGTGATCCCCAGGCACTGGGCCAGCACGGAGAGCACGTTCTTTTTGCGGACCAACCCGCCGTAGAAGAGGGCCAGACCGGGGAGTGTCATGAACAGGACCAATGCGGCCGAAACCATCAGCCAGGCATTGTGACCCGGACCAGGCATGGCGCCGATGTTGGATTTCCAGGTGGTATCCCCGGATCCGCCGACACCCAGATTCTTGAAATAATTTTCAATATCCGTGATTCTCTGGGAATCCGTGGGGCCTGCCGGTTCGGCGGGAGCCGCCGCAGGCGCTGGTTCTGCCGCCGGTGCAGCGGGGGCCGCTGTCTGGGCGAAGGCCCCGGTGGCCGCGACACACATGGCTGCAATGGCCAGCAACCAGATGTATTGTTTGATTTTCTTCATCGTATGAGTCCTCTCAGTTTGGTGTTGTGTTGAAATAGGGATTTCCCAAATGACCGTACGACCCTACTCGGGATGTCGGCTGACTCGGGTAAAAGCAGATGACGTGCCAGCCCGCTATTTCTCATGAAAATATTTTAAATTTAGGATAAAAAATGCATTTTATTAAGTCATATATTATTGATTTAAAATAACATATAAATAATCATATAAAAAAATTGTCACATAAAAAATCAACGTACAGGAACCAGGAGGGAATTTGTTTCCAATTTTTCCGCTGGAATTTTTGCCTTCCCCAACCCCGATTTTTCCGGGAAAAAATTGTCAAAACGCAGTTGAATCCACAGATTGGTTCCCCGCCATTGAAATTCACGGCGGACATCCTTCAGAGCGAACAAATGTTGTGATAAATCCAACCGGTACTGGTGTGTTTGTCCCGGGCGCAACAGGACCACGGGAACCTCATTGGTCACACCCTTCCGGGGCAGCACCATGCCACACCCGGTTGAATTTCCCACTGAGACAGGACCGTTTTCATGGGTGATGACGGTTAAATATTTCGGCGGATTTCGGAAAAGGGTGAGGTCCCTTTTGGTGAGATTCTCGACGGATAGGATGCAGGGAAGGGATTTTTCGGGATTTGTGACAGAGGGGGCCTTCGGGTCGATTTCAAGGAAAAGCCGGACCGGCCCCCTGGGATCGGGAGTCGGGCGAGGTTGACCCGGGGGTTCCGTCGCATGGACTCCCGGCAGAACGAGGATCAGGAAGAGGATATGAAGCCCCCGAAAGGTCACCGGGGGAGCATAGGGCAGAAGGATCAAAAATATCAACGGCCAACTTTCTGAAAGTGGGTGGAATGTATTTTGCGAATCACAGCCGTCTGAAGTCAAACCGCCATCCGGTCTGTGCATGCACAAAAACGTCGCATGTCAGCATAAAACCTGTTGATAACAGGCTTAAGGCTGTTACACTCCACACCTTCCATGGCAAAAAAAGAAGAATCTAAACGCCTCAGCCAGAACCATGAAGAGATTTTGGCCTTGGTGGGGTTTGTTCTGTTTGTTCTGATTTTCCCCAGTGTCTTTACGTACAATCCGCTGGATCATCACTACAACACCACCAATCCGAACACTCCCACGCTCAATGCCTGGGGATGGATCGGCATGTGGATTGCCTATCTGTTTTTTTTCTTTTTTGGGGTGACCTCCTTTTTTGTGCCCTTTCTGTTTCTGATCCCCTCGGTCATTCTGGGGTTTCGGCTTTTCAAGTTTGAGTTTTCGCGGCAGACCTCGGTGGTGCTGAAGGTTTTGATGGGGGGCGTGGTGCTGGTGTCCATGGCCTGTCTGCTCCAGCTCCTCTTCCCTTCTCTGGGACAGAAAGCCTATGTCATCCCCAGCAGCGGCGGGTATCTGGGACGCGAGCTGGTCAATCATGTTTTCGCCCCCACATTCGGGTTTTGGGGATCCAGCTTCCTTTTGCTGCTGATCTATGTGATTGCGATCGTCGTCCTTTTTGGGGTCGATCCCATCAGCTCGATGGTTCACCCGGCCCGTGAATTCCTGCGTCGTTTTACCGGAGAGGTCGATGAGGGGGACGTGAAGATGCTGGAGGAAAAAATCAGTACCGTCTCGGACCCCAAGGTGCGGGCGCGTTTGATCCGGGAACTCAACCAGAAACTGGAGAAGGTCGGGGAACGGATCCGTCGCAATTCGGGGAAGGAGCTGGAGGGGGTGGGCGAGGGGGATGCCCTTGGAAAGAGCACGCCCGGTCAGCCGACGGTCGAACCGAAAATCATCGACACCTCCATGCCCTCCATCCCCGAGCCTGAAAAAGGCCCGGTCCGTTCAAAGGGCCGCGAGAAGATCAGGCCCATGCAGGAGGAGTCCGACGAGGCGGAGGCGGAGCCTGAATCCATTCCTCCCCGGGGGATTCCCGAAAAGGTTCAGGGCCGACTCAGCCGGGAGAATCCGACTCTGGCCCCGAAGCCCGAGATTTCCTACGAAAACTACAAGTTGCCCGGGATGGAGCATCTCCGCACTCAGGATCCCGCCAGTTTTGTCGCCGCCAACCGTGATGAATTGCTGGCGCAGTCCCAGACGATCGTGGGTCTTTTCAAACAGTTTGAGATCATCGTCCATCCCGATGAAATCACCAAGGGGCCGACGATCACCCGTTTTGAATTTGTCCCCAATGCCGGGGTCAAGCTCGACAAGATCGTGGCCCTGGAAAAAAACATCGCCATGGCATTGCGTGCCGAGCGGATCAACATCCTGGCCCCGGTCCCGGGCAAGAACACGTTCGGCATCGAGGTGGCCAACTCCAAAAAGGTGGTCATTCTGATGTCGGAAATCCTCCAGAACGACGAATGGAAGAAGTCCCCGGGCCGCATTCCGGTCGCCCTGGGAAAGGATGTGTACGGCAAGGTCATTGTCGGCGATCTGACCGCCATGCCCCATCTGCTGGTTGGCGGCACCACCGGGTCCGGGAAATCCGTCTGCATGAACTCACTGATTGTCAGCATGCTCTACACCTTTTCCCCGGCGGATCTGCGCATCATCATGATCGATCCAAAAAAGGTGGAAATGCAGGTGTACAACCGTCTTCCGCACCTGGCCGTGCCGGTGGTCACCGATCCGAAAAAGGTGATCATGGCCCTGAAATGGGTCATTTTTGAAATGGAAAAACGGTACGAAATCTTCGCAAAATGCGGCGTCCGGAACATCTCAACCTTCAACAGCCGGCCCAAGCCCGCCCAACCCCTCATCGAGGCGCTTGACCTGGCCGAGGAACTTGAGAAGGAGGAGGACACCCGCGAGATCCCCCCCGCCCCGGAGGAGGACGGACCCGCCCAGCAAACCCTGCCCATCGTGGTGCCGCGGGATTCGGACCTGATCATTCCCGACCGGATGCCCTACATTGTCGTCATCATTGACGAGTTGGCCGACCTGATGCTGACGGCCCCTGCGGATGTGGAATCGTGTATTGCGAGGATCACCCAGATGGCCCGGGCGGCGGGCATTCACATGATCGTGGCCACCCAGACACCCCGGGCGGACGTGGTCACGGGGGTCATCAAGGCCAACATCCCGACCCGGATTTCCTTTCAGGTGGCCTCGAAGCTGGATTCGCGGGTGATCCTTGACCAGAACGGTGCCGAAAAACTGCTGGGCAAGGGGGATATGCTCTATGTCCCCCCCGGCTCCTCGAATCCCGTCCGGGCCCAGGGGGTGTTTTTGAGCGATGAGGAGGTGTTGGCGGTTGTGGATTGGTGTGCCGGTCAGGCCGCCCCGGCCTACGAGAGTGAAATCCATACCAAACTCTCCAAACCCGCCTCCGAGGGGGACAACGAGATCACGGAGGAGGACAAGACGTTGTGTCTCAAAAGCCTCGAAATTGTGCGTCAGGAAAAAAGGGCCTCGACTTCTCTCTTGCAGAGACGCTTGCGGCTGGGTTATACACGCGCGGCGCGGATCATGGATATTTTTGAGGATTACGGGTTGGTGGGAGCCAAGGAGGGTTCCAACGACCGAGAAATCCTTGTTGATCTCGGCGATCCCCAGGTGTATTCGGGAATTGAACGGCTGTTTTCGTGAAACACGGTATGGAATCCATCGGCACCCTTCTTAAAAATCAGCGCGAAGCCCGGAAACTCTCCCTGGAGGAGGCTTCCAAGGCCACGAAAATCCGCGTCGAGCGCCTCGAGGAAATGGAGAAGGACAACTTCACCAACATCCCCGGGGTCGGTTACCAGCGCGAATTCGTCCGCACCTACGCAAAATACCTCCGGCTGGACCCCCACAAGATGGTCCGTGATTTCAACCGTCAGCTGGGGCTGACCGAAAACGAGTTTTCGTTCATGGGCGAGGAGGCGGTCATTGCCCCGGACATGCACACGGTCAGGGCCGTGAAGTTCAAGCCTGTTTCCCTCGGCATCCTTGTCGCGGTTTTTTCCCTCCTCTGTGTCGGGGGATATTATTACGTCAAGCTGGTCCGGATCGGCATGGCCCCCCGTCCGACCCTGACCCTCTCCCGTCCGGAACCGGTCCGGAATCCGGTTCCCCCGGCCCCGCAACCGGTCAAACCCGTGGGGGTCAAGCCCGTTCCCGTTGCCGTGACCAATGCCGTTGTGGTGCCCCCGACCAACGTCGCCGCGGTGGTGCTGACCAATCTGCCCCCCACGGTATCCTCCAATGCGACGCATGTCCTGAAAATCAGGGCCAATGACGAGTGCTGGGTCCGGGTGGTTGTCGACGGGATCGAGGATGAGAATGACGCCGGCACCGTCCTGGAGGCTGGTGAGGAAAAGACGTGGCAGGGAGTGCTTTTCCGGGCCAAGGTCTTTAATCCTTCACTGGTCACCCTCACCTTCAATGGCCGCGAGGTGCCGGGATTCAACGATGGGGCCGAACCGAAGGAAGTGACTTTGCCTTGAAAAAATCCGCTCATCCCCCCAAACCCCCGGCCCCGCTCAAAGTCGGTCTCGTCTCGCTGGGCTGTGCCAAAAACCTCGTGGATTCCGAGATCATGCTCGGGCGCATTTTGCAGGAGGGCATGCAGGTGACCAACAACCCGGAGGAGGCCGATTGTCTGATCGTCAACACCTGCTCGTTCATTGACAGCGCCAAGGAGGAGGCCGTCGAGAACATCCTGCAGGCCAACCGTCAGCGCGGGCTTTCCCGCCGGAAGGAGGGGCAGGCCCTGGTTGTCGCCGGGTGCATGGCCCAGCGATTTGCGGGGGAACTCCAAAGGGAGATGCCGGAAGTCGATGCATTCATGGGCATTGACCAGGTCGAAAAAACCCCGGAAATCATCCGCGCGGCACTCACTCGCCGTGACGCCGTTCTTAACGGTGTCGCCTCCGCACTCCCGGCGCATTTTGCGGAAAAATCTGACAAGGCGGAGGAGCACGTCCATGATCATTCCCATGAACCCGTGGCGGATGACCCGCTCAATTTCGTGACCCGCAAACCGACCTATATCCCGGATTATCAGACGCCCCGGTTTCGGCTCACCCCCGATCACTTCGCCTATCTGAAGATCGGCGAGGGCTGCAATCATCCCTGCAGCTTCTGCATCATCCCACAGATGCGTGGCAAACACCGCAGCCGGTCGATGGATTCGGTCGTGCAGGAGGCGAGGGGACTCGTTGAAAGCGGTGTCCGGGAAATCAACCTTATCTCCCAGGACACCACCTTCTGGGGCAAGGATCTGCGGGGCGAAAAAACGGAGCGACTCCAGGATTTGCTGACCCAGCTCAATGCCATTGAGGGCGATTTTTGGGTCCGTCTCCTGTACACACACCCATACCATTGGAGCCAGGAACTCATTGATACAATTGCCCGGCTGCCCAAGGTCGCGCGTTACATCGACATGCCCCTGCAGCATATCCATGACGGGATGCTGCTCCAGATGCGGCGTGAAACCTCCTCGGCCCATATCCGCGATCTGATCTCCCGCATCCGGGCCGGCATTCCCGGCATTGCCATCCGGACCACCTTCATCGTGGGATTCCCCGGTGAAACCGAGGAGCATTTTGAGGCGCTTCTGGATTTCATCGGGGAAACAAAGTTCGACCGCCTGGGCATTTTCACTTACAGCCAGGAGGATGGAACCCGCGCCGCAAAAATGGAGGGTCAACTCGGCGACGCGGTCAAGAAATCCCGGTACAAAAAAGCCATGAAGCTCCAGCGCCGCATTGCCGCCGAGGTGTCCCGGGCCCAGATCGGCAAAACGCTGCGTGTGCTGGTGGAACGGGACGGGGTGGCCCGCAGCCAGGCCGATGCCCCGGACATTGACGGACGCGTCCTGCTGCCCGAAGGTTCCGCCCCTGTCGGCGCATTTTGCGAGGTCAAAATCATCGGTGCCCTCGACTACGACCTGATCGGTGAGCCCGTTTCCGTGGTGGCCACCCGTCCGGTGTCAAAGCCGGTCCGCCGCGCTTCCCGAAAATAGGACCGGGTCCGGTCTTTGAGACAGATGCCGTTGCTGCCAATGCCGTGAACAAAAAATCTCGCCAGTGCCGACGACCCCGATTAACATGCCTTCCTTATGATTGACCCCCGGATTTTTTTTGCGGCCGAGCGGACCCTGCTGGCGTGGATCCGGACCGGACTGACCGTCATCGCCCTCGGGTTTGCCGTTTCACGGTTCGGACTCTTTTTGAACCTGCTCGCGCAACACTCCCCATCGTCGGGTTTTTCCCCGGGGGCCATCACCCTCTCGAATCTCATCGGCATCGCCCTGGTCCTGGTGGGAACCATCACCATCCTCGTTTCCTCCCTCCAGCACCGGAACTATCTGAAAACGCTGACGGTTGACGAGCTTCCCCCGCAATACCACACCGGGGTGACCTTTTTTCTGAGCAATTCCCTGGTGGCCATCGGTCTGGTCATCGCGGTTTATCTGTTTTTCAGCACGCATTAGGGCGGAGTGAAAGGGGGGGATCACCTTTCCCCGAAAATCGTGTTTACTTTTGCTTCGGAGGGGCTTTGATCGGACCATCTTCGGATCAGAGAGAAGACGTCGTCCATGCCTTCCACCGATCGTTTCAAAATCGAGGCCTCGGATCGCCGGAACCTGAGACGGTTGCTGGCGATGAGTTGGAAACACGCCCCGGGATGCGTCAAGGTTTTAACATTGCAGCTGGTCATTCTCGCCCTGGGCATTTACGGACTGGTCCTGGGAGGCATTGGGATTGACACCATCCATCATGCGCTCAATCCCGTGATGCCCGCGGCACGCTGGCCCTTTGGTTACAATCCCTTTGGCATCGTTCAGGAGCCGCTTCATCAGGTGTTGTGCATCGCCGTGTTCCTGCTCGGTGTGGCCGCCCTCAAGGGGTATCTGAGTTACTGGTACGCCGTATTATTGGCAGAACTCGTCGAGCACGACATTGTCGTGGAGTTGCGCACACAGGTGTACGACAAATTGCAACGGTTGAGCTTCCGTTTTTTTGATGCCAATGCGACCGGGTCCCTGATCAACCGGGTCACCGGCGATTCCCGTGCCGTGGTCACCTTTGTCAACGGGGTCCTCATTCAGGGGCTGGTCATTCTCATGACCCTCGCGGTTTTTCTGGCCTACATGTTCACGTTGAGCATTCCGCTGACACTTGCATGCCTGGCCACCACCCCCTTGCTGTGGCTGGTCACCTATCGGTTCACTGTAAAGGTCCGTCCCCTTTACGGGGAGAACCGGGAATTGGTCGATACACTCATTTCCCGTTATTCGGAGTCCATCCAGGGCATCCAGGTCGTCAAGGGATTCGGTGCCGAAGGGAAGGTCCGGGAGGAGTTTGTGCGGGTCAATGCACGGATCCGCGACCAGCAGGGAGAGATTTTTCAACGGGTCAGCCGGTACAACCCCACCGTCGGTTTCCTGACCCAGGTCAATCTTGGCGTGCTGCTGCTGTACGGCGGCTGGCTGGTGAATCATGGGGGTTTCCCCCTCGGAGCCGGGCTGGTCGTGTTTGTCGGGCTGCTTCTGCAATTTGCCGGGCAGGTGGCCGCGTTTGCGAGCATCGCCAATACCGCGCAGCAGAGCATCATTGCCGCACGGCGGGTCTTTGAAGTCCTGGACACACCCGTGGAAATCCAGGATCGGTCCGATGCCAAAAACGTGGGCCGACTGACCGGGGCCATCACATTTGAGGACGTCTGGTTTGAATACAAACCCGGGGAGCCGGTGCTCCAGGGGGTGAGCTTTGACATCAAACCCGGGGAATGTGTGGCCATCCTCGGTCAGACCGGGTCCGGCAAAAGCGCCCTGTTGTCGCTGATCCCGCGTTTTTTTGATCCGGCCAGGGGCCGCGTGACCATGGACGGATACAACATTGCCGAGCTGGGCCTGGACGATTTGCGGCGCAACGTGGGACTCGTGTTCCAGGAAAGTTTCCTTTTCAGCAACACCATCGCCGCCAACATCAGATTCGGACATCCCGACGCGACCGACGCGCAGATGGTCCGCGCGGCGCAAATTGCGGCAGCGGATGGATTCATCCGGGAACTGCCGGAGGGCTATGAGACCCTGCTCGGGGAATCCGGACTGAACCTT
>JANRIZ010000094.1:0-21560 GCA_033764445.1 Verrucomicrobiia bacterium | reverse complement strand
GCCCCTCCGTAACGCAGGCATTGTTCGAGCGCATCGACCGCCTTTTCACCCTGGAGCTGCATGCTCTGAATGACCGCGATGTCGTACCAGGCCTGCCCGAAGGACGGCTGTTTTTGGACGAGTTTCTGAAGGACCTCGAGGGTCCGATCCATGCGGCCCGCATTGGCATACATCTGGGCCATCTGGGTGAAGACCAGATTGGTCATGTCCTTTTGGGCCATGATATGGGCGGCGCGGGCATCCGCCTCCGCCAATTTGCCCCGCTGAAGATAGGTGGCAAACAGTTGCATCTGGGCATTCAGATCACCCGGATTTTGATCCAGCGCGGCCAGAAGGTTCCGCTGCTGACCCAGAAGGTTGGCCTGATTCTGGACAATGGCCATGTTTTCATCGATTTTGGTGTTGTGGGGGTCCAACTTCTTGAGGTTGGCCAGAAGTTCGAGCGACTCGTTGAAACGTTCGAGTTTGTTGAGCATGCCCACGTAGCGGAAGACGCTTTCCGTGCTGAACGGACAGAGGTCGATGGCCTGCTGGTAGGCCTTTTCCGCGTAGGGAATCAGTTCCGTCTGCGGTTTGGGTGTGCCATGCAGGGCCCGCCATTCGTACAGACCCCCGATCGATGTGCGCAATTTGCTGAAGGCCTTTTGGGCATCCTCGTCCCGGCGGTAGGCGGGGTTGCTGACGAGGCGGGCCGTGTAGGCGTTCCAGTATTCCATGTCCTTGTGGACCTTTTCCATCGGGATGGCCGGGAGCGGGTCGCGGTTGAGGCGCATGATCAGCCCGAAGGGTTCGAGATAGGGATACATCCACAGCAGCGGGAAGCTTTCCTCGACGTAGAACTGCATTTTGTCCCTGTTTTTGAGGAAGATCATTTCCGCGAGGATGCCGTTGATGGCAAAAACCCCCTCGATCCCGGCGATGCTCACCCGTCCGTCCGGGGTGACGCGGACCCCCGGGGCACCCCCGGGATTGGTGCGGGCGAAGTCCACGTACTGGCGGAAGGCATTTTCGCCGTCGATGCGTTCGGGAATCCACATGGGGTTTTTCGGATAGGTGACATCCCGCTTGAGGAGTTTTTCAAACCAGTTGTATTGCGCCGGACGGGAATAGCCGTAGTGGTCGCGGATGTAGTTCATGTAGGTTTCATCGGCCAGGGCGTTCTGGGTGACGATGTACATGTCGCGGCGGTCGAACTCCCGCGGGCGGCCCGGGTGGGCGATCCGGTCCATTTTCCACCGGGGATTCTGTGTGCTTTCGCAGAAGATCATGTAGGTGGGGACAAACCGGCCCGGGTCGGTGCCACCGAAGATGAAGGAGTCCCTGTCGCAATCGATGAGCATGTCGTAGCCGTACTGCCAGCCGAAGTCGTGGTGCCGCTGTTCGGCCAGTTCCCAGTTGGCCAGGTTTTGGGGGGGGATTTTGCTGAAGACCGGCAGGAGGCAGAGCAGCATGAGGGTCGAGGGGCCGGCCAGGTTCCATCCGCTGTGGATGAGGAAGAGATAGGCAAACATGAGCCCGTAGCCGATGAAAAAGACAAAAACAATGTGGCTGGGAAGGTAGAAGACGCGGTTGATCCAGCGGGACTGACGGTCGGTGTCGCCCCCGATCATGTAGATGAGCATGGCGCTGAGGAACAGGAAGGCGATCGAGAGAAAACACAGCCAGATGACGGAGTTTTTGTTCAGACGCAGGATGTAGAAGAGCGGGACAAGACTGACAATCAGCAGGTAAATGGTCACGTTGTACTGCAGATCCTCAAAGTACATCTGAACCTTTTTCCAGTATTCGGAGGCGGATTTGACCGTGGCCACTATTTTCTGATCCAGGGGCAGGGCGGCGGGCGGGGGACCGGCGAGACTCTGGACCGAGGTGATGGGCCCGATCAGACCCTTGATGGAATTGGCCAGATTGTTTTCGTACTGGCCCCGGTTGATGGCATGGAAAAAGCCGCCCCGGGTGCTGCCGTAGCCCCAGTTCATCGGCGGGTTTGTGCTGGAGGCCAGATTGATGTACCCGTACATGATCAGCCCCGCCCATCCCGCCAGGAACATGGCCGGGATTGACCGGAGTTCGCGGGAACCCGAGAAAAAGAACAGTAGACAGAAGACGGAGGAGAAGATCAGGTCCAGGATCAGGTAGGTGCTTTTGGCGTCGATGACCGAGTCCATGACCTGGGCCAGCTGCTGGGGCGGGACGGCATTCAGGTCCGGGGCGCGGAGGGCGAAGGCCCCCAGGGACAGGGAGAGGATGGAGACGGAAGTGTAGAGAAGGAAAAGGAATGAATACCATTTGAGCGGACGGATGAAGGCCACCAGGCAGACCAAAAGCAGATGGGTGAACAGGAGGAAGCGCAGGCAGATGTCCACGACCTGCAGGTCATGCGAGAGATAGGCGAAAGCCCCGAAGGCCGTATTGACAAAAACAAGCGAAAAAATGAGGAATGCCCGGAAAAAATTGTTTCCCAGACACAGGCAGAACACCACCGCCCCGTTGACCAGAATCCAGCGGATGAAGGCCACACCGACCGAATCCCCGAGGGCGATGCTTGCCAGACTCAGCAGGCTTGTCACCGTCAGGCACAGGACCAGAAACAGGGCCCTGAATTTGAAGGACGGGATTGCCACGACAGACAGAAAAGACTGCTGGATCAGGGCATTGACGTCCCGAAGAATCGCCGGGGATTGGCTCAGGAGCTTGCCCACCCGTGCCAGATTCGGGATGAAGAGGGTGCTGGTCAGAAACACCGCCGCCACGATGCCCGGATAGAAAAAAAGCGTGGTCTGATGGGCGGAAAATCCGAGGCCGAAAAAATAGACGGCCGCCACCATCCAGAGGAGCCGGGGCGGGTTCTGGACCCAGAGAAACAGGAACAGCAGGATGAGGGTGAAGAGCAGGGAATTGAGCGCGTATTTTTCCGTCACCACCGACTGGGACCACATCACATGGCTGAAGGCCAGAACCAGACCCGCCGTGATCGAGCAGAAGCCGATGGCGCGGTTCATGATCTCGCGGCGGGCCCCCTCCAGTTCCGCCAGGTATTTGGAGAGGATCAGACGGCCGGAGAGGCAGGAGACAAATGAAAACACACCCACGGCCAGGGCCCCGCAGACCGCGTTGGAGAGATTGACCCGCCAGGCCACATTGCCGATGGGAAACCAGGTGAAAACCTTTCCAAGGATGGTGTGGAGGGGGTAGCCGGGAGGGTGGGGCACCCCCAGATGATAGGCGGCCGTGACCAATTCCCCCGAATCCCGAAGGACCACACCGGGGGCGAGGGTGAAGACGTAGACGGCGAGGGCGACCAGAAATGTCACCCAGAAGACAATCCAGGGCTGGGTGTTGAGATTAAGGGTCAAAAACCCCGGGAGTGCCCCTTCACGGCGTGGGGGATTTCCCCGGCTGTTGCTTTCAGTCATAAAGAATGGTTTCCGCTGATTGGATGAACACAAAGATGTATCAGAAGTTTTGGCGGATGAAACCAAATTATTCCCCGGTGCGCGCAAAAATATCCCCGGCCAGTCCGCCATTTTTGCGGAGGTCCAGCGCGTCGAGCAGCCCCGCCCGATCCGTCCATTCCGGAAGGGTCAGACGCATCCTCTGGCCCGGACTGTAGTTGTAGCCGACCCGTTGCCCGTCCCCGGCCGCCAGGGCTTCCAGACGGTCCAGACACCGGAGTATCTGTTCGGGGAATTCGATGCAAAACTCGAAGGAGACGAGGGGGATCGGGGCCTCCAATCCGTCGAGGACATCGGCTTCGTGGCCCTCGACATCGATTTTGCAGTATCCCGGACGGCCGTACTGACGGATCATCTCCGAAAGTGTGGTGACGGGGACCGGAATGGATTTCGACCAGTGGGAGGTGGTGGCGTAGCGGCTGTTTTGCATCCAATCCCTTGAAAGAGTGGAGAGCTCCGGAATTTCCTCATTGATGTGGAAAACCGTCTGCCCCGGACGATCCGAGACGGCGGTTTCCAACAGGATCAATCCGTCATCCCCGGCGAAGCGTCTCCGGATCCGGGCCGCACATTCCGGGATGGGTTCGGCGGTGATCACCCGGCAGCCAAGCCTGCGGAAGACCCGGGCGTAGTTGCCGACATTGCCACCGATATCAAAGACCAGCGGGGAATCCACCAAAAGTTGTTTGTAAAAGGAAAATTCATTTCTGAACGCAATCGAGTGGATCAGCGGGGAGCTGATACAGGCTGATTTGAGGGCGACCACCTGGCGCAGAAGTCCCATCCTTGAAAAAAGTCTGTGAACAAAGAGTTTGGCTCCCATGCGGTGAGGTTTGTTGGATCGGGGTCAGAAATGGAGAGGCTGGGAATATATTCTTAACCTTCGGTCTTTTCAATTAAAACAAAGCGTGAGCTTCATGAGGGACTGTGCCCGATGACCTGGGTCCGGCCGGCTCAAACAGTGCGGTTACGGCTCATGGCGATATCCAGCCAGACAGCCAGGGCGAGAACCAGACCGCGGGCGATGAATTTTATTTCCGGGGGGACGGCCATGAGGGTCATCCCATTCAACAGACTGGCCATGATCAAGGCTCCGAAAAGGACCCCGACCACATCCCCACGTCCGCCCTTGAGACTGGCCCCGCCAATCACACACGCCGCCACGGCATCGAGTTCCATCAATTCCCCCACCGTTGTGGTGGAAGCCCCGGCATAGGCGGTTTGAAGAAAACCGGTCAGAGCCACCACTCCCCCCATCAGGGCATAGGCCGCGATCACGACACGTTGGACCGGGAGGCCCGAGATGTGCGCGGCTTCCTCGTTCCCGCCCACGGCATAAAGGTGGCGACCAAAGGGCGTCTGTGTGGTGATCAGATGAATGACCAGCGCTACGAATCCCAGGATGATTGCCGACAGAGGAACCCCGCGGTATTGATTGACGATGATCAGAAACAGAAGAAGCATCTGCACGGGCAAAAAGAGTTTTAGAAAAAACATTTCCCCGTCCTCGACGGGGACATTTTGCGCCAGACGCCGCGCCCGCTGGCGCATTTTGCTCCAGATCAAAATCGTGGAGGCCAACCCCACCAGAATCCATCCGGCCACGGGTGGCAGATAGTAGGTGGTCAGGATCGAGTACAGATTGGATTTTCCACCGGCCACCACCGGGACAGTCTGGTTGTTGATGACCAGCCAGAATAGACCCTTGAATACGAGCAGTCCGCCCAATGTGATGATGAATGAGGGCATTTTCTGGTTGGCCACCAGCCACCCCATGGTCGGCCAGAGAATCAGGGCCGCCCCCAGACCGCACAGCATGGCAAGGGGGGCCGGGAGGCCGTGAAAAAAGATCAGCACGCTGGCAATGCCGCCGATCAGACCCACCCCGCTTCCCGCGGAAAGGTCGATGTTGCCGGTGAGAATGATCAACAGCATGCCCAATGCGAGGGTGGACGTAATCGAGAGGTCAATGGCCAACATGGAAAGATTCCGCGCTCCGATGAAGTCGGGGGATTTGATCGTGAAGAAAATCCAGATGCCCGCCAGGGCGGCGATCATGGCGAAGATACGGGTATTGAGTTTTGTATTCATGGGGGAGTGGCAGATCGAATTTTTGTTTGAAATGGTCTCAATCAGTGCATGGCCGCACTCACAAGCTCCTCCTGCGAGGCGGTGGCGGGATCGAATTCACCGGTCAGACGTCCGCTGCGCATCATCAGGATCCGGTCGCTCATGCCCATCAGCTCGGGCAGTTCACTGGAAACCAGAATCACCGCCTTGCCCGCAGAGGTCAGACGGTTGATGAGATGGTAAATTTCCAGCTTGGCCCCGACATCGATGCCGCGCGTGGGCTCATCCAGAAGAACGACATGTGGCGAGGTCAGCAGGGCCTTGCCCAGAACGACCTTTTGCTGATTCCCTCCGGATAGATTTCCGGCGAGCGCATCCAGACTCGCAGCCTTGATCTTGAGGGAGGAGAACATTTCCCTGTTGCGGGACAATTCCAGATCGTGGTTGATCCACCCCGAGTGTGTGATGTGATCGAGTGATGAAAGAGAAAGGTTGAACTCGATGTCTTGATCCAGATGCAGTCCGTATCGTTTGCGATCCTCCGTGACGAGGACCAGTCCGCGCGCAATGGCTTCTCCGGGCCTGCCGCCGAGGAGGATTTTTCCATGAAGCAGGATATTCCCCCCTGTGCGTCGGCCCCATCCGGCAAACAGATGCATCAGCAACTCCGTCCGTCCCGCCCCGATGAGACCGCCCAGACCCAGCACCTCTCCGGCGCGGACCGAGAGGCTGATATTTTCGAGGGTCATCGCACCCGCCGCATTTTGCACCGAGAGACCCTCGATTCGGAGCAGTTCCCCGCCGGGGGTGCTGCGGATTTTGGGAAAGAGCTGGCTGATTTCACGGCCGGCAATATGCCGGATGAGTTCCTCCCGGTCTGTGTCCCGGGTGTTTTGCGTCACGATGCTTTCCCCGTCGCGCAGGACCGTGATGCGGTCGGCGATCTGGAAAATTTCCTCCAGCTTGTGGGAGATGTAGATCATGGTCATGCCGCGTTGGCGCAATTGGCCCAGTATTTCCAGGAGAGTCCGGACCTCGTTTTCAGAAAGAGCGGCGGTGGGTTCGTCCAGAATCATGATCCTGGAACGCTTGGCCAGGGCCTTGGCGATTTCCACGAGCTGTTTTTGGCCAACCCCCATCGGTCCGACCCGTGCGATGGCCTCCAGATTGAGATGGAATTCCGTGAAGAGACTGCGGGTTTCCGAGTAAAGCCGGTCCCAATCAATAAGGCCCAGAGAGGTGCGCGGTTCGCGTCCGAGAAAGATGTTTTCCGCCACCGTCATTTCCCCCACCAGGGCGAGTTCCTGATAAATGACACCGATGCCCGCCCTTTCAGAATCCGCGATCCCCGCAAAATGCGCCGGGGTGCCGTCGATCAGGAGTTCGCCTTCAAATTCGCCATGAGGATAGATGCCCGACAGGATTTTGATGAGTGTGGACTTGCCCGCGCCGTTTTCACCGCAGAGCGCGTGGATTTCCCCCGCGTGCAGGTCGAAGCTCACACCTTTGAGGGCGGTCACGTTCCCGAATCGTTTGATGATGTGCCGGGCCTGAAGCATGGTGGCGTTATTTTATTTTTTCCCCGTCAGGGCGGCTTCCTTGTGGAATCCATCCGCGACGACCGTTTCCATCATGTTCGTCCCCGTGACGAGCTTCACATCCAAAAATACAGCCGGGACTTTTTTGAAGCCGTTATCAATCTGGTCGGGAGCGTAGATCACCTTGTGCCGGGCCATGTCAAAGGCCAGTTCCGCCGCACGGGTGGCCAGTACCTTGATGGGCTTGTAAATGGTCATGCTCTGGGTGCCGCCCAAAATGCGCTGACAGGCTGCCAGGTCGGCATCCTGACCGGTGACACGGATTTTTCCGGCAAGGCCCTCCTCGAGCAGGGCTTGGATCGCCCCGCCGGCCGTACCGTCATTGCTGGCGAGGATTGCGTCAAAATTCTTCCCGTTTTTGGTGATGGCGGCGTTGGTGATTTTTTTTGCATTTTCCGGGCGCCAGTCATCAGCCCAGTCCTCGTGGATGACCTCGACCCTGCCGGATTTGATCAGGGGCAGCAGCACGTCATCCTGACCCTGCTTGAAGAGAACCGCGTTGTAATCGGTTTTGGAGCCGTAGATGCGGACGATGCGCATCCTGGATTTTCCCGCCAGTAGAGTATCGGCAAGATACTGGGCCTGTTCGCGGCCCACGCGCAGGTTGTCGAAGGTAATGCACAGGTCCAGGTCGCAGCCGGTGATGATGCGGTCGTAGGAAAGGACCGGTACGCCCGCCCTGTGGGCTGCGTCCACCGCCCTGGACATGGCCGAGGCATTGTGGGGGATGATCACCAGGGCGTCCACACCGCGGGAGAGAAGGGCTTCGATGTCCTGGATCTGGCGCGCGTCGTCGCTGTTGGCGGACTGGACAAGCACTTCGCCTCCGAGTTCCTCCACGCGTTTGACAAAAAGAGTTTTGTCCATGTTCCATCGCTCTTCCTTGAGTGTATCCATGGAAAGACCGATGAGCGGTTTTTTATTTTTGGAGGCAGGCCCATCCCCCGAGCGACCCTGCCGCGAAAGGGCCAGGCCGATGAAGACACTGAGGATCAGGGAGAAGACAACGAGTGAGAGGCGGAGTTTCATGGAGGTGCTTTTTAGGGTGCGATCAGACGGAGTTTTGGGAAATAGGTTTTGTATCGGGCCGCGTCGCGGGTCAGGAGGGTGAAACCTTCCGTTTCCGCATGGGCCCCAATGTAGAAATCCGGCAGTGGAGAACGCTTGTTTCCACCTCGGCGGCGGTAATGAAGGAAGGCTTGACCCGCCCGGAATGCCGCGTTGTAAGGCAGGGGGAGTTTTTCTATGAGGAGCTGTTTGAGCTGTTGATCCAGTTCCGGCGCGTTGTTGAAGGATAATGAAATTTCAGCGTAAATGACCGGATTGATCACAAGTGGTGTTGAGATGCCGGCCTGAATGCTTTTATAGGACCAGTCGAACCACTCCGGATCGGTGGTAATGATGTCAATGAAGACATTGCTATCCACGAGAATCATCAGTCTTCACCACGGGTCAATTTCATGATTTCATCTGTGGAGAGCCCCTTTTTAGCACTTCCGGCCACGGTTTTGAGCCCTCTTAGAAATCTCTGTTTGCGAGTTTCACTCGGGCGGAGGATCAATTGCCCGTGATTTTCCTCGAAGGTCACTTCCATGTGGGGTTTGAGCCCGAACCGTTTGCGCATGGCCATCGGAATGGTCACCTGTCCTTTGGTGGTGATTTTCATGCGGTGAAGTATTACTCACAGGGTAAGACTTTTCAATTCAATAGTGTTGCTTGCCAGACGGTGGTCACAAGATGGCCATTGCAATTTCATCGGCAAAAAGTCGTCCGCGGGGGGTCAGGCGCAGATGGGTGGCATCGGTGACGACGAGGTTGTCTGCGAGGTGGTGGCGGAAGGTTTCCTCAAAATGTGGGAGATCGGAAAGGGGGACCCCTTCACGGGTGCGCAGGCCGAACATGAGACGTTCCGTCAGACGGGTTTTTGGGGAAAGCTCCTCGCTGAATTCATGCAGACATTCGTGACGCTCAACGCGGTCGCAATAGAGATCCGTATTGGAAACATTCTGGTAGCGCAGATGTCCAAGCGTCCCGCAGGCACTGGGACCGAACCCGGCAAACTCCGCGCCATGCCAGTACGCGAGGTTGTGCAGGCATTCGCGGCCTGGCAGAGCGTAGTTGGAGATTTCGTACTGATCAAAACCGTGCGCGGCCAGAATTTCCCGGGTGCGGACGAACATCGTCGCCTCCACGGAATCGTCCGGTGCAAATTGCCCGGACTTCATTTTGTTCCAGAAAACCGTGTCCTCCTCGTAGGTCAGACAATAGCAGGAAAGATGGTCAGGTTTGAGAGCCAGTGTTTTTTCCAGGGTTTCCTCCCACGCCGCGAGGGTCTGACCCGGGACGGCGAACATGAGGTCGAGGTTGACGTTGTCAAAACCCGCCTCGCGCAAAATGTGGAAAGACTTGATGACTTGGGCCGTGTCATGAACCCGGTTGAGCATTTTGAGCGTGTGATCGTCAAAAGCCTGCACGCCCATGCTGATCCGGTTGACCCCATGACGACGCAGCAGCCGGGCCTTGTCCAGCGACACCGTGGCCGGATTCATTTCCAGCGTCCATTCGCGGGTGTGTGGGAGGGAGGGGATGATGTCGTGCAATTGGCCGAGAAGAAAATCAAGCTGAGTGACGCTCAAAGCACTGGGGGTTCCCCCGCCAAAAAAAACGGTTTTTGGCTGGAGATTCACTCGGGTGGCGACCTCCCGCACCTCGGCGACCATCGCGTCCAAAAACCGCTGGGTTTTGGAGGCGTCCCCCTTTTCCGAATAGAACGAGCAGTAGTCACACAACTGCGGACAGAAGGGGATGTGAAAATAGAGGTGTTCGACCGGGCGCATGGGAATGTCCCAGATTACACGGATATCCACTGTGAGGGGAATGTCTAATTTTGAAGGGGAGTTTTACCTGCAGACTTGTCCCGGATTGTTCGGGATGACGCGGAAGGGGGACTCGGATTTTTTTCCAGCAATCGAATGCCATGGAATGGAATCTCTACCTGTGACCTGCCGCTGGTGAAAGTGATTTGTTGTCAGGAAAATCCTTTTCCCATGAAAAAACTTTGCCATAATGCGCCATTCTGCGAGACGCCCATGTCTAAAAAGAAATCCCCGAACAGCGTGCGCCTCCGCAACAGCACGGCGGAGTTCCTCACCTTTGCCTATCAGACCGGCGGCGACGGTGTGGAAGTGCGGGTGCAGGAGGGAACGATCTGGCTGTCGCAAAAAAATATAGGGCTCCTCTTTGAGACGACACCGGAAAACGTGCTGATGCACCTCAAGAACATCTTCGCCGGGGAGGAATTGGCGGAAGATTCAGTTGCTAAGGTTTTCTTAGCAACTGCCGCCGACGGCAAAAACTACCGGATCAAGCACTACAACCTCGATGCCATTATCGCCGTCGGCTACCGCGTGAATTCCAAGCGCGCCACGGCCTTCCGGCAATGGGCCACTGGAGTCCTGCGAGACTACACGTTGCGGGGCTATGTGATGGACCGGAAGCGCATGGAGAACGGCGCGTTCCTCGGCGAGGACTACTTCGAGCGCCTCCTGGAGGAGATCCGGGAGATCCGCCTGTCCGAGCGACGTTTTTATCAAAAGATTGCAGACATCTATGCCACGGCGATGGATTATGACCGGGACGCGCCGATCACCCAGGCGTTCTTCGCCAAAGTGCAGAACAAGATGCATTATGCCGTCCACGGACACACCGCCGCCGAGCTGATCGTACGGCGCGCGAACCACAGGAAGGAACGCATGGGGTTGACGACTTGGGCCAAAGCCCCCGGCGGTAAAATTCTCAAAAGTGACGTCGTGGTGGCAAAAAACTACCTGACGGAGGCGGAACTCGAGGACCTCGGGCGCATTGTGAATGCCTACCTTGATCTCGCAGAAAGCAGGGCCAAACGGCGCGTGCCCATGACGATGGAGGCTTGGGCGAAGCGTCTCGATATTTTCCTCGCTGCGGATGAACGGGAAGTACTGCAGGATGCCGGACGGATCAGCACCGAAATCGCTCAGGACCACGCCGAGGGCGAGTTCGAGAAATACCGTGTGATTCAGGACAAGCTCTTTCAAAGTGATTTCGACACCTTCTCAGCTCTGGAGAAACGTGACGAGGACAAGCGCAATGAATAAGACCATCGACGAAATCCTTGCGCCGAAACCGAAGGGGGAGTTTTAACCGCGGACTTGTCCCGGATGGTTCGGGATATCGCAGATGACGCGGATGGGAGACTCGGGAAAACAAATTTGCAAATCAGTCTTTTGACCTGCTTTCAAGTGTGTGTTGGGAGTTTGTTGCGGGATGGAGTACAGCCAGTACAGTGATGTTGTGTTTTATGACCGTATAGAAAACAGCCAAATGAAATCGGGCTGTATTCAATCTTCGGATGTCGCCAAAACGAATCCGGTAGAGCCAAGGATCTGCCTCGATTCTACGGAATGCATCCTCGACCTCATCAATTAATAATAAGCCCGATGAGGGATTTTGGGACTGATACCAAAGAGCAAATTCAGGATGTCTGATTCAACATCAACGTGTTTCCTCACAGACTATCCGCGGATTTGTTTACGAAGCTTTTCAAACAGGTCGCCAACGGGTTCACATGAGTCTGGGCTGGTTTCCAATTCAGTCCTCCGGTGGAGAATGGCTTGTATTTGTGGGCTGGATAAATCTGATTCAGAGGCAGACGTTTCGTTTTCCCATCTGAAACGGTCGAACCATTCTGCCAACTCGCGGCGTTCATCAAGGGAAAGATTGCGGATGGCGGATTCGAGTTGTTTAACGCTCATGATGTGGAGAATACGATTGTTTTTATGACAGAGCGAGTGATTTTTTGTGTTGGGTTTCAGAAGTGGGATTTAGATGTCGTCTTGAATCGCTTAAACAATGGAAATGGAATGAGCCAGCGGAGGGAAAAAAGGAGAATCAACAATCTGAACCCAAATAGTCGCGAGTACAAAATCACTCCACTCGGGAAACCGTGATGGTTTTGGAGGCAGAGAGACCCTGGTCGTCCACGACGCTGACGGTGTGTTTCCCGGGCGTGGGATTCCACAGGAAAGTTTCGCCTGGTTTGGTGCGGGTAATCAGTGAGGCACCTTGAAACCAGAACAGAGTTTTTACACGGGCATTTCCGGAGGCTTGCAGGGGGACCGTGGGGGCGTTGCCTTCGAGCCGTGAAAGATAAATCTGATTTTCGTGCGGGGAACTCATTTCCGGGGGAATGGCCAGGGCGGGAGAGAGGGGCGCCCGTGACTCAGGCGATGTTTTGCGGCGGATTCCCGCCATGCGAAAAAGCTCGAGCATGTCACTGGACCAGAACTCGAAAATCTCCAGTTTTGCCGTGGAGAGATCTGAGCCCGGAGCGGGAGGCAAACCCGTGTTGGGGTCCATCAGAAGCGGGCGATGGACTGAACAGGTTTGAAAGGGAGAGACGCCGGGGATGAACCAGCCTTCCTTCGTTTCCTGACAATGCGGACAGGCGAGCGAACCCGAGACCGCGCACAGATTTACCTTCTCGAGATTCAATTCTTTGGTTTCACGAAACGGAGGGCGGTCAGGGGTCTTTTCCTGTGAGCGGATCGCGTCAATCATGGAAAAAAACAAAGGAGCCGCCGCGCTGCGTCCGACAAACGCGGCATTGGGTTTTGCGTCGAAATTTCCCACCCATACCACCAGCACAAAACGGTCGAAAACTCCGGCGGTCCAGGCGTCGCGATAGGAAAAGGAGGTTCCCGTTTTCCACGCCACAGGCGAGACATCCGCCCGCAGACCCGAGGATCGGACAGAGCCCGGACGATGGGCGTGGGAGAGAATATCCAGAACCAGAAAACTGGCCTCCGGTGAAATGAGTTTCTGGCCCGGCGCAGCACGCGTTGCAGTCAGTTCGTTTTTGAGAAAGACCGGCTTTTTCCATTCCCCCCGGTTGGCGAGCATGGCGTACAGTGCCGCCACGTCCTCCATGCGGACCTCTGCCGCCCCCAGTGCCGCCGAAAGACCGTAGTGACTTTCCGCCTTCAAACGGGGAACGCCAGTTTCGCGCAGCAGCGTGATGAGAGTGCGTTCCCGGAGTTGGGACTCGAGGTTCACCGCCGGAATGTTCCGGCTTTGGATCAGGGCCTCCTCCGCATGGATCGGCCCGGTGAAATTGCGGTCAAAATTTTCCGGGTTGTATCCGTTGAAACTCATCGGGGCATCCTTGAGCAGACTTTGCGGATGAATCAGCCCTTGGTCCATGGCCAGCGCGTAGATGAACGGTTTGAGTGCGGACCCCGGCGAACGCAGCATCCGGGTGCCGTCATTCTGCCCCAGAATGGAGGGATCGTGAAAATCGGCCGACCCCACCGAGGCCAGCACTTCCATCGTCGTGTAATCGATGAGCAGGGCCGCCGCATTTTGGATGCCGTCCTTTTTCCGGGTCCGGGTCATTTCCCGAATGCGATCCTCGAGCAATGTTTGCAAGCCGAGGTCCAGAGTTGTCCGGAAACTTTCGCGCGGATGGGAACCGTTTGACGATTCCTGTTTGGCCCACCGCGCCGCAAAATGCGGTGCGCGGAAGGGGAGATCGCGGGCGGACGCAAAATGTGGCGTGAGTTTGAGATTTTCAATCTGACCCGCGTCCTCCGGGTGGAGCCCTTTCCACTTTTCAAATAGTTGAAGCCGGGCCATGTGAAAGGCCGCGTTCGAGGCATTGGGGCGGGGCATGCGGCGGACCGGATTCTGGGGGATCACCGCCAAGGCCAGGGATTCCGGGAGGGTCAGATCACCGGGAGCTTTCTGGAAATAAACCCGTGCTGCCGCGCCGACCCCCTCGATATTGCCGCCGTAGGGAGAGAGATTGAAGTAGGCCTCGAGAATCTCGTTTTTGGAGTAATGCCGTTCCAACTGGATCGCCCGCAGAATCTGGCAGATTTTTCCCGACCACGTTTTGGAATCGATCCCGAATTTCAGCCGGGCCACCTGCATGGTGATTGTGGAGGCCCCGCGACGGTGGCCGGACCCTTTGAGAAAATTCCAGAAGGCCTTGCTCATCGCGACCGGGTTGACCGCCGGATGCGAGAAATAATATTGGTCCTCATACAGGAGTGTGGCTTCGACAAATTGCGGCGAAATTTTTTCCAGCGGAGTGTAGACCCGGTACTGTTGCCCCGGAGTCAGACCGATTCTGAGCAGTGATCCGTCCCGGGCCTCGATGACGGATGAAAACTCGACATCCTTCAGAAGTTTGGGTTTTGGCGCGACCACCCACAACGCCAGCAGGGTGAATGTTGCCCATCCCATCGGTTTGAGGAGGCGTTTGAAAAGGCAGGTCAATTTTCTGAATGTGTGATTCATGGCATCACCGTAACCGTAAACCGTCCCGATTTCCCCCGGGCGCGGTAGTTGCGGTTGTACATCGACTCCGCCTGAACCGGAGGAATCTGGAATTCGCCCGCCGCAGTAGCCTTGATTTTGTAGGAATATTCCCGTGCCCCACCCGTGGCAGACGTGTAAAGAACGACCCGGTCCTCGCGGATATCCCCGTAATCGACCGGAGATCCGAATGACCTGTTTTGGGATGCCTCACTCTCCACTTCGAAACCACCGGGGAGAAGATCAATGATGGCGATATTGGGAACAGTCATGCCGTTGGTGGTCCGCAGACGGATGTGAGCCGTCAGTTCCTCGCCCAGTGCGGCCTGCGTGACGACTTGATTCTTTCTGTTGCGGAATTCGCGTTGAACCTCGAGATGATCGCTGATTGGTTTTTCCGCCCGGTCGCGGTCAAATCCCGTCTGGATGATCTGGCAGAAGAACCGTTTGAATCCCGGATTGGTCGGACGTTTTGCGCCGAACCGGACCTGAGCGGCGGTGGCAGGGATCGACGCCCGGGGCGGTAGACTGTTTTCCAGTGGAAGTGGGGAGACCTGGCCCGTGGCACTGACCGCCTGAATTTTCGGATCGGCATCAGCCATGCGACCCAAATTGTGGGAGTAGGCCTCCAGGGCCAGAATCGCATACGCGGCGGAAAGCGTGTTGAAATCGCCTTCCATCACCGGGGTCAGAAGCGTGTCGAGTTCATTTTCACTGACCCTGCGGAGACGTTCGGGAAAATGTTTGGAAACCAGGTAAACAAACTGGGCGTTGCGACCCAGAGGCGAGTTGAAGTCGTCAAATGCACCGTAGAGTTCCGGCCACTCACCCTGGGAAACCGTCATTTTGAAATCTCCCAACAGACGCGCCGCCTCGCGTCGGTTCTGAAGGAGGGCGTAGGTGGAGGCGACATACGCGGAGGTGATGTCCTGTTTCCAAATCTCGGCGTGTTCCTTCTCCAGAGTGTCACGCAAACGGGACAAATAATTCGAAGTGATCTGTCCGTTACGGGTCAGCAGGTAGATCGCGTAGGCCTGAGTGCGTGCGTCGCTCAGATTTCCCGGAGTGGCGGCAGCCATCCGTTGAAGATTGAGCAGGGCACGGTCCAGCATGGAGCCGGGGATGTTGTATCCACGGTCGCGGGCTTCGAGGAGGAAATGAACCAGATAGACGCTGGGAAAATCGAATTCCAAATTTCCCTGCAGATACCACATGCCAATGCCCCCCTGATCGTTTTGACGGACCGCCAGAGCCGCGAGCGTTTCCATAATACGCTTTACTGTCTCGGCTTTTGGAAGTCCGAATTCCGACTGACCCTCAAGGGCCACCGTGGCCATGGAGCGGCTGATCAGTTGTTCCGAGCAGAAGTGCGGATAATTCTGGAGATAGGCCGAGAGACCGTGGTTCAACCCCGAAGGCAGTGCGGACATTGTGGCTTCCACTGAACGGAATTCGCCATGCAGTGCACGATCTGGCCGCAACTCCGTCTGTCCCCCCGTGAACGAGCCGCTGACCACGCTGGTGAAATAGGCCGAGGCCGGGCGGATACTCAGGGACGAGGTGTCCCGGCGGGAGACATTTCCAGAACGGGCCGTGAAAGTCATTTCCCCATTGCCGAGCGGTTCACGGGCTTTCACCCGGAACGTGGCTGACACCTCCTGACCGGGGGCACTCTTCAGTTCGACAGTTCCCGGGGAGAGCAGTTCCAAATTCGGAGTGACCTCAATCGAAAGCGAGATTGGGTCCGTCGAGAGAGTCGTTCCCTCGCGATTGTCTGCGACAGTGACCGGGACATTGAAGACATCTCCCGGGGCCGCGAAGGTCGGCAAGTTGGGCCGGAGAATCAGGTCCCCCCGCACGAGCGTTTCCTTTTCGGCAGAGCCGGTCGCCACCTCATTGACCGCCACCGCCATGAGACGCAGGGATCCGTCGAAAGTGTCCGGGATGTCAAAGTGAAGCGTTTTTCCGGCCGGACCCGCCTCGATAATGCCTGACCAAAAGACCACCGGCTTTTGCCGTTTGCGTTTGAAAGGGTTGAGATTGTTCCGCAATTCCTCCAATCCCCCGTCGCCGCCCGGTGAGGAGAGCTGACGCAGCAGGCTGTATTCGGGCAGGAGCATATCCGCCATCTGTGCCGTGCTCACCCCCAAGGACCGTTTCCGCAGAAAATATTCCAGCGGGTCGGGAGTCTCATAACGGGCCACCTGCAAAATGCCGGTATCCACGCCGTACACAATCACCTGTGACGGACGGCTGGTTTTGACCTTCACGGGAAGAGATTCCCCCGGTTTGATTTGATCCGGAGCCGCCAGATCAATTTTGATCGTCCGTGCCGCACGATCGATGCGGAAAGGAATGACCGCGCTGCTCAGGGGACTCATGAAAATTTCCTTTGAGCCGAGATCCCGGACAAAGGTGATATTCAGATACGCCCCGCCTTCCAGACCCTCTGGAACCCGGATTTTTTGAATGCTGCTGAGTGTGGAGGTTTTGAACCAGGTGTGGGCGTAAACCTTTTCGCGTTCGATGCTGATCAGGCCAGAGCCAGTGTAGGGGGCGACCACTTGAACCTCGATGATCTCGCCTGGTTTAAAGTCGCGACTGGGAAGACTCACCTTCAGTTCCGCCTGACGGTCCAGAGGCCGGGACAGATTGCCCTCACCCGCGACGGAGTAGGAGGATTCAGTCAGGAGCCTGGCATTTTGGTCCCGGACCCGCAGGATAAATTCACCGGGCTCTTCCGTCCTGAGTGTGATTTTGGAACCGTCCGCGCCCAGAGTGAGTGGTTTTTCCTCAATGACCGTTTCTTTCAAGACGGATTCGTAGGCGTAGTTTCCGTTAGGCTGAGCTGTCAGGACCGAGAGGTAACGTTTCTCAATGAACTGCAAGGTGAGACGATCGACCGCGACTGGTTCCAGCCGGGAGTTGACCGGGAGGAGATGGAGAGTGCGGCTGGCAGACCGTTTGATAAAGGAAAGTTCTCCGTCAGCTTTGCTGCCGATGAGATAGGGCATGGGTGAGACGATGGTGGAACCGTGACTGGAGACACTCCGTCCGCCCTCCTTTTCAAACCCCTCCACGAGGTAATCCAGTCGCCATGCGGAGTTGTCGATCGAGGCCAGATCGATGTCGAGCGAGCTGTTTCCCTCGGGGTCCGACTCCGTGTCCTTGAGGGCGATTTCGCGGGACTGCCTGCCCGGATTGGATGACAGGTAAGGGTCTTGGAATAGATAACCCTTGAATTTGGAAAAGGAGAACGCCGCCGGGATCAGCTGGACGCGCCCTCCCATCCGGTGACCCGTGGCGGGCAGACCATAAAGATTTTGGAGATTGGCGCTGATGCTGATTTTTTTCGGTGTGATCCAACCTTCCGTGGGGAGTGGATTGAGGTGGGATTTGATTTTGAGTCGGTCCGGCAGAAATTCCTCCACGCGCAGGGCGGTGCTTCCGATGAATTCCTTGAACTTGGGACTGTGGACCAGGTAGGCCTGCACATGGTATTGCCCCGTCGGGGATTGTTCCCGGCTCTGCCAGGTCCATTCATAAAATCCCGCCCCTGGCGATTGAATCGTCCATGTGGATACGTCATGACCGCGTGGGTCGGTGAGACGGATCTCCAAGGGCAAACCATCCAGTGGCCCCTTCCAGTCGAGACGTTTGAGGATCAGCGCGAGCTTTGCCTCGTCACCTGGGCGGTACAGACCTCGGTCGGAGAAAACCAGTGCGCTGAGCTGATCCGGCTTGTCGGCGGCTTCTCCACCGATATCGAAGCGGGAGTAATTGATTTGCCGTTCCTGATCGTGGAAGGGGAGGAAAGTCAGGTCATCCCCCTTTTGGGCGAGAATCGCCACCGGCTCCTTTTCATTTTTAAAATCATCCAAATCCGGCAGAGAGGCGCATCCTTCCGCATCCGTTTGGACCGTGGCCAACGGAAGCCCATTTTTTCCGATGACCGAAATTTTCGCCGCAGAAACAGGTCCGCCCTTCTCCAGCGAATGGAGAAAGACATCACGGGAGTGATCCGCATTTTGTTTCACGATCAGGGCCATATCCGTCACTAGGATCAGCCGCCGGTCGGAAGCCAGCAGGCGGCGAGTCCCGGGAGTGGGTTGACCTGGGTTGGACGTCAGGTCGATCCGTTGCTGGTCCAGTTCCTCCGCCTCGGCATCCGCCTGTTTGAGGGTTTTGTCCCAGCCCCTGAGATTGAGAATAAAGAGCCCGTGCTGGAGGTGGCCCAGGGCCTTGAGATATTCCGTAAAGTCCACCGGCGTGTAGGCGGGAGCGGAAGCCTGGGTGGAGTCCGCAGAGAAAGCCGTTTCCCTCGTGAATATCTGTGAAATGTTTTCCTCGCCGAAGGTGGCACTCTGGAAGTATGGGTTGGAGATCGATCCCGCCGATTGGCTGATCAGATGGTTGATTTCCGAATCACGGATGCGGGCGAAACCGGACTCCATGACCGGGACCGCGCGCAGGGCGACGGATAATTTTCTTTCACCGCTGAGTGCCAGCAGTGAACCCTCCCCCTGAATGGCGATTTCTGCGGGGAATTCCGGTGTGTTCAGAACTGCGTCGTAATTCAGGGGCAGGGCAAAATCCCCGAGCGATTTCAGATCGCGTGCCACCCGGATGAAAATCTGTTTTCCGGCGGGGACTTCGAGAACCAACGCAAATTGGGAGTCGAATTCCTTGTCAGAGGCGATCAGACGTGTGCGGACAGACTGGGATTTCTGAAGAATTTCCGGAGTGATCTCGGCAGGGCCTGACCACACCCCGTCATTGTCTCTTTTTGGCAGCAGCCAGACCCTCAGGTTTTTGGCCAGGTCGGATGGTTTGACCGGGACACTGGTCTGGAGAATCAGAACCTGTTCCGCCAAGTTGTTCCTGTTTTTGATCACCTGGACCGAAGAGGATTTGAAGTGGAAGATGCTGGAAAGCGTGGGAATGGTGACTTCCTTGGTGACGGCTTCGAAAGTTTTGCCGGACCGGTCAAGAGTCGGCAGGCCCTTGGGCACGATCACCTTCAGGAAACTTTCCTGAGCGGGGAGAGAGATTGGGGCGGAACGTAAATACAGAAGTTTAGGGTCAGCCGGATCCGTGGTGATTTCAAAAACGGACTCGCCAGTTGTTTTACCCGGAAATATCTGTTCCTGACCGATCACAGAATAGGTCAGGTGGCCGTGCAGATCCTGCCGCCGGACCGGATAATTGAATCGGATTGTTCCCGTGACCTGTTTTGTTTTGGGATTGCGGGGATCGATGTACACTTCCAGGGTATCAAAGGAGGCAGTCAGAGGCGGCGTTTGAAAATCGAACTTGTACTGGGCCAGCCGCGTCTGTGGCGTGAAGAGTTTGCGATCCAGAGTCACCCGGAATTTTGTGCCCGCAGGCCAAGGGGCATTGGGAGTGAATTGGAGTGAACGGTCGCCGCTCCATTTCCAGACCCCCGGCTGGGAGGGGGAAAGATGCGTGCCGGAGTTGATCGCCTTGTCGATGTCCTCCAGACGGGCGGCGCTGTGGTCGAAAGTCAGGGAGAAAGACTGGGGGAAAATTCCGGAAATATCCGGGCCGGAGACCTGGCCACTGATGAGGCGTGGTTTGGGCTGGGCTTGTTGCCATACGTGAAATTTCCAGCAACCCAGCCCCGCCAAGCAGAGGACGGCACCCAGAACAATAAAAGTTCGCGGCTTTTGTATGCCGTGCGAAACGAGCCTGTTAAACCATCCGGGCGGAGACCAGCTCAGTGAGCCGAGCAGCATGGCGGAGAGAGGTTGGATGAAGCGGCGGTAAAGCCGGACGAGGGAGGCGGGGATTGGGTGCATGGATGGAAGTGACAGGGGTTACTGTCATCCATCGCAGGCGCGGGGCAGGATATTGCAATTATTCTAAACTATTTTGAGCAGGAAAATCGGCACTGATCCGAACGGGGGCTTCAACCCACAATGCGGTCGACTTCCTCAGACCAGGTGCCTTCAATGAGTTTGCCATGTTCATTTTGCCCGCCGGAGGCTAGGGGGCCGCGCAGGTAGGGACCAGGATACGCGCCAGCCGCAGCAATTTCTTTGTGACGGAAATCGGTTCGCAAAAAGTGCAGGGCCAGACCCGCGCGGTCGGAATCCGTCTGGTTGGATTTGGTGCAGTGAGGGACCCCGTAATTGAAGAAGAGAACGCCACCCGCCTTCATTTCCACGGGAATGGCTTTGGATTCATCCGGGAAACAGCGGATATGGTGGTCGCTGAGCGGATCACGTTTATGTTCGAGCGCAACATCAAATGCGCGGGGAATGACGTGCATGGTTCCATTCAGAACATGGGAATCATGGAGAGCCACCCACATGCCGACCCCTTTGGTCGGATCCGAAATGAAGAAATAGGAGTTGTCCTGATGCCAGCTCGTGCCAGCCCCGTTGCGGGCGGGTTTGAGGAAAATCTGGTCGAGATGATGTTCGAAGGGTTCCCCGATCAGCTGGCTGACCACCGAGAGGATTTTCGGATGGAAGGGAAGGGCGCGATACAGTTCGCTTCTGGGGGTGATCGGGCAAATCTGCAGATTGACCCTCTCGTTTGAATGCGTTTTACCGTCACCGGCGGTGGAGACATTGCGGATAAGTCCCTCGGATTTGAATCGTTCGAGTTCCCTGAGCATGGCCGCAATCTCGCGGGGTTCGAAAAATTGCGGCATGACCAGGTAGCCCTCTGTTCTGAAGAGTTCCAGGTCGGAGTGTGCGAGTGTCAGGGGATGTTCGAGGGTGGAGTTCATAGAATTCTCTGGGGGAGGTTTTAATTTTTAAAATGCTACCATTTTACCGGCGGCTTGTCTTATCCGTCGGTACAGTGGTAAATTATGCACATGCTGAAAAAAGTCTTTTCCATGTGGGGCCGGTGGATCTCCCAGAAATCCGCACGTCCTTTGGGTTTGCACAAGGATCCCGGTCTGGAGCTGATCTTTGTCGCCAAGGGCACCGTGGAGTGGAAATTTGAAGGCAAACGAGTCACGGCCGGACCCGGGACAGTGACCTATACGTGGCCGTGGCAGGAACACGCGGGCGGCATGGGACTGGCCATGTGCGAAATTTACTGGGTGCAG